>NZ_CP169368.1:1907008-2224843 GCF_042485795.1 Lonepinella sp. MS14435
TATAAAAAACAACTGCTATTATGTGCCATAATGAGGCAAATCAAAAGGATAATATTTCAGTTTCTTGATGTATGTCACAAAATGAATAAGACTAAAACCCCATTTTTACCTGACCTTTCACCACGGGCTTTAATTCACATTCTTTCGTCAACGCCATCACCCAAGTTTCCCCATTTTCAAAAGGCGAAAACTGATGACGGCGAGCTACGGCGGCAAAATCCCCAGCAGTCAAATAATCAATCTCGGCTAATCGCATAAAATCTTGTTCATTTAAGACAATCCCGAGATTTTCCGCCTGACATTTCGCCAATTCGCAAACTTGCGTTTGAGTTAAATAATCAAACTTCAATTTGAGATCAAAACGGCGTAGCACCGCAGGATCAAGACTGTCCATTAAATTGGTGGACACTACCAACAAGCCATCAAATTTCTCAATTTGGGTGAGCATTTCATTCACCATTGAGCGTTCCCAACTGCGATCCGCCCCATTTCGGTCAAATAAAAAACTGTCCACTTCATCTAACACCAATAGCATATTATTTTCCTTGGCTTTGTTAAATGCACGGGCGATTTTCTGCTCCGTTCCGCCCACATAAGGATCGAGTAAATCCGACCCATTGAGTTGCAACAAGGGCAACGCCGCTTGCTCCGCTAACCATTTTGCCCACGCCGTTTTGCCCGTCCCTGCTGGACCATAGCAACAAATTCGCCCCCGTTTATGTTGTTGTAAACCTTGGCTAATTTGATGAATATTGTCCGTACAAGCAATAAAATCTAAAGAATAATGCACCGCACTTTGGTTTAACGGCTCAATTTTTTTATAGCCTTGTGCTTGTAACGTTTGATTAAACCAGTTGATTGCCACCTTGCCATCAATTTTATCTTGATGTGCTGCAAGCTGATTCATAATCGTAAAGCCTTTATCAATCAACGCTGGTGAAATCGCATCTTGCACCGCAAAATGATGAACATAAGCAGGCGATAATTTATCCCCGACTTTTTCTAAAATCAGTTTTTCTTTATTTTTAATTGGTAAATCTGGCATTTCAAAAATAAAGTCAAAACGGCGTAAAAAAGCAGGATCAATGCCTTGAATATTATTGGACAACCAAATCATCGTCGTCAAATTATTTTCTAATAACTGATTAACCCACGCTTTATGGGATTGTGCCACCGACGGATTAAAAAAGCCGCCATAAAACACATCTTCCACTTCATCAAAAATAATCATCGCTTTTTGTTCGGCGGTTTCTAATAAACGTTGAGCTAAACGGCAATTATTTAAACGTTGCTCCCCATCAATAATATCGCCATCTCGATCTTCAGGGCTAAGGGTATAACAAGTCACACCTAATTGTTGGGCTAATAAAGAAGCAAATTCTGTTTTACCTACACCAGCTTTACCGTGAATGAGAATATTCATTCCACGTTGTTTGTTGATAATGTTAGGTGTTAAATAATCTAAAAGTTGCTGTTTAAATTCACTAATATGCTCAAATTGAGCAAAGGTTAATTTCGGCTTAGCACTTTCTTGTAAACAACGAGATAATAAAAGATTACAATCTATTTCAAAATAGGTAAACTCGTGAATATCCAACATACCTTCCCAACGAATAAAGTCCTTCACTTCATTACAATAATGGGCTCGTTCTAAAATACCATAACTAAATAATTTGGCATTTTTCTTTACCACCCCCTTTAATGCTTGTTTATTTACATTCAATACTTTCGACATAATATCCAAACATTCACTCAAATTTAAATCTCGGCGGCGAGATAAATTCATTGCCAAAACTAACTCATTTTCTAATTCAAGATGTGTTGCCAAATGCAATACGGCTTGCTCCACATCAGATAAATTTAATAAATCAGTCAAAAAAGCAATATTTTTATCCAACATTTTCCACTGTTCTTCATCATCTTGTTGTTGCTGAATTTGTTGATAACGCTGAATTAATAATTGTTTGAAACTATTTTCTTTAAATTGTCTTTCAGCAATTTCATCGGAAAACTCAATATCCAATTCTTCAGGCATACCTAGTGCAAAGGCTAAATCACTATCTGACCAACCTTTCTTTTCAATAAAAAATCGCCACGCATTACTATCTAGCAAATAACGTAAAATCATTTTTTGGCTATAAAGAGAAAGGGAACTGGGTTGTAATTGATATTGCGTTGTCATCATAAACTCCTTATTTGTTATCACCATTCATAAATGAGTTTTAAATCTCAATTAAAAATGAAATTTCATCATCTTAATAGGAATTATAAGAAGATTGACGACAATTTATGTCGCATGCGTTCTACAAAAAGATTTTTATCATACGACACAGTTTGTCGCATAAAGCGATATACTATCACTCATTCAATTAACTAAGGAGAAAATCTATGCCTATGATCATTTGAACAATCAGTGATTATTTCTATCACAAACAACGCGATCTTTATTTCATTAAATTCAAACAAGAAGACCATGAAAAAGAAGAAGAAATGCTGCTCAATTGGTTTAATCAAAATTTGCCTGATGTGCCCATTGCTCCAATCTTCCCTTTCATGTCTGATGAAGGTATTTTGTCGGGTTCTGCTAATGCTTTTTATATTGATTTTGATGAAAAATCCTTAGCTATTTTTTGTGAACGTTGGGAAGATGGACATGACAATTCCATTGATAAACGTTTTCAATGTTATTTTTTCCCATTGGAAGATTACAAAGCATTATATAATGGACAAATTCCAAACCCTTATGAATTTGATTACGAATAAATAGAGTAAAAATAAAGGCTCATACGAGCCTTTTTTCTTTATCCTTGATACGTCCATACCACAATCGACAAATCTTCCTTTATTTCTGGCTGAGTTAACTTATCTTGATAGGCTTGCAAACGCTGCTCATTGGTTGAATAGGACTGCCAAATTTCGCTTAATTGTTCGGATTTTAAAAAAGCAGTTAGACCATCAGAACATAATAAGAGCGTTTCATTGGGTTTTAGCTGGTATTCTTGGTTAAAAATAGTAAAATTTCTCGCTGCTCTATCGGCAACCAAACAATCGGACAACATATATTTGATTTCTTCACATACAATATTGGGATCAACTTCTGGATAGGCTGTTAATAATTCATTGAGTATAGTATGGTCATAACTTAATTGAATAAATTCACCAAGCTCGGTAATTTTATAGGCTCGACTATCACCAATATTTAAAATTCTCACTTTACCTTTTTCAAATAATTGAGCCGAAACTAAAGTGGTGGTGGTTCCCCAAGGTTTAGGGAAATAACTGCAATAATATTCAAATACTTGTCTAATCCATTGGTCGGTTAAATATGTACAATCATCTTTTAACCATTCAATCCAATAACGACTTGCTTTAAAACATTTTGGGGTGGTAGATAGCCCATCCGCAATCGCAATAATCGGATTTTCTTTTTCAAAAGTAACTGTTTTCGCTTTTTGCGGTTCACGTCTCAAAACTTGGCAAAGCTCTACGCCTGTTAATAAAGCATCGTAGCAAACAAATCCTTGAGCAGATTGACAATAAGTGAGGGAATAGGTTGGCATAATGATCTCCTTTGCTGTGGGAAAGTGCGGTACAAAATGATAGATTTTTTTACCGCAGTTGATATTTCAAAGAAGATTTTATTGAGTTTTGCGACAAAGTATGTCGTATAAAATATGATAGTGGGTATTTTATTCCATCACACAGATTTCTATCATTTTTTGTGTATACAAAGATTCTCTTAATTAGCACAATTAAAAATAAATTAAATGTGTTTTTATCATTTTAAGATCGTTATTCAATATGTGACTTATCCGTACATCAGAATCATCATTCTGACAAATCTTCAGTAACGAAAAAATATTCATTACGCCTAAAAATTCAATTGTCTCATTGCTTTCTACGACAAAAAGCCCTGATTTAATCGGAAAAATTGACTCCATATAATGCGTTATATCAGCAGTCACATCATCAATACTGCCACAAAAAGCACAATAATTTAACGTTAAAGTTGGCGAGATGACGCTCAATAGATCATTAAAATCAATGCTCATCACGCCTTTTTTATCAATCACATCCACAAGTAGTCTCATTATTTCTTGTTGTTCACTCTCTTCCCTATAAAAAATGTGATTAACTTGTTCAATCGTTGGCATAAGTTCATCAAAATTTTTATGGCGTAGAATAATTGGTATAATCCTTTGGCGAATTAACATTGAAATACAATCTGGTAGTAAAGGATCATCCGTATCCGCAATGACAAAGCAAATATCTGCCCCCCAAATAGCTGACATATCCATTAAACAAAATATGGATATTGATTTAATACCTTCGATGAATTGGGACGGTTTATTAATATAAATCGCTGAGAATTTAACAAAATGGCACATATCTATTTCCTAAAAGTACATTACTTAATGGAAATTATATGTCTCAGTTGCGACAAAATATGTCGCATGTAATTATTTTTCAAAGTGAAAAGTGCGGTTAAAAAATCATATTTTAACCGCACTTCGCAAATTTAAGTCATATTCATTCTTTTAGTTGATTATCTATCTCTATCATTTTATTCACTAAAGGAAGCAACATATTATAAATTTTTTGGGCTATTTCACCCGTTAGGATTTTTGACCAAACTTCTTTATTCCAATTTAGAATAGAGGTATCTGCATATTTCCAACAAAACCACCACTCATTAGAATTTTTATCCGTTATTTCATCAAAAATAGTTTTATTAGTTTTATAAAATTCATTTTCATTCTCTAATTTAAATCTCTTATAAAAACCATAAAACAGATTTTGATAATTAGATCTATCGAATTCCATTCTTACGCTATATTTTTTAGTGTTTGATTTAATCTCTATAATAGAAAAATATTTACTTTTCCCTTTTTCGACATTCTCAAAATAAGGTGGTTCAAATTGATTTATCCGAAAAACATCTGAAAATAACCCTTGTAATTGTTCTCGTAACTTTTTCATTAACTCTATCTTTAATAAATCCTGTAATTCTCCAAGTAAAATAGTCATTTTTATATCTTGTTCACTTTGGATAATTTGTTCAATTAACTGGTTATTTTCTTTTGTCATTTCTAAAAACTCCTGTTGTAAAAATTGTTTTATATCATCACAAAACTGTTGCATTCGTGGTGCAATAATGGGGGTTTGATCTAGCCACTGAATTAAATCCGTAGGTGTTATTATTTTGAATTTATTTTCTTTGCTTAATTTTTCCCGTTCTTCTTTCGATAGAGATGACTCATCAGGATCCTTATCATAGTTGGGCAAATAAATGAGACAATAATTCTCCTTTACCCTATTTCCTATATCCTTTAGATAATCTTGGATTTGTTTAGGTTGATCTACTGCACCTCTCAATTTATTTTCAATCGAAATAATCCATTTTATTTCATTATTTAAATAACCTTGAATAAAAATATCGTGTCTGCGGTTCTCTGCGGTACTTTGTTCAGTCACCACGTCAACTCTGTCATAGGCTAAAAATGTTGCAAGGTGTGAATATTTCAAAAAGCTGTTGAGAAATAAATCTTGTTGCCCGTGAGTTTCGTTTGGATCTAATAAAAAAGCCAAAATCGCAGATAATCCCATTTCATCTGTACGAAGAAAACGAAGTGGATTAAAAGCATTCGCATCATACAATGCGGTTTTCTGCTGTTTCTGCTTTATTTCAGTATATTGTTGGTAATAATGGCGTAAGAAAGTCACTATCTCTTTTAGTTCCATTGCTTGGTTCTCCTTAAACTATAGCTTAATATTCAATGTTATTATATACTTGTTAACGACAATCTATGTCGCAAAAATTATCAAATTTCAATTTTCTCAATATCCCAAATATCCTCCCCAAATTTCGCCAGCCACCAATCCAGCATTTCGCTATCCACCACCGTGGCTTGAAAACGATAATGTTGATCGGATTGTTCCAAAATTTGTTGATCTGCTGATAACGGCGTTTCGGTTAAATGAAAGCCTGCATAACGAGCCACCGAAAATCGCAGTTGAATGAGTTTGCCGTTGCCAAAGCCAAAATGAGCATCATTCACATAATTTTTCAATACAAAGTCGGTCGGACGATCAAAAAACATCGTGGAAAGCTCTGCGGATTTAATGCGATGCAGTGCAAGATGTTTTGGCGTGTCATCGTCTTGATAACGTGCCACTAAATAGCTACTCGCCCCCTGTTGCACCAAGGCTAAGGGCATTATTTTGGCTTGATGAGAGCGATATTGCCCTTGATAATTCACCATCAAATAGCGATTTTCAAATAGTGCGGTGCTAATGGTGTCAAAAATTTTGCCGCTCACTTTGGCTGGCAAAAGCGGTTGACTAGTGGGAGCAATGGCGACTTTGTTTAACCATTGTTTTTCCAACTTTTTATTATCGCCACTCAACTGCGAACGAGCTTGCTCAAAAAAGCCTTGCATTGAGCGCATAATATTAGCAGGCAACAAGGTTTTAAGCTGTTCTTCGGCAAGGCGTAACACAAGGGCTTGTTGTGGACTTAAGCTAGGAATATTTAAGCCATTGGAATTTTTCTTCCAGCAATAACCATAGGGTTTAGAACGGTCATCCACTTCAATATCAAAATGTTCTGCCAACACTTTAAGCAAGCGTTGAATTGAGCGTTTATCACGTACATAACCCGCATCTGCCAATTTTTGTTGTAATTCTTGACTGTCGATTTTTCTGCTTTTTGGAATATTGCATAATACTTCAATGGCTAACAACGCTGTGTCTAGGCTTTTTTTAGACATATTTTCCTCTAAATTTCGTTAATCATTCACAACGCCATTTTATCCAAAATAGGGGGGTTTGTCCCCAGCCACTAGACAAATAAATATGCAATGATGTTTACTTACTCTGTCAAGAGTAAGTAAAAAGGAATACATTCCTTTTGCTCAAAGAATATGCACACTTGCACTGTGTATTTATTTATTTTACAATAGCACCATATCAATCAATATCAAGGCAAAAATGTTTAATCTCACATCCATTCATTTTCGTGATAATTACCTTTACCGTTTTTTTCAATACGGTGAAAGTCATAGTAAAATTCCTGCGAATTTAACAAAGGTATTGGCACGAAAATTGGATATGATTAATGCTGCGGAAAATCTAAACGACTTACGTTCACCGCCAGCGAATCGCCTTGAATTACTTGAGCCGAAAGAAAATAAAATGTATTCCATTCGGGTGAATAAGCAATATCGACTGATTTTTAAATTTGAAAATAATGAGATTACTCATCTCTATTTAGATCCTCATCATTACGATTTATAGGAGAATACTATGTATGTGACCCAACGCAAACCCACTCCCGTAGGTGAAATCTTACAAGAAGAATTTTTAGCACCATTAAATCTTAAAATTGGTGATTTGGCGGATATGCTTGATGTTCACCGTAATACTGTCAGTGCCATTGTAAATAACAAGTCTAAAATTAGCTTAGAAATGGCAATGAAATTGGCTAAAGTCTTTGATACCACAGCGGAATTTTGGCTTAATTTGCAAAATAACGTGGATTTATGGGAACTCAATAACAATATAAAATATCAACAAAGCCTTGAAAAAGTGAAAACGGCAAAAGAATGGACTGGATTACCAGCTTTTGCGGTATGACAAACAGGGAAAAAATTTCCGACTAACCTTAAATTCATATAAAACATTTCGTAATTCGGGGAGCTTATTGCTCCCCAATCACATTCAACACCCTTTTATCCGAAATCGGATACTTCGTCCCCAACTTTATTGTTCCATTAACAAATGATACAAATCCACATTGATATAAAAATTCTCTTTGCCAATTTTCACTTTCTGCAAAACACCTAACTGAACCAGCTCATCTAACCGTTTCACTGCCGTGTTGCGGTGAATTTGGCAGTCTTCGGCAACAAAATCAATTTTGGTATAAGGGTGTTTATATAAATTATTAATAAGTTCGTGGCTATAGACTTTTGGCAAATTTGCCCTAATCTTTTGCTTGTGCTGTTGCATTAATGCTTTGATTTTCGTCACTAATATGACGGTTTGTTTCGCCGTTTCCGCAATACCATTGAGCATAAACACCAACCAATTATCCCACTGTTTATCCTCTCGCACTGCTTGCAATAAGCGGTAATATTCGCTTTTGTTGTGATTGATATAACGGGAAAGGTATAAAATTGGTGTATCCAATAAACCTTGTTGAATTAAATACAGAATATTGATTATTCGCCCTGTTCGTCCATTGCCGTCATAAAACGGGTGAATACTCTCAAATTGATGATGAATTAATGCCATCTTTACCAAAGGATCGTAATCTATTTGTTCGGAATCGTTAATAAATTGCTCTAAATTTGCCATATATTGCTCAATCAAACCTAACGTTTGCGGTGGCATATAAACGATTTTTTTCGTCTGTTGATTCACTAAACCTGTTCCCTGTTGTTGGCGAAAACCTGCGTTATTACCTTCTAAAACAGCTTGTACATCTTTAATTAAATTCAACGTAATCAATCCGTTAGATTTAACTGCATCAAATCCCAATCGCATTGCTTGTGCATAATGATGCACTTCTTTAGCGGCAACGGTGGCAAATTGTTGGGTTGAAAAATTACTTTGATACAAATCATCTTGCGTGGTGATAATATTCTCAATTTCAGAACTTTCTTTTGCTTCTTGCAATGGCAATGTCCCCAACAAAATATGCTGATTCGGGATCGTTTGCACCAGCCCTTTTAGTTCACCTAATGCCTGATGAGCCTGATTCGTTGCTTTTAATACCGCTTTGGTTTCCACCTCACCTAAAGCAAAAAGATCGGGAATTTGATAGCTATTTTCCATATTCATTCTTACCTCTCTCGCTATAACATACACACATCTTTCTCACTTCTTGTGTATAGCATCCTAACGTACACAAGTTTTTGTGATTTTTTGTGTATATTAACATAACACACACAAGTTTTCTGCATTTCTTGTGTGCGTTATTTTATCATACACAAATTTTTCCGTCTTCTTGTGTATAAACAAACTTGCTACATCTCATTAATAATATTCAACACCCTTTTATCCGAAATCGGGTATTTCGTCCCCAACTGTTGAGCAAACAAACTCACTCTAAGTTCTTCAATCATATAGCGAATTTCCAACACTTCTGCGGAGTGCGGTTTCGATTTTGGCAGTTTTGCTAACAGCTGATTGTAGGCTTGTTGGCATTGTTCTACTCTCAGCATTGCCGCCCGATCTCGGTTGGTGTCTTGGGTGAGTTTGTCTAGGCGTTTGTCTATGGCTTGGAGATAACGCTGTAAATCGGGCAAGCGAGCGTAGCCTGTTTTTTCCACAAAACCCTGATAAATCAAACCGTTCAGTTGAGCTTTAATATCAGACAAGGCAAAGGCTTGGGTGAAATCCATTTTGCCTTTTAGGCGTTTGTTGATTTCAAAGGTGAGCGTGAGCAAGCGTTCTACCTGTTGAGCAATGTCCACGGTAATATCGTTGAGATTTTCTCGCACGAAATCTCGCAATTTATCAAAATCCGTTTCATTCCACACAAAACCGCCAAAATCAGCGATTAGCTTGTCCACACCGCAGGCGATACAGTCATCAATTAATTCCAGCACTTTGCCGAACGGGGTGAAATATAGCCCCAGTTTGGATTTGTTGGGTAATTTTTCGTGTAAATATTTGATCGGTGATGGCACGTTGAGCAAAATTAAACGGCGTAACCCCTGCTGCATTGCCACGCTTTGCTCGTATTCGGTTTCAAATAATTTAATCCCCACGGCATCTTTTTCGTCCGTAATAGCAGGAAAGGCTTTGACCGTAAACCCTTGTTTTTTCTGCTCATAACATTGCGGAAGTTGGTCAAAATTCCAAATATGAATCCCTGATTGCTCAATGCCATCATCTGCCACGGCGGAAATGCTGGCTTGCACCCGATCTTTGAGATCAAATTTAAGCTGATCTAAATTCATACTTTCGGCAATTTTTTTGCCTTTGTCGTCCACCACACGGAAGGTCATTTTTAAGTGCGGTGCAATTTGTTCAAGATTCCATTGCTCAGGTTCAACGGATACACCTGTCATTCGGCGGAACTCGTGGCTTAAGGTTTCCGTCAATGGCTTATCAAAATTGGTTACTCGCCCTAAAAACGCTTCGGCATAATTGGGGGCTGGCACGAAATTGCGGCGGAGCGTTTTCGGCAAGGCTTTGATTAAAGCGATAATCAATTCTTGGCGTAAACCTGGGATTTGCCAGTCAAACCCTGTCATTTCAATTTGATTGAGCAACGGCAATGGAATATGTACCGTCACGCCGTCTGCGTCCGTCCCTGGTTCAAATTGATAAGTCAGTTTGAGCTTAATATTGCCCTGTTGCCAGAAATTCGGGAAATCCAGTTGGCTCACTTTTTGTGCATCATCATTCATCAAGAACGATTTTTCAAAATTGAGCAAATCAGGATCTTTTTGGCTGGCGGTTTTCCACCAACTGTCAAAATGTTTCTGCGACACCACGTCCGCCCCGATGCGTTCATCGTAAAACTCAAATAAAGTGCGGTCGTCCACCAAAATATCACGGCGGCGGGATTTATGCTCCAGCTCTTCCACTTCACGCACTAATTTTTGGTTGGCAAAAAAGAATTTGTGGCGAGTGTTCCAATCCCCCTCCACCAGTGCGGATTGAATAAAAATCGTACGGCAAGTTTGCGGTTCAATTTGGCTAAAATTCACAGGGCGACTTGCCACAATCGGCACGCCATACAGGCTCACTTTTTCATCGGCAATCACTTGCCCACGGGATTTTGACCAACGGGGTTCGGAATAACTGCTTTTACTGAGATGTTTGGCAAGTGGCTCAATCCATTCTGGCTCGATTTCCGCAACCATTCGCCCCCAGAGTTTAGACGTTTCCACTAGCTCCGCTGCCATTACCCATTTCGGCTGTTTTTTAAACAATACCGAATTAGGAAAAATCGCAAAATGCGCATTTCTTGCCCCTAAATATTGGCTTTTTTCATTATCTTTCAGACCGATATGCGACAGCAAACCGCTTAAAAGTGCGGTGTGAATTTGCGGATATTTTGCCGCTTCCGAATTGATCGGCAAGCCCAATTCTCGCACTTGGGTTCTGATTTGATGATAAATATCCTGCCATTCCCGAATCCGCAAATAATTGAGAAAATCCTTTTGGCATAAACGGCGAAATTGGTTTTTGGTCAGCTCTTTTTGGTTGGTTTGAATATAATTCCACAGGTTCAGCCACGCCATAAAATCGGATTTTTTATCGGC
Organism: Lonepinella sp. MS14435; assembly: GCF_042485795.1. Taxonomy (GTDB): domain Bacteria; phylum Pseudomonadota; class Gammaproteobacteria; order Enterobacterales; family Pasteurellaceae; genus Lonepinella. The sequence continues at coordinate 1,918,291 of NZ_CP169368.1, forward strand.
AAAACGGCGATGTTTGTCATCAGCGGATTGTTGTTTTTCCTGCGGTCGCTCTCGGGGATCTTGAATAGACAAGGCGGACACAATAATCATTAATTCGTGCAAACAACCCTGTTCTACCGCTGTTAAGAGCATTTTGGCAAGGCGGGGATCCACTGGCAACTGGGCGAGCTGTTTACCTTGTTGGGTTAAAAAGCGTTTTTCGCCAAATTTGGTTTTTCGCCATTCAAAGGCTTGCAATTCTTCCAACAATTTAATGCCGTCTTGAATATGGCGTTTATCAGGGGCATCCACAAAAGGAAAAGCATCAATATCGTCCAAGCCCAACGCCGTCATTTGCAAAATCACGCTGGCTAAATTAGTGCGTAAAATTTCAGGATCGGTAAATTCAGGGCGGTTGTTGAAATCCTCTTCCGAATACAGGCGAATACAAATCCCCTCTGACACCCGACCGCAACGCCCTTTGCGTTGATTGGCAGACGCTTGCGAAATCGGCTCAATGGGTAGGCGTTGCACTTTGGTGCGGTAGCTATAACGAGAAATGCGAGCCGTCCCAGGATCGATCACATATTTGATCCCTGGCACAGTCAAGGACGTTTCCGCCACGTTGGTTGCCAATACAATACGATTCTGTCCGCTCGGGTGGAAGATTTTATTTTGTTCTTGGGCGGACAGACGTGCATACAAGGGCAAAATTTCCGTATGGCGAAGATCTTGTTTTTGCAACATTTCCGCCGTATCCCGAATCTCTCGCTCGCCGTTTAAAAAGATCAGAATATCGCCTCTGCCCTCGGCTTGTAGCTCATCTACCGCGTTAGCAATGCCCTGTAATTGATCTTCTTCATCATTGTCTAACATTGGACGATAACGCACTTCCACTGGATAGGTTCGCCCTGATACTTCTAAAATCGGGGCATTGTTAAAATGTTTAGAAAAGCGTTCTACATCAATGGTGGCGGACGTGATAATCACTTTCAAATCAGGACGGCGTGGCAAGAGTTGCTTTAAATAACCGAGAATAAAATCGTTATTAAGGCTGCGTTCGTGGGCTTCATCAATAATGAGTGTATCATATTGATTTAAATAGCGATCGGTTTGAATCTCCGCCAGCAAAATCCCGTCTGTCATCAGCTTAATTTGGGTTTGCTCGCTGATTTGATCGTTAAAGCGAACCTTGTAACCGACAATACTGCCGAGTTCAGTTTGCAATTCTTCCGCAATACGAGCCGCCACTGAACGGGCCGCAATACGGCGTGGCTGTGTGTGTCCAATCAAGCCTTTTTTGCCTAAACCCAGTTCTAAACACATTTTCGGTAATTGCGTGGTTTTGCCCGATCCCGTTTCGCCTGCAATCACCACTACTTGATTTTCACGAATTAATTGTTGAATTTCCGCTTTGCGTTGGCTGACAGGTAAATTTTCGGCAAAAACGATCGGATTTTTCACCGCACTTTTACGTTGATTTAAACGTTCTTGTGCCTGTTGAATTTGGCTTTGAATTTCAGCCGCCACGGCTTGTTGGCTTTGTTCATTTTTAATTTGAGCAATGCCCTTAATGCGTGCGGCAATTTTCCGTTCGTCAAGGATCATAACGTCCTTGAGTTGGTGAAATAAGGTTTTTTGCAAGGGATTTAATGGGGTTTTGTTTGGTTTCATGATTTATTTTACCCCAATTAATAGAGATAAAATCCCTGCTGCAATCAAGGGACCGACTGGAATACCGCCGAGAAATGCCACGCCTAGCACGGTACCAATCAATAAGCCCGTGAGTAAAATCGGTTGGGTTCCCATTAAACTGACCCCACGTCCACCGAGCCATGCTACCAATGCTCCCACTGCCAATGCTACTAACATTTTCCAATCTAATAGGGATTTTATATCGGGTAATTGAATTTTACCTGACACCAGCGGACTGAGTACGCCGATAGTTAAAATGATAATTCCGATGGTTAAGCCATTTTTTTCTACAAAGGGGATGTATTGGCTCAAGAAAGTTTGTTGCATTAACAATAAGATAGCGGCAGAAATAGTAATTGAGCTGTTGTGGCTGAGTACGCCGAGTAGAATCAGTACGACCAGTAATAGGGCAATGGCGTTGAATTGTAGTGACATTTGTAATCCTTTTTTGTTTGCTGTTATTTTTGCCCCCCTTCCCCCTTCGGGGACTTCCCCCCGCAAGCAGGGGGAAGGAAATTTTATCTTCGCTCTTCGGGAACTTCCCCCTCAAGCAGGGAAGGAAATTTTTATCTTCGCTCCCCCTGTTTACGGGGGGAGCTGTCCGTAGGACTGAGGGGGGCTTGCAGAAATTTCTCCCATTATAACAAAATATCACATTTTTTTATTTCCATTTTTAGCCAAAATCGGTACTATGAAATCCCACTCATTCAACGGAAACGTACTATGGATATTGCCTTAATTCTAGCCAGTAAAATCGCCGAACTCACTTTAATTGTATTATTGGGTTACGGTTTGGTAAAGTCGAAATTATTGCAACCGAAAGATACTTTTCCCCTTTCGGTGGTCGGGGTGTATATTATCAGCCCTGCGGTGATGATTAAGGCGTTCCAAATTGATTACAGCCCTGAATTGTTGCGTGGCTTGTTGTTATCCGTTTCAATGGCGATCCTGTTGCATATTATTTTAATCAGCTTAGGTGTGGTGCTAAAAAAGGTGTTTAAGCTAGATGGGGTTGAACACGCTGCGGCGATTTATTCTAACTCGGGTAATCTGATTATTCCCTTGGTGATGTCGATGTTTGGCGATGAATGGGTGATTTATGCCACTTGTTTTATTGTGGTGCAAACGGTGTTATTTTGGACTCATTGCCGTGGTTTAATTTGTGGAGAAAAATCTTTCTCCCTGAAAAGAATCGTAAAAAATATCAATATTTGGTCAATTATTGTGGGAGCGACCTTGTTTGCTTTTCAGATTAAATTACCGACTATTGTGGTGGGAACATTGTCGTCCATCGGGTCATTTATCGGTCCGAATGCGATGTTAATTGCAGGTATGCTAATCGCAGGTATTCCGTTACGCAGTATTTTATCATCGAAACGGGTTTATTTAGTCACCTTTTTACGCTTAATTTTTGTGCCACTTTGCTTAATGGTAGTGATTAAACTAGGACATTTTGCCAACCTTGTAGAACACGGAGAAACCATTGCGTTAATCAGTTTCTTAGCCACCATTAGCCCAGCAGCGGCTACTGTAACACAGATTGCTGTGCTACACGGCAAGGATGCGAAAAAATCCAGTGCGATCTATGGTGTGAGTACGATGCTTTGTGTGATTACCATGCCGTTAATTATTACTTTGTATCAGTTGCTTTAGGCGAATTTAAACGATAAAGATCTTTACTATAAATCACACTGGTCGGGTTAATAAGATTATAACCTGCTACGCTAGGGGCAATACTAATCGGCATTGCATATTGAAAAATAGGTACTACCACATCTTCTTGTTGTATCCGTTCAATAATTTTGCGATAAAGTGCGGTGCTTTTTTGGTCAGAAATATCACTTGCTAAGGTCTGCTCTAACCACAAATCAATTTCTTTATCTGAAAATCCCATTTTATTATCCGCACTTTTTGAATGTAACAGAGATAAAAAGGCTGAGGGATCATTGTAATCAGCACACCAACCTGAACGGATTATCTGGAAATCCCCTTTACTTCGTTGCTCCAATAATGTTTGATAAGAAACAGGATCCGCCTGCATACGAATTAAATCTGACTGTGACCATGCTCGAATTAAATGTTCTGCTATTTGTTTATGCAACCCATTATCATCGTAGGTTAAACGTAAATTTAGAGGTTTTTGCTCCGTAATACCTGCTTGCTGTAACTTCTGTTCAACCAGCGTAGGTTCAAAATCTCGTTCCTGCTCAAATTGCATATTATTAGGTAAATAATTAATACTATTTGGCATAATAAAAGGCGACTGAGGCAAGATATTACTTGGAACCATAGAAACTAAGGCATTGCGTACTGCTTTTTGTTTTAGCATCGGATCATGAAAATTAAATTCATAAAAATATGTACAAAGCTGAGGGAAATAATGGGTATTCGCCACTTTTTGTTGTACATTTTGAATAATATCAATGGAGCGATTTGCCTGTGAGGAACCCATTCTTTGATAAATCACTTGACTAAATGATCGACTATTTTCATGCCAATAATAAGGGTTTCGACTTAATTGAATATAATCCTCAAACTGTTCTGCTATTTGATAAGCCCCATTTGAAACCAAATGCCCTTGTGGATCGACATTCGAATAATTTGGTAACAAGGCAATATGCACCAACATTTTAGGTAAATAAGGGGTGGATTTATCTAAGCTGATTTGTAACCTATGTTCATCCAAGGCTTGCACGCCAAGCTGTTGTTCAGGTAGAGTTTTCTCAATTACCGCAGTAGCATTTTTCACATTCATATAACGTAAAAATTGTTTTTGCGGATTATCCGACAACGCTAATTGTTGCCAACTGCGTACAAAATCCTGTGCGGTAATATTTTCGCCAGTTGACCATTTTGCATTATTCCGCAAAGTAAAAATCCATGTTTTTTGATCCGCACTTTTCCAGCTTTCCGCTACACCTGCGGTAATATTACCTTGCGGATCATAAATCACTAAGCCCTCAAATAAATCTCGTAACAGTGCAGCTTGCTCAGGTTGCTGAATTTTTTCAGGGTGTAAAATAAAATCATCATAAACCCCTCGTGTTAATATCTCAGCTTGATAAGTTGATGGATTTTCTATTTGGGTTGTTGGTGGCAAAGATGGTTTAATCGGTGTTTGCTTGGGTTTGTTGGGTTCGCAAGCAAACAAGCAAATTAGGCTGAAAATTACCATAATAAATAATGTGGTAAATTTTATCCCCTTTATTTTGCTGTTCATGATCCCTCGTTCCTTAATTTACTGGATATTCTTCTATTGTTACAGGCAATTCAAAAATTCGACCTAAACGAGAAATCACCACTTTTACTTGCGTATTCGGTTTAGTATTGCTAATTACTTGCATTATTTGATCTGGAGAATTAGCGACCACATCATTAAATTTCAACATCACATCTCCAGCTTGAATACCTGCTTTGGCGGCGGGTCCATTAGTTACCACATTTTCAATTAAAATACCTGTACTAGCCGCATCATTTTGTCCATTACTAAACAAAATATTGCTTTGTACCCCAAAATAACCACGAATAACTCGACCATCACGGATAATTTTTTTCATCACATCATTAGCAATTTCGATGGGAATTGCAAAACTTAGTCCCTCTGCAATTTCTGTGGCATCTTTACCAATACTTAATGTACTAATTCCAACTAATTCCCCTAAAGAATTAATTAATGCTCCGCCTGAATTACCACGATTAATAGATGCGTCCGTTTGAATGAAATTTTGGCGCCCCACAGTTTCCCCCACCGCATTTCGACCTGTCGCACTAATGATTCCTTGTGAAACGCTTTGCCCTAAGTTATAGGGATTACCAATCGCTAAAACTACATCTCCAACATGAACTTGACGTTCAGGATTTTGTGGAATCGTTGCCAACTTATCAGCTCGAATCTTTAATACCGCAAGATCGGTTAAACTGTCTGAACCAATCAGATTAGCTTCAAATACCCGTCCATCTTGCAAAGCCAGAATAATTTGATCCGCATTTTGAATAACATGTTTATTGGTCAGAATATAGCCATCTTTACTCATAATCACGCCAGAACCCAGATTATGAGTAGATACCTCTCCAGCATCTAAATTGGAATTACTGGTAAAAGTTTGGTTATACACATTAACCACCGCTGGGGAGGCGATCCGCACTGCGTCTTTAAAGGACATGACTTCGCTGGTTAATTTCAATGCGTTGCCGCCAGTAAATTTAGGAATCACAAACAAGATCAAACCAGCACATACTAAGCCAATTAACGCAGATTGTAATAATTTCTTTATCATAAATGCTGTTCCTATTATGTTCGGTGATAAATGGTTTTTAAATCACTGTCTATCTGTTCAACGGATTGTAATTGCCATTGCGGTGCATCTGCCAGTTGATGAAGATGAGGTAATTTACATAATCCACGAGCTTGATCCCCCAATAATTTAGGGGCAATATAAACAATCAGTTCATTTACTAAATTTTGTTCAATTAACGCCCCTGCAAAGGTCGCTCCACACTCAACCCACAGGCTATTAATTTGACGATTAGCAAGCTCTTGCATTAAAGCTGGAAGTGCGGTCTGATTTTCGGCAATTTTTAACTGAATATGCTGACAAAAATCGGGATAATTTGATAAATCACGTACCTTATCACTCACTAACCACACTGGCGAGTTGGTTCTGAAAAGCTGATGACTAGGTAATATTTTATGCTGAAAATCCACAATAATACGAATCGGTTGACGTAAATCTTCGATAGCATATTCTTGTTGAATCTTCGCTGGTAGTTGTTGCCAACGCACATTTAAACTGGGATCGTCTGCGATTACAGTAGCAGAAGTAGATAACACCGCTGAGGCTTTGGCTCTTGCTTGTTGCACATCTGAGCGAGCTAATTCACCTGTAATCCATTTACTTTCCCCGTTCGCCATTGCTGTACGCCCATCTAAGCTCATTGCCAATTTCAGTTGCACAAAAGGCAAACCTGTTCGCATACGGTATAAAAAGCCTTTATTTAAGTTTTCCGCTTTTTCTTGCAATAATCCTACGGCAGTTTCAATGCCTGCATCTTGCAACATTTGCAAACCTCGTCCTGCGACTTGCGGATTAGGATCTAACATGGCAGCAATCACTTTACTTACACCAGCCTCAATTAATCCTTTGGCACAAGGCGGTGTACGACCATAATGTGAACAAGGCTCTAAGGTAACATAAGCCGTGGCATGTTTAGCCTGTTCGCCAGCTTGACGTAATGCCATGACTTCAGCATGGGGTTCGCCAGCTTTAAAGTGAAAACCTTGCCCAACAATTTGTCCATTTTTCACCAACACGCAACCGACCGAGGGATTAGGCGATGTGGTAAAACGCCCACGTTTCGCTAAATCTAACGCAAGTTGCATAAATTCTTGATCTTGTTGGCTAAACATTAGGTTAAATCCTTGATTTTATCAATTTCTTCAGAAAATTCGTTAATATCTTCAAAACTTAAATACACTGAAGCAAAACGAATGTATGCCACTTTATCTAATTGTTTTAATTCGTCCATCACCAGATTTCCTACCAATTTACTTGGTACCTCTCGTTCGCCAGTGGCTTGTAATTGATGAATAATATGACTGATTGCTTTTTCTACATCATCTTCACTCACTGGGCGTTTACCCACTGCATGTTGAATACTATGGCGAAGTTTAATTTCATCAAAGGGTTCTCTGGAGCCGTCTTTTTTTATGACCCGAGGTACAATAAGTTCGGCAGTTTCAAAGGTCGTAAAGCGTTCATGGCATTTAATACATTCACGACGACGACGAACTTGATAACCCTCCGCCACCAAACGGCTATCAATGACTTTAGTATCTTCTGCGGAACAAAAAGGACAGTGCATAATAATTTCCTTAAATTTTCCCTAGTTTAGCAAAATTTCTGGCTTAATAGGGGTTATTTTTCAATAGCTTTCTTGGTTGTATCGTCCATTTCCACGTTAATTTTATGATCAACCACTACATTCATATTAATCGTAATCCCCTCTTTGGGTGTTTCTAGTTGTACTGTTGGAGTACAAGCAGTTAATCCCACTAAGCTGATTAATATAAAGTGCGGTGTGAATTTCATTATTTTTTTCATCATTTATTTAACTTTTGATAAAGGTCGTATTCTAAATTTTGTTCAAATGTTGAACCGTAATTAATCATATTCCACAATTCATATACATTTTCTTGATGATTATAATTCAACGTAATTGGATTTTTGTTTCTTTTAGTCGGGTTATAACCTTTTATATTTGAAGATAATTTTAACATTCCATTGGGTTCAAGATTGACGCTAGCAGTTAAATTCTGCAAATTCATTTCACTGACTACATCTGCTAAAATCCCCTCAGTTAGTCCCCCTGATTTTAACCCTTTCACCAGCTCTGGTCCTAATTTTAAATTCACATCTTGGTTGTCTGTTTTGGTAATTTCACCATGACAAATTATACAATTTGCATTTTCTAACCAAAATGGAAAAGTAGCATTCACTCGACCAGTTAATCCCACTTGCGTATATTCTGCCATGGTCAAAGCCTGTGATAAATCAATATCATGTAATTGTACATTGGCAATTTTTTGTTGCGGTAAAGCAAATTTATTAACGCTTACTTCGCCACCCAACATATTTAATTTTAGCTCACTTAAAGTTAGTGGTCGCTTTTTCGTATAAGGATAATAACCTTGCACTTTTACACTTAAATTTTCTGCAACTAATACCCCTGATTTTAAATAATTTATCGACACCTGAACAGGATTTTTCACTAATTCCACCCTATCATTAACATAACGATAAGGTAAAGCAAAGGCTATGCCGCGTAATTCACCATCTGGAAACACAATTTCACCCTGATGAATGGAAAAATGTCCGCCCATTTGTAAGCCACGTTCAGTACTCACATCAAAATCTGTTTGTCCTTTAATGGTGCCTTTCAAAATTTCCCATTCCCATTTCTGTGGAAATAACGGTTGGAACACTTTCGCTGATTGTTCCAACCAATAAACTCGTCCCACCAATTCATCATGACGATAATGAGCAAATAATTTTATCGGACCTAAACTTCCAGCCGTCATATTACCTGATAAATTAAAATCTTTGATATGCGTCCCATCAATACCAAGATCCAATATTGGATTAAGCAAATGACCGCCATAATCTAGCCGAACTTCTGGAATTTTTGCTTGCAATAACCCTTGTAGTTTGTGTTCCTCATAATACCAACGGAGTGTATCTTTTAAGCTCAGATCAATTTTCGGTACATGAATACCCGATGTATGGAACTGTCCCATATTGGCTTGAAGTTGTTGGATTTCTACCCGATCTGACTGCCATGCACCTTTTCCATTAACATTAATCGTACTCTTTAATGCTTTAACTGTTGCTTTGCCTTTGAAATTCCATTTCCACCAGTTGCTATCATCGCTACTTAATATCTCACCATTTCGCCAGATAGCGGTAGTACGTAAAGAAAATAAAGAGGTTACGCCTGCAATAAATTGATTCGCTTGCCCATCTAAATGTAAATCAAGGTCCGCAAATTGAGCCGTGTTACCTTGTAAAAACGCCTGTAATCGCCCTCCAACACCGTATTTTCCAATAATCACATCCGCTAAAGGCACTCGTACATTCATGTTAGCATCAGGTTCTTTCCAGTTAACGCGTAAAGTAGATTTTTCTTTAAACAAGGCAAACAGATCATTTTCATCACCTCGCACATCAAATACTGCATCAACGTAGGCAATAGATTGATCATATTTAACATTGCCATGTGCTTGTAAAGGAATGTTTATTTTTTCTTTACCGATAGTACCGTTTGTACCATAAATAACGATATTGCCTTTACCAGCCTCACCTGAAGAAAATAGGCTTAAACGCATATCCAGATCAAGAGGTAGCCAATTCTCACTGCTTTTTCTTAGCGTTAAATTTACTACACCTCGCATAGGTTGTTCTAATGCAGATATATCCCAATAAAACTGACTTTTTTCAATTTGTAGCTGATTTTCCGTTACGCTAAAAGGTACATTCAAAATCTGTTGTTGATGCTCTATATCTTGTAATATTAACTCGCCCTGATTATCTTGCCATTGTAATGATAAATTTGCCTTATTTAATGGCAAATCATCACGTTGCCAATGTAAATTTAATTTACCTTGCTTAGGTATATCAAACAGGTTGTGCTGTAATGTTGTCTGAAAATCTAACTGATGCTGTTGTTCTGCTTGCGGTTGATAGCTTAAATTACCCGTTAATTGTTGATTTACTAGTGTTGCATTTAATTGAAAAAGATTGTTTTCTGCTTCATTTCCCATTGCTTCCAGAGTAAGTTTTTGCCCCTGATAAATAACCTTGGTTGATAATCGACTTTGCAATAACTGTTGAACTACTGGTGAAGTCACTTCTTCTGTATTAATAAATTGCAAATCGGCAATTTCAATATCCATGTCGGGTAAACTAGCTAATAGTGCGGTTAAATCCAGTTGACTTTCTGTTTGTTCATCTGACGTAGGAATTTGTAAGATACAAGCATAATCCACAATCGCTTTTTCCGCTCGCAAAGATCGAGAATCCCACCATTTGACCTGTATATTTTCTAACTGCACTAAAGGGCAATTAGTCGGGTTATTTAGGTTAACAATAAAAGAACTAAGATTAGCATCAGTTGCTGACACTTTTGTTTTTTCCGCAATTTTAATGGAAATTTCTTGCCCTAGAAAATAATTTACCGCCCACTCAACATTGCTTGGTGATATGGCTAATAGCCCTACCGCTAAGGCAGTAATAATCAGGATTGCAGGGAAAATAAGAAATTTCTTAAACATAACTAAATATACGCCAAGATAGACCAAATCGGTAAAAATAAGGCAATAAACAATAAAACCACCTGTGTTTGATAGCTCAATTTTATTTTTCTAATAATATGTATTGCCAAAATTGCCATTAAAACCAAGTGCGAAATAAAGTAAACTAGAAGTGCAAAATAATTCGTAAAAAGCACCGCACTTTGGCTGGTTGTAATTGCCATAAAAATTAACACAGTAATGATATTTAGCAATAGTAAAACTGACATAACAAACGGCAATAAGGCAATAAAACCTTGCAAGCGGTTACGCGAGATAACTAAAGCAAAATTTGCTAACATCACGCCAATTAATAGTTGAGCAAACGGGCTATAAATAATGGCATACGATAGGGGACGATTTATCAGCAAAAACAGGTAAATAACCACACCAATCAATCCAAACATCACACCGAATAATAAACGTTTATTACGTAACTCATCATCTTCTTTTGGTTGTTTTAAGGCAATAATGGTCATTAATAGCCCACAAATGCTCATAGATAACATTGCAATTTGGTGGGACCCCAATAAACCGATAATCCCAGTTACTACCCAATAAACCCCAAAAAAACTCTGAGCAATAGTTAAACGCCCTCGTTGTCCTAAGCAAATTTGCCCTTGCATAAATACTATGGAACAAAGTAATTGAGCAGTTAAAAAAGCTAACGGAAAATACGTAATATCTACTGGTTGTCGTAAAAATAAGGCATAAAATTCGATAATTATAGGCAATAAGACAGGAATAGATGATAAAAGTGCGGTTTGTTTTACTGTAGTTTCTTCTGACATATTGGTTAAACGTGGTTAATATCTAATGCTGTGATTATACTGACTTTAACCAACTAAATCAAAAACCCAAATAGGCTGCCATTACGATCGCATTTTCACGTTTACCGTCTGGGGTTGGATAATAATCTCGACGTACGCAAACTTCATTAAAACCACATTGTTCATACAATTTTTTGGCTTTTTGATTGCTTTCTCGTACTTCTAACCAAAGTGTTTTTATCCCTTTTTGTTGTAATTGTGCAAGTAAATGCTCAAGCAATTTAAAACCAAGTTTCTGTCCTTGAAATTTAGGATCAATGGCAATATTAAACAAAGTCGCTTCATCTACTACAATTTGACTAATAGCAAAACCCACTATTTGATTATTCAAGTTAATTTTTAGATTATGATAACGTTCACCCTGATTATTCTTTAACGTTCCTAATGACCATGGCACTAGATGAGCGGCTTGTTCAATTTCAAATAAACGATCAAAATCCTGTGGATCAATTAATTCAATTTGAATGGCACTAGACATATTGTTCCTTATTGACGTTTTTTAGGTAAACGATCAATGTCTGTTTTTTTCTCAATTTCTTGTTCTTGATAATCAAAAACAGGTAATCCCCACTCAAAGCGAATAGCTAATAAGCGAATAATAAAGCCACTGAGTAAAGTGATTATCACTACAAGATCGTGCTGAATATTTAATTCGTGTAACCCGATATAGATACAAGTTGCCAACAATGCAACACTCGCATAAAGTTCTTTTTGGAAAACAAGAGGAATACGATTACAAAGCAAATCACGCAACACGCCACCAAACGCTCCTGTAATAATCGCAGCAATAATTGCAATAGTATAACCATGCCCCATATCTAAAGCAATTTGAGCACCAATAATAGAAAATACGATTAGCCCAACGGCATCTAATACCAAAAATATTGTACGGAAATAACGCATAAAATGATGAATTAAAGGGGCAATAAAGACTGTTAAAACCGCAGCACTCGCCACGATGAGAAAATATTCAGGGTGCTTCACCCAACCTAAGGGGTAATGCCCCAATAATACATCACGTACGGAACCACCGCCAATAGCGGTCATGGAGGCAATAATAATTACGCCAAAAATATCCATTTTTTCCCGTCCAGCAGCTAATGCTCCAGTAATAGCTTCGGCGGTAATTCCTATAATATAAAGAACAGAAAGTAACATATATCCAACATTGTTGATAAAAGTGCGGTTGATTTTAACGTAGTTTTAAGAGAATAGCAAAAACCCCAGCTACTCACGTAACTGGGGTTTTACTTGATAATAAAAAACCTGATGGCGACCTACTCTCACATTGGGATTCCCAACACTACCATCGGCATCACAGCATTTCACTTCTGAGTTCGGCATGGAGTCAGGTGGCACTACTGCATTATGACCATCAGGAAATCAGGGGTCAGATGACAGGTTTCAGACGGCAGTACCGTGTGTTATCCTGTATCCTACTTAATTCTTTCCTTTTTGTATTTTGTTCTTTAAATTTGAAACAAGCTGTCTGTTCGATTTTCTTTTTTGTCTGTTCGTTACTTTCACGCTCTTCAACTGTCTTCTGTCTTCTGACATCTGTCTTCTGAATCAAAACCACTTGAGCGTTGTATAGTTAAGCCTCTCGGGCAATTAGTACTGGTTAGCTCAATGACTCACATCACTTACACATCCAGCCTATCTACGTCTTCGTCTTAAACAACCCTTACACACTTCTGTGTGGGAGAACTCATCTCTTGGCAAGTTTCGTGCTTAGATGCTTTCAGCACTTATCTCTTCCGCATGTAGCTACCCAGCAATGCTTCTGGCGAAACAACTGGAACACCAGGGATGCGTCCACTCCGGTCCTCTCGTACTAGGAGCAGCCCCAACCAATTCTCCAACGCCCACGGCAGATAGGGACCGAACTGTCTCACGACGTTCTAAACCCAGCTCGCGTACCACTTTAAATGGCGAACAGCCATACCCTTGGGACCTACTTCAGCCCCAGGATGTGATGAGCCGACATCGAGGTGCCAAACACCGCCGTCGATATGAACTCTTGGGCGGTATCAGCCTGTTATCCCCGGAGTACCTTTTATCCGTTGAGCGATGGCCCTTCCATTCAGAACCACCGGATCACTATGACCTACTTTCGTACCTGCTCGACTTGTCCGTCTCGCAGTTAAGCTTGCTTTTACCATTGCACTAACCTGACGATGTCCGACCGTCATTAGCAAACCTTCGTGCTCCTCCGTTACTCTTTGGGAGGAGACCGCCCCAGTCAAACTACCCACCAGACACTGTCCGAATACCCGTTCCAGATATTTCGTTAGAACATCAAACGTTAAAGGGTGGTATTTCAAGGTCGTCTCCACTCAAACTGGCGTTTAAGTTTCTCTGACTCCCACCTATCCTACACATCAAAATTCAAGGTTCAGTGTCAAGCTATAGTAAAGGTTCACGGGGTCTTTCCGTCTAGCCGCGGGTACACCGCATCTTCACGGCGATTTCAATTTCACTGAGTCTCGGGTGGAGACAGCCTGGCCATCATTATGCCATTCGTGCAGGTCGGAACTTACCCGACAAGGAATTTCGCTACCTTAGGACCGTTATAGTTACGGCCGCCGTTTACTGGGGCTTCGATCAGGTGCTTCTCTTTCGATAACACCATCAATTAACCTTCCAGCACCGGGCAGGCATCACACCCTATACGTCCACTTTCGTGTTTGCAGAGTGCTGTGTTTTTAATAAACAGTTGCAGCCAGCTGGTATCTTCGACCGGTTCAACCTTCATCTGTAAAAGACTACAATCTACGCCGGCGCACCTTCTCCCGAAGTTACGGTGCTATTTTGCCTAGTTCCTTCACCCGAGTTCTCTCAAGCGCCTGAGTATTCTCTACCTGACCACCTGTGTCGGTTTTCAGTACGGTTTAGATAAACCTGAAGCTTAGTGGCTTTTCCTGGAAGTGTGGTATCAACAACTTCGCTCCCTTAGGAGCTCGTCATCACGCCTTAGTGTTGAATGGGGATTCGGATTTGCCTAAATCCCCCACCTACACGCTTAAACAGCCATCCAATAGGCTGCTTGCCTAACCTTCTCCGTCCCCACATCGCAATTTATCCAAGTACGGGAATATTAACCCGTTTCCCATCGACTACGCTTTTCAGCCTCGCCTTAGGGGCCGACTCACCCTGCCCCGATTAACGTTGGACAGGAACCCTTGGTCTTCCGGCGAACGAGTTTTTCACTCGTTTTATCGTTACTTATGTCAGCATTCGCACTTGTGATACGTCCAGCAAGCCTCTCGACTCACCTTCTTCCGCTTACACAACGCTCCCCTACCCAATCAGGGTACAGGTTTTAGGATAAAGGGTTCAGTTTTTCTCTAAACTCTTCGCTAAACCTTGAAGCATTTTAGCAATTTCTTCGTATTCATTACGCCATCTTTGCCAAGTTTCTTCATTTACATAGTTCAAGTCAACACAATATCTTAACCAAACTCTTGTTTCATCAGCACTTCCTGCTGCTATCTTAACAAATCGTTTAAACTCTATCATTGATTCCTGTTTGGCAAATCTTTCTGCTATATTGGCACAAACACTTTTACTTGAACGTCTTAGTTGGTCTGCCAGTGCATATTGTTCAATCTTAGGAAAATTTAAACTCGCCTGATGAACTTCTAAAGATATTTTATAAGCTCTTTTGAATACATTTAAATCTTCAAATCGTTTTACCATATCACTGACTCCTTATTCCTAAAACCTATACCCTGAATGCCGCAGCTTCGGTGCTATATTTTAGCCCCGTTACATCTTCCGCGCAGGCCGACTCGACTAGTGAGCTATTACGCTTTCTTTAAATGATGGCTGCTTCTAAGCCAACATCCTAGCTGTCTAAGCCTTCCCACTTCGTTTCCCACTTAATATAGACTTTGGGACCTTAGCTGGCGGTCTGGGTTGTTTCCCTCTTCACGATGGACGTTAGCACCCACCGTGTGTCTCCTGAGTATCACTCTTCGGTATTCGCAGTTTGCATCGGGTTGGTAATCCGGGATGGACCCCTAGCCGAAACAGTGCTCTACCCCCGAAGGTGTTCGCTCAAGGCTCTACCTAAATAGATTTCGGGGAGAACCAGCTATCTCCCGGTTTGATTGGCCTTTCACCCCCAGCCACAAGTCATCCGCTAATTTTTCAACATTAGTCGGTTCGGTCCTCCAATTAGTGTTACCCAACCTTCAACCTGCCCATGGCTAGATCACCGGGTTTCGGGTCTATACCTTGCAACTTGCCGCCCAGTTAAGACTCGGTTTCCCTTCGGCTCCCTTATTCAGTTAACCTCGCTACAAAATATAAGTCGCTGACCCATTATACAAAAGGTACGCAGTCACCCCATCATTTAATCCCACTGCTTCTTTTTAGGTTTGACTCGCTTCGCTCGTCTTACCGTTAAAAAGTGCGGTGCTTTTCTCACCATTTAATGCGATTAAATGATGGGGCTCCCACTGCTTGTACGTACACGGTTTCAGGTTCTATTTCACTCCCCTCGCTGGGGTTCTTTTCGCCTTTCCTTCACAGTACTGGTTCACTATCGGTCAATCAGGAGTATTTAGCCTTAGAGGATGGTCCCCCTATCTTCAGACAGAATTTCTCGTGTTCCGCCCTACTTCTTGTTAGCTTAGTACCACAATATAACTTTCAGATACGGGACTATCACCCTGTGTCGTTGAACTTCCCAGTTCATTCTCTTCGTTTTATTGCTATCTCTAACGGCTCCTCCGCTTTCGCTCGCCGCTACTCACAGAATCTCGGTTGATTTCTTTTCCTCGGGGTACTTAGATGTTTCAGTTCTCCCGGTTTGCCTTGTTAACCTATGTATTCAGTTAACAATAGTAGATTCTTCATCTACTGGGTTTCCCCATTCGGATATCTTGGATTAAACGCCTCTTATCGACTCATCCAAACTTTTCGCAGATTAGCACGTCCTTCTTCGCCTCTGATTGCCTAGGCATCCACCGTGTACGCTTAGTCACTTAACTATACAACCTCAAGTGCTTTCGCACAGACGTCAGATAACAGGTTTCAGACAACAGTCCTAATACCTTTTTTACCCTTAATCTGCTTTACTTTCAGTTGATTTTAATAACTAGACTTGTGTGCTTTTGTTCACACAAGATTTTTACTCAAACGTTGACTCATCTAACAATCATCAGTCGCATTAACTGCTATCTGACCACTGCTATCTGAACTCTGTTTTCAGCTTGTTTCCAAATTTTTAAAGAACAATTAAGATGTGGCTTTCGCCTATCATCATTGCTAAATTAACTTATATAAAATCAATTTCAACTTTTACGTTTTCTATATTAAGTTAGCTTAACAATGATGATAACAACAAGTTTTTTGTTTGGTGGAGATAAGCGGGATCGAACCGCTGACCTCCTGCGTGCAAGGCAGGCGCTCTCCCAGCTGAGCTATATCCCCATTCAGATAACAGACAACAGCTATCAGATGACAGTGTTGCTATTTCTATTCCCTACGCTTACTTTCTCTGCCATCTGACTCCTGTCATCTGACATCTGAAAGTGGTGGGTCTGAGTGGACTTGAACCACCGACCTCACCCTTATCAGGGGTGCGCTCTAACCACCTGAGCTACAGACCCGTAGGGCTCAGAAGACGGATGACAGAAGACAGATAACAGAAAAAACTGAACACCCTAACTTCTCATCACAATTACTTTCTTCTGAAATATACTTGCTTTCATCGTTCTATCAAACAATCTGTGTGAACACTTGCTGTCGCTTCGTTTCTTTGAGTAACAATATCACAGTGACCTGACATTTCTGTCTTCTGTCTTCTGTCATCTGCCCTCTGATTACTAAGGAGGTGATCCAACCGCAGGTTCCCCTACGGTTACCTTGTTACGACTTCACCCCAGTCATGAATCATACCGTGGTAAACGCCCCCCTTCCGGTTAAGCTATCTACTTCTGGTACAACCCACTCCCATGGTGTGACGGGCGGTGTGTACAAGGCCCGGGAACGTATTCACCGCAACATTCTGATTTGCGATTACTAGCGATTCCGACTTCATGGAGTCGAGTTGCAGACTCCAATCCGGACTACGATGCACTTTCTGAGATTCGCTCCCCCTCGCAGGTTTGCCGCCCTCTGTATGCACCATTGTAGCACGTGTGTAGCCCTACTCGTAAGGGCCATGATGACTTGACGTCATCCCCACCTTCCTCCAGTTTATCACTGGCAGTCTCCTTTGAGTTCCCATCACTACATGCTGGCAACAAAGGATAAGGGTTGCGCTCGTTGCGGGACTTAACCCAACATTTCACAACACGAGCTGACGACAGCCATGCAGCACCTGTCTCATAGCTCCCGAAGGCACAAACTTATCTCTAAGTTCTTCTATGGATGTCAAGAGTAGGTAAGGTTCTTCGCGTTGCATCGAATTAAACCACATGCTCCACCGCTTGTGCGGGCCCCCGTCAATTCATTTGAGTTTTAACCTTGCGGCCGTACTCCCCAGGCGGTCGATTTATCACGTTTGCTACGGGCACCAAGCCTAAAGCCCAATCCCCAAATCGACATCGTTTACAGCGTGGACTACCAGGGTATCTAATCCTGTTTGCTCCCCACGCTTTCGCACATGAGCGTCAGTATCTTCCCAAGGGGCTGCCTTCGCCTTCGGTATTCCTCCACATCTCTACGCATTTCACCGCTACACGTGGAATTCTACCCCTCCCTAAAGTACTCTAGCTACCCAGTCTGAAATGCTATTCCAAAGTTAAGCTCTGGGATTTCACATCTCACTTAAGTAACCGCCTGCGTGCCCTTTACGCCCAGTTATTCCGATTAACGCTCGCACCCTCCGTATTACCGCGGCTGCTGGCACGGAGTTAGCCGGTGCTTCTTCTGTAGTTAACGTCAATTAGCTGTTCTATTAAAACAACTACCTTCCTCACCACCGAAAGAACTTTACAACCCGAAGGCCTTCTTCATTCACGCGGCATGGCTGCGTCAGGGTTACCCCCATTGCGCAATATTCCCCACTGCTGCCTCCCGTAGGAGTCTGGACCGTGTCTCAGTTCCAGTGTGGCTGGTCATCCTCTCAGACCAGCTAGAGATCGTCGGCTTGGTAGGCCTTTACCCCACCAACTACCTAATCCCACTTGGGCTCATCTTATGGCAACTGGACCTAAGTTCCCAGTCTTTCGTCTCTCGACACTACGCGGTATTAGCTACAGTTTCCCGTAGTTATCCCCCTCCATAAGCCAGATTCCCAAGCATTACTCACCCGTCCGCCACTCGTCAGCAAAGTACAAGTACTTCCTGCTACCGTTCGACTTGCATGTGTTAAGCCTGCCGCCAGCGTTCAATCTGAGCCATGATCAAACTCTTCAATTTAAGTTCGATCACTCAATAAACTGCTTGCTTCTAAATCTTTCTTCTCACTCTCAAAAAAAATGAAAAGTTAATGAATTTCTAAGTTAAGCACCTATTAAGACTTCAAGTTTTATTTAATTTTTTTAAAACAAGTCAATCAACAAGTGCCCACACAGATTGTCTGATAAATTGTTAAAGAACAAATTTTCACCGTTTTGCAGCGAAAATAAAACGACACACTGTTTGATTTCAATTTTCACAACAGCGTGTCGTTGTGTGCAGCGTATTATAGAGATCTGGAAATCCTTTGCAAGCACTTTTTATAAAAATATTGAGAAATTTATTCGAATGTTTAATTTTTCAACTTTTCAGTCTATTTTTACGTCAACTGCCGATAAACTTTCAACGCATAGGCATCTGACATTCCTGCCATATAATCGCAAATAATCCGTTTTTTACCGTTTGATTCTGCTTTCAGCCAACGATTTACAGTATTACGTGGTAACAAGCGTTCAGGATCGCTGGCAAAAATTTGGAACATTTCGGTTAAAATACGCTGTCCTTTATATTCAATACGCTGAGTTTCCACATCACGAATGACATATTTAAATACAAAAGTCTTAAACACATTCAAGACCTTTTCCACTTCTTCGGGCAATTCCGCATTGTAACGCAGTAATGGCTCGGAAAAATCAGCGGTTTGAGTCCAACGTACATTAGTAATAAAAAAATTCACCAATGCCCCAATAGCATTTTTACGTTCGTAATGATATTCAGAGAATAATTTTGTACTCAAAGTATCAATATTTCTTACAATCCATTCCGAAGAACAAGCTCTTAATTCTTGCAAAGCAATTTGCCAGAGATTTTGATCAATCATTCCTACCACAATAGCATCTTCAAAATCATGCACCCCGTAGGCAATATCGTCTGCTAATTCCATAATGCTACAATCTAATGATTTAAACTTGGTTTTCAAAAACTCTTTGGGTTCTGACCGCACTTTTTTTAGTGAAGTAAATAATACTCGATCTTGCTCAGATAACGGTTGCAATAACCAATCAAACACGGGCAAATCATCACGAAAAATACCTTTACCAGGTCGCCAATCCACTGCTCTAAAATCTTGCTCCGCAAAAGAAAGTACGGTGTATTTTGGCGAAGTTTCATCTAAAATGGCAGGATATTTCACCACTCCCAATAGGGTTCTACGTGTTAAATTCATACCTGCATTCGGCGTATAAGGTTCCAGCTTAGTTAATAAACGGAAAGTTTGTGCATTGCCTTCAAATCCCCCTGAATCATACATCATTGAATTTAAAGCCGTTTCACCTCCGTGACCAAATGGTGGGTGTCCAATATCATGAGCAAAACACAGGCTTTCAATCAGATCTGCGGTCGGTAATAATGGCTTAAGCTCTTGCTGTAGCTTAGTTTTATCTATATTTAATTGATCAGCTAAGGCTTTATAAGTATCTACCAATTTTAATTGTGAAACCAAACTACTACCAATTTGAGCTACTTCCAAAGAATGGGTCAATCGAGTACGGAAGAAATCATTTTCACCCACTGCGTGAATTTGCGTTTTCGCCTGTAAACAGCGAAATGCCGCACTGTGTAAAATTCTAGCCCGATCACGACGAAACGGCGGACGATGATCTTTTTCTCTCGGTTTATCATTAATCAAACGTTCAAGCCAAACAGGATCCAAATTATTTTTTAACATTTACGCCACCATATAAATCAACTTAAATACCAGCGGAGCAAGAATAGAACTAATAATACCGCACAAAACTAAGGCTATTGAACTATAAATAGAGGCTTTCGCATCTTGCTCCATTAATGCTGCCGTACCAATAGCATGTGAAGTAGCTCCCACAGCTAACCCAATTCCTTCGGAACTCGTTAATCGAAGTTTGCGTAAAATCACATAACCAACCATTGAACCCTGAATACCTGCTACAACAACACCAACTGCTGCCAGAGCAGGAACGCCACCCAAATTACCTGAAATTGCCATCGCTATAGGGGTTGTTACCGATTTAGAAATTACCGTTGCAACAATATCTGGATTCGCCCCTAACCACAAAGCAAAACCAGCACCTGTGAACATGGCAACAATAGAAGCTAACGTAGTAACAAACAAAATGCTTTTCCAAAATGCCGCAATTTGACGAAGTTGCTCATACAAAGGTAACGCCAACGCCACCACACTCACCCCCAACAAACTATTTAACGGTGCATTACCTGCCATATAATTTTCGTAAGGGATATTCATTAATAACAACACACCAATTATCATTAATACCGTTAATACAAAGGTATTTAACAATATGGATCTCAACCGTTTATTAATTTGTAAAGCAATAAAAAAACCTGTCACAGTTAATAAAGAGTAAAAATAAATCATTATCTTTCCTTAGCCCGATTTTGTAACACTTTATGACGTAAACGAGCAAAAGAACGTCGCATAAATAAATAATCAGCTAACGTCCCAATAATAATCAAGGTAATCAGCGAACTCACCACATTAGGAATAAGCAAGGCTTTTGCTTGAGAAATCAACACATCGGAATATTTAATAATCCCCACGCTAACAGGGACAAACAAAACCGCCATATAACGAATCAATAAATTTGCCCCGAAAAAAATCCATTCTACTCGAATAACATTAGTCGTTAATCCAAAAAACAGTAGCAAAAGCCCGAATATGCTCCCAGGAATACCAATAGGGATCAACCATGCAATGGTTTCACCCAAATAAAGTAAGGCATATAAAATCACTAAAGATCGTATTAAATCAAACAGTTTTCTTTTCATCATCTATCTTCAAATTTTTGATAAGTTTTATAAATTTATTTTACGCTTATTTTTTCATTTTTGTTATTTTTTCAGTAAAATGTCACCATCTGCTATTTATATCAAAAAATATGAAAAAAATAACCTTTTTATTCACCGCACTTTTTGTTTTTATTTTTTCTAACCGCACATTTGCTACAGAACGCTGGATTAATTGCCGAGTGGTCAGCATTAGTGATGGTGATAGCATAACCTGCCTATTAACCAACAAAAAACAAATCAAAGTGCGTTTAGCAGAAATTGATGCCCCCGAAAAAGCCCAAGCCTTTGGTAAACGTGCCAAACAAACCCTAGCACAATTAATACACAAAACGCAGGTAAGACTTAAAATCTCAGATTATGACCCTATGGACGTAGTGTTGCGACAATTTATGACTCGCAAGGAAAAAATATTAATCTGCAAATGGTACAACTAGGCATGGCATGGGCTTATACACAATATATGCAAGATCCACAATATTTACAGATTCAACAACAGGCTCAATCACAACGTATTGGATTATGGCAAGATACTCATCCTATACCGCCTAGTGAATTTCGTAAACATCAATACAACCAATAAAGGAAATAATCATGTTTAATGCTTACTCATTTCGCCAACAATTTCCCTATTTCAGCCAACCTAATGCGGTGGTGTATTTGGATAACGCCGCCACAGCATTAAAACCACAAGCCTTAATCGATGCCACCGTGGCATTTTACCAATCCGCAGGCTCCGTGCATCGCAGCCAATATGACGAAAAAAACACCGCACTTTATGAACAAGCCCGCACCCTAGTTAAACAGTTAATTAATGCAGAAAGCGAACAAGCGGTGATTTGGACATCAGGCACCACACAAGCCATTAATACCGTTGCCAACGGCTTAATTCCCCACATTCAACCCGATGATGAAATCATCATCAGCGAAGCCGATCACCATGCTAATTTTGTCACGTGGCATGCTATTGCGAAAAAGTGCGGTGCAAAATTGCGGATTTTGCCGATATTAGATAATTTTTTAATTGACGAACAATCCCTAATTTCCGCCTTAAACGTACGCACAAAATTGGTCGCTTTAAATTTCGTTTCTAACGTCACAGGCACACAACAGCCCGTCCAACAACTGATTGAAAAAATTCGCCAATTTTCCACCGCACTTATTTTAGTCGATGCAGCTCAAGCCATTAGCCATCTCAAAATCGATCTACAAAAATTAGATGCAGATTTTATCGCATTCTCCGCCCACAAAATTTACGGTCCGAATGGATTAGGCGTGTTAAGTGGCAAACAGCCTGCTTTAGAAAAACTGCAACCGCTCCAATACGGCGGAAAAATGGTTGCCTTTGCATCAAAACAAGAAATTCGCTATGCCGATTTACCCTATCGTTTAGAAGCTGGCACGCCGAATATTGCCGCCGTGATTGGTTTTAACGCTGTGTTAGAATGGTTAGAAAAATGGGATATTGAACAAGCAGAACAATACGCATTAGATCTTGCTCAACAAACTGAAGTACGGTTAAAAAATTACCAGAATTGTCGTTTATTTTCTGCCCCACAACCTAGCACCGTGATCAGCTTTGTGTTTGACAATATTGCTTGTGCCGATCTCGCTACCCTGCTTGCCGAACAAAACATCGCTTTACGCACAGGCGTGCATTGTGCCATGCCTTATCTTGCCCGTTTAGGTGTGCCTAGCACATTACGGCTCAGTTTTGCTCCCTACAACACCGAACAAGACGTACAAGCCTTTTTTACTGCCTTAGATAAAGCATTATCATTATTGGACTAAAAAATGGAAATAATTGAACAAATTCAACAAGCTAAAAACTGGGAAGAACGCTATCGTTTGCTGATTCAAGCAGGTAAAAACCTAACCCAACCAACAGAAAACGAACTCGCCCATTGGACGGAAATTCAAGGTTGTGAAGTCAGATTATGGTGTAAAATCTCACAAAATTTAGACCGCACTTTACAGCTAAAGGCTTATAGCGAAGCACGGATTATGAATGGGTTACTGTTCCTACTCATTAATGCAGTCAACGAGAAACCATTAGACGAACTACAACAGTTTGATATAACAATATTTTTCACTGAACTCGGTATCGCTCAACGATTAAGCAGTACAAGATTAAACGGCTTGAAACAAATTGAGCAAAGCATTAAGGAACTGTTTTAAATTAAACAAATACCCCTTGCACCAACCCCATATACAACATCGTTCCCACAGCCATGGACAGGAACATATTTTTCTTCCAAAGGTGCAAGGCAAATGTTACTGCTCCAGCAATAAAATCAGGTATGCCGTGATGACCTTGCAAAAGATCAATATTTTTATAGCAATATACCACTAACATACCGAACATGGCAGCAGGTAAGACTTTGCCTAAATAACGGATATATTCGGGGATCGGGCGGTTGGCTGGGAAAATCCAAAAAGGGATTAAGCGGCAAAATTGTACGCCTAACACGCCCATGGCAATGGTGATAAATTGTTCGGTTAAGGTCATGGATTTTCTCCCGTCAGGCGAATGATTTTACTTTCCAATTTGGTACGGCGTAAGGTCAATACTCCCCAAATAGTGAATAAGGTAGGAATTAAGAAATGTTCCTTACCCACGGTAATTAGGAAAAATAACGTAATACCTAAGCCGAGTAATGAGCTTTCATGGGATTTTTCTTTGAGCCAATTTTCAGTAAAAATAACGATAAATAATGCTGTCATGGCAAATTCTATGCCTTTTAAATCAAAAGGTACAATGTCCGTTGCAAGATTGCCTAATACCGCCCCCAAAACCCAATAGACTTGCAAATAGAGGCTAACAAAAAAGTAATACCAACCTTTATCTAAATGTTCTGGCACCTTTGCCATATAATTGAGTGAAAATGCTTCGTCCGACATAGTTGAAATTAAATACCAGCGTTTTTTACCCAACTGTTTACCATATTTTTCTAACATGGAAATGCTGTAAAAAACTTGTCGTCCGCTCACCATTAACGTGACCAACAGCACGGAAAGGGGAGAAAAAATAGCGGTCAATGATGTTGCGACAATAAATTCTACAGAACCTGCATAAATTAACGCCGCCATAAAGAACGGAAACCATACGCCAAAGCCTAATACTTTCATATAAATGCCGTAAGCAATGCCTAAGAAAATATAACCGATAATCATCGGTATAGAATAAGGAAAAGCGGCTTTAGCGGCTGCCAAGACTGCGGTGTTTTTTGGCTGATTTTCCATGATTACTCCAATACTGACAAGCCTGGTAAAGTAGAAAAACTTTGTGACTTCACGGTATCATAAAAATCATCAATAAATGCTCTCTCCGCATCAATTTCTCGATAAGCACAATATAAATTGCTATGTAGGCGTTGTTCGGTAATTTGACGAGCCACCACATAACCGCGATCTAAATAAGGTTTTACCGCCCAAAATGGTAACGCCGCAATGCCCCGTTTACTGGCGACTAATTGAATAATGGCAATGGTCAATTCACTGGTTCGGCGTGTTGGATTAATGCCAGCAGGTCGCAACACTTTACGCAGTAAATCCAACATATCATCGGGGACAGGATAAGTAATCCAAGTTTGATCGGCAAAATCTTCCGCTTGCCAAATGTCTTTTTGGGCTAACGGGTGATCTTTGGCACAAAGTCCGACCATTTCGTAGGAAAACAACGGCTTATAAATAATACCGTCAGTGGGTTCAATTTCAGACACAATCGCCCAATCGGCTCGATGACTAAGCAATAATCCCACGGTATCCGTATGAAAACCCGATACAATATCCAATTCGACTAACGGCCAATGGGTACGGAAACTATCCATGGCAGGCATTAACCAGTCAAAGCAGGTATGACATTCCACCGCAATACGCAACTCCCCTGCTTCCCCTTGTTTTACTCGAGATAGATCACGTTCCGCCTCGATCACTTTGGGTAATACCTCATTGGCTAATTTAATCAAACGTTCTCCCGCAGGGGTAAAATGCAAAGGTGTAGTTTTACGTTCAAATAACGGCAGCCCATATTGATCTTCTAATAATTTGAGTTGATGAGAAAGGGCTGATTGGGTTAAATAAACACGTTTTGCGGCTAAAGATACTGATCCAGTTTCTTTTAAAGCAAGCAAGGTTTTTAAATGGCGAAGTTCAAGAAATATTGGTTTCATAGATTATCTATCAATAGTAAATAAGGCTTTTATTCTACAGTAAATTTCAGAAACATTTAACAAAAAGACGATGGAAGTGCGGTGTAATTTTAGATGATTTTTTCATAACAAAAATGATTTTTTTATAAAAAACACTTGCAAATTTTTCCATATAAAGTTATTTTTCTGTGCGAATTATCTTTATATGGAAATAACAATAATGAAACTAAAAAAAATAAGTGGGGCAATCATGCTCACTTTAGGGGTAATTTCCCCTGCAAGTGCGGTGGAAAAAACCGAAATTTTAGATGAAATTGTGGTCACGGAAGTAACCAATAATCCTTTTAAAAGCGTGTCACAAAGCGAATTAAAAAACGGCTCAACATCACTAGGTAATGCTCTGTCAAAACAAATGGGGATTCAAGCCAATCACTTTGGTTCAGGTGCTTCAACACCTGTTATCCGTGGGCAAGAAAGTTATCGCAATAAAATTGTACAAAATGGCAGTGATGTAGTGGATATGTCCAATATGTCCCCCGATCATGCCATTATGGTTGACCCTACTTTAGCGAAAGAAATTAAAGTCATTCAAGGCGTTGATACTTTATTATATGCTTCTGGTGTAACTGGTGCGGTGGTGAATGTAGAAGATGATAAAATTCCGACACAGCTACCATTGCGTGCTGTCGAGGGCAGTTTAGATACTCGTTACAACACCAATAACCAAGAACAGTTATACAATTTAGCCACGAATTTACGGCTAAATGATCATCTGGTTCTGCATTTAGAGGGCTTAACTCGTCATGCAAAAAATTATAAATCAGCTGGTTATACGGAACAATATAGCGTGGAAAATCCTTGTAATAATTCTAATACACCAGAATGTATTGAGGCTATTTTCTCTGAT
The DNA here is from genome assembly GCF_042485795.1 of Lonepinella sp. MS14435. GTDB lineage: Bacteria > Pseudomonadota > Gammaproteobacteria > Enterobacterales > Pasteurellaceae > Lonepinella. Next base: position 1,944,889 of record NZ_CP169368.1, read on the forward strand.
GATTATCAAGAAAATTTCGTAGAATCAAAGCATTATCGTTATATTAATAATTCCGAAGCAAAATCTAAGCAAGGGGCTGTGGGGCTGTCATGGATTGGTGAAAAAGGTTATCTTGGTATTGCTTATACCGATAGACGCGATCGTTATGGTTTAACTGGACACGAGCATAAAGCTCATTTTTGCCATATTCATACTCATCAAGAAAATGATGAATACTTAGAGGGGATTAACCTACATTGTGAACATACCAGCATCAATATTGATGAAGATTTCCACAATCACGATCCCAGTCAACCTGAACAATATGCCAAACTTAAATTACATTTAAAACGTGTGGATTTACGAGGTGCTATTATTCAACCTATAGCAGGTATTGAGCAAATTCGTTTTATCGCTAACGATAGTCGCTATCATCATGATGAAATTGAAGGGCAATACACGATGTCTAGTTTTCAGCATAATGGCAAATCAGTACGTATTGAATTAGATCATAAACCTACTCAACATATTTCTGGCAGATGGGTTGCACAATATAGCAAAGATCAGATTGGCAGTTCAGGCTATGAAGGAATTTTAGATAAAAGCATTACCAAACTATATGCGTTATCTGCGGTGGAGCGTTATCAGTGGCAAGATATTACGTTCTCTTTGTCTGGACGTGTAGATCATCAAGCAATTCAATTAATTGATGACAAACAATTACATCGTGGGAAAAATATTATACCATTACGCAGTATGTCATACAGCACCAATACTTATTCTTTCGCCACAGGTATTGATTGGCAAATTACCCCAGCATTTAAAAGTTGGATAACCTTTTCTCATCAGGAACGAGCCCCTAGCGTACAAGAACTTTATGCTCGAGGCACGCACGTTGCCACCAATTCCTATGAATTTGGTGATGAACAATATGACCGCACCATTCATAATTTGCAGATAGATACCAATGTTTATAATCAATTTGGTATTAATGAACGACTCAAAAAAGAAAAATCCAATAATCTGGACATCGGTGTGCAATTTAATAATGACAAATGGCAAAGCTATTTCGGCACCTATTATAAGTATTTTAGCAATTATATCTATGCTCATACCATGGATCGTTTTGCACATTTTCGTTTGATACGTTACGCTCAACAACCTGCACGTTTTTATGGCGTGGAGGGAAATATTAGTTATCAATTCACCCCTAAATATCGCTTTACTGTTTTCGGTGATTATGTGCGAGGAAAATTACAAAATGGCAATGTACCACGTATGCCAGCGATGCGTTTAGGTTCTCGTCTGAATGCTGACCTGAGTGATAAATTGTCCGCCAGCATTGAATATACTCATACTTTTAACCAAAATAACACCGCCCATAATGAGCTACCTGTTAAGGGTAATGCTATGTTAAATGCGGGTATTATTTATTTAGGTTCATTAAGTCAGCATATTGATTATCGTTTAACCCTTGATTTTAATAATATTCTTAATCGGAAAGTGTATGCGAGTACATCTTATTTATCCCATATTCCTTTAATGGGACGTAATGTGGTAATGGGGGCAAGTGTATTGTTTTAAATTAAAAAAGACGAAACAAGAGAAGCGGTGAATTTTTAATCCACCGCTTTTTCTAACAAAATAACCAGAAAAAATCCTTATTTTCCGTTCCTTTTCCATCTAGCACTGAATAAATCTCAGTGCGATGCTGAAGAAATCCCTATCTTCTTTTTTTCTTCATACCCTGACGGGCTTTAAAACGTGGATTTTCCTTACAAATTACATAGACCACACCGTGACGGCGAACTACTTTACAATTTGGGTGACGAGTCTTGGCACTTTTTAATGATGATAATACTTGCATGCTAATCTCCTATTTTGATTTTAATGCACCGAACTTACCATAACGATTGGTAAAGTCACTAGCTCGACCTTCATTGCCGATTTGACGTGTTTTGCCTGTGTAGAACGGGTGTGATGCTGATGATGTATCACACATAAATACGGGATATTCCTTGCCATCTTCCCATTTCATTGTATTTGTTGTTCTAGCACAAGAACGAATTAAAAAGCCTTGTTTGGCATTACTATCATAAAATAACACTGTACGATAATTATCAGGGTGGATTCCTTTTTTCATGCTTTAACCTTATTTTTTATTGAAAAATAACTAGACTGCGAATATTACCTTAGATAAGGGAGTTTTGCAAAACTTATTTCACAAAAATAAAAAAGATCTAATCTATTGTTCTGCCCCCTCAGTCCTTCGGACAGCCCCCCCCCCCCCCCGCAAGCAGGGGGAGCAAAGTGATTTTTCTTCCCCCTACACCCAAGGACAACGAAGTGATTTTTCTTCCCCCTACAACCAAGGACAACGAAGTAATTTTTCTTCCCCCTACAACCAAGGATAACGAAGTGATTTTTCTTCCCCCTGCTTGCGGGGGGAAGTCCCCGAAGGGGGAAGGGGGGGCAATAACCTATATATCAAGACCAGACTCATTCCACCCCATATCATTAAAATAATTCATACAAAAAATGAAAAAGATTAGTTTGCTTAATAAATAAAAATTCGGCATTATCTTTATCAAGTGGACGTTTAGCCGTCTAAATAGAAATTTATTATTCCCATTATAGGAGCAAGATTATGACCACATTCCATGTATTAGGATTCCCCCGTGTTGGTGCAAAACGTGAACTTAAATTTGCACAGGAACGCTACTGGCGTAAAGAATTAAGCGAGCAAGATTTATTAGCACTTGCCAAAGCCTTACGTGAGAAAAACTGGAAGCATCAAGCTGAAGCAAACGCGGATTTTGTCGCAACAGGTGATTTCACGTTTTACGATCATATTTTAGATCTGCAAGTGGCGACAGGGGCGATTCCTGCTCGTTTTGGTTTTGACAGTCAAAAATTAACTTTAGAACAATATTTTGAATTAGCACGTGGTAACAAAGATCAGTTTGCCATTGAAATGACTAAATGGTTTGATACCAACTATCATTATTTAGTACCCGAATTTAGCAAAAACACTCAATTCAAAGCCAATCCAGCACATTATGTCAATCAATATCGTGAAGCTGTTGCCAACGGACATAAGGCAAAACCTGTAATCGTTGGTCCGTTAACATTCCTTTGGTTAGGTAAAGAAAAAGGCGAAGCCTTCAACCGTTTTGATTTATTGGCAAAATTAGTCCCAGTTTATCAAGAAATTTTAACCGCACTTGCCAATGAGGGTGCCGAGTGGATTCAAATTGATGAACCAGCATTGGCATTAGATTTACCAAAACCATGGCTTGATGCGTTCCAGTCCGTGTACGCAGACTTAAGCAAAGTGAATGCCAAATTATTATTGGCAACTTACTTCGGTTCAGTGGCAGAACACGCTCCATTATTAAAAGCGTTACCAGTGGCTGGTTTACACCTTGATTTAGTGCGTTCGCCTGAACAATTAGCGACTTTCGCTGATTATAACAAAGTGCTTTCTGCGGGTGTGATTGAGGGTCGTAACATCTGGCGTGCCAATTTAAATAGCGTGCTTGATGTGTTAGAGCCATTAAAAACCAAACTCGGTGAACGTTTATGGATTGCTCCAAGCTGTTCATTATTACACACACCTTATGATTTGAGCGTGGAAACACAATTACAAGAGAAAAATCCTGATCTTTATTCTTGGTTAGCGTTCACGTTACAAAAAGTGGAAGAATTAAACGTATTAAAACAAGCGTTAAATAACGGTCGTGCGTCAGTACAAGCACAATTAGATGCCAGCCAAGCGGCTGCTGATGCTCGCAAAAACAGCAAAGTCATTCACAAAGCGGAAGTCGCCGCTCGTTTAGCAAACTTACCAGCCAATGCGGATCAACGCAAATCGCCATTCGCCGAGCGTATTGCCAAACAAAATGCGTGGTTAAATTTACCATTATTACCGACCACCACCATCGGTTCATTCCCACAAACCAGCGAAATCCGTCACGCTCGTGCCAGCTTCAAAAAAGGCGAATTGTCTTTAGCGGATTATGAAACGGCGATGAAAAAAGAAATCGAATATGTGGTGCGTAAACAAGAAGAATTAGACTTAGATGTCCTCGTTCACGGCGAAGCGGAACGTAACGATATGGTGGAATATTTCGGTGAATTGCTTGACGGCTTTGCCTTTACCAAATTCGGTTGGGTGCAAAGCTATGGTTCACGCTGTGTAAAACCACCTGTGATTTTTGGTGATGTAACCCGTCCAGAGCCAATGACAGTGCGTTGGTCGCAATACGCTCAAAGCCTCACCAAAAAAGTGATGAAAGGGATGTTGACGGGTCCTGTTACCATTCTGCAATGGTCATTCGTACGTAACGATATTCCACGTTCAACTGTATGTAAACAAATCGGCGTGGCGTTGTCTGACGAAGTGTTAGATTTGGAAAAAGCAGGTATCAAAGTGATTCAAATTGACGAACCTGCGATTCGTGAGGGCTTGCCGCTCAAACGTGCCTACTGGGACGCTTACTTACAATGGGCAGGCGAAGCATTCCGTTTAAGCTCAATGGGCGTGGCGGACGATACACAAATTCACACGCACATGTGTTATTCTGAATTTAACGATATTTTACCTGCCATCGCGGCGTTAGATGCTGACGTAATTACCATCGAAACGTCCCGTTCCGATATGGAATTATTGACCGCATTCGGCGATTTCAAATATCCGAACGACATCGGTCCGGGCGTGTATGACATTCATAGCCCACGCGTACCGACCGAAGCGGAAATCGAACACTTGTTACGCAAAGCGTTAAACGTGGTGCCAAAAGAACGCCTATGGGTCAACCCAGACTGCGGTTTAAAAACCCGTGGCTGGAAAGAAACCATTGAACAGTTGGAAGTGATGATGAAAGTAACGAAAAAATTGCGTAAAGAATTGGCATAATTACCGAATCCAAAGACTGAAATTGAAAATTTCAGTCTTTTTATTTTTCTTTGTTATATAATATGCGGCGGAAATTTTGGCTTATTTAATCAGTGAGGAAACAATGAATGCCAATCAATCAATCAATCAATCAATCAATCAATCAATCAATCAATCAATCAATCAATCAATCAATCAATAGTAGTTTAACTTTTGCTGTAATCACTGCAACTATTGGTCGCCCTGAATTAGAGCGTGCCATTATTTCCGTTCAAAACCAAACCTATCCTTGCAAACATTATGTATTTGTTGACGGTAAAAAATTCTGGGACAAAGTCAAACCGTTGGAAGCCAAGTATCCTGACGTAGAATTTATCTATTTACCGATGAATACGGGTGGAAATGGAATGGGGTGTCTGCGAATTCTAGCCGCTGCCCCTTTTTTAATAAACGAAGATATTATTTGTCTTTTAGATGATGATAATTGGTATGATGAAAACCATATTGAAGGCTTTATACCATTCTTTGAAAAACATAACGTGGATTACGCCTATCATTTAAGACATTTATATGACGATGACGGTCAATTTATTTGTGATGACAATTATGATTCATTAGGTTTCTGGAAAATTGAACTCCCGACTTATAAAGCCATAACACGTAACCACGATTTTTTAGTAGATACGAATTGTTATGCTATTCAGAAAAATCTGCTGTTACAAATTTCATATTCTTGGATTAAAAATGATCGTGGTTTATTCAGAAAATTAATATCAATATCAAATATTACAGGTTGTTGCACCGCTTTAAGAACCGTAAACTATTGTGCCCATTTAAGTATATATGATCCCAAAATAGGAAAACTCACCTTATTACCGATGCAACTAACAAGAGAAATTAGTTTATTTTGGGAAGATTATGCTCAAAAACATTCTAAATTAGAATGGCTTGTACCAACTCTATTTAGAGAAGGACAACTTATACCGATAGAAAAGCATAGTGAATAAATTGGTTATAGACTAGGCTAAGTACAGAAAAAGGGCAATTCTTGTAAAAGCTAACTCAGTCTAAACTCTTGTTCTATAAAGGCTGAAATCAAAAATTTCAGCCTTTTCTACTGGATTTTTTGTGACCGATCTCACAATTCTGAATATGATGAATTGTTTACTCAACTATTTTTTGTTAATCTTCCGTTCTCTTAGTCGGGGTGCTTCTACAAGCTGAGATTACACCCGTTGAACCTGAAACAGATAAGGGGCTGAGAGTGTGTCATTATTTTTCTGCGTTGTCGCTTAAAAAAGCCACAAACAAGGAAAAAAATGCAGAAAATAGTGGTTCTATTTTCAAATTTTTTGACGCAGAGTGTGGCTTTTTTAAGCACAACCCTACGGGACGGGATAAATTTTAGCCTACTCGGCGTTGAAAGACGCTTATTTAGAATGACTAAACTGCACGTCTTTCGCCTTGATTAGGCTAAAATTTGTCTCCGTCGCAGAAAAATAATGACACACTCTCAGCCCCCAACTGACGTAGGAAACTAAACCATGAAAAACGATTTTATTCAAACTATTATCCAACAAGCTCAACCTCATTGGCATCATTATGTAGAACATGATTTTGTACAACAACTAGGACAAGGTACATTACCCTTATCGAGCTTTCAATACTATTTAAAACAAGATTATCTCTACCTATTTCACTACAACCGTGCCTTAGCACTCGCCATATTCAAGGCGGAAAATTTTGAGCAAATGCGAGATATTCATCAAGCGATTACGGTTTTATTACAAGAAATCCAATTACATATTGATTTCTGCCAAGATTGGGGGATTAGTCAACAAGATTTATTAAACATAGAAGAAGATCCTGCTTGTGTCGCCTATACTCGCTATGTCTTAGATTGTGGTATAACAGGTGGTCTGGCGGAACTTTATGCAGCAATCGCCCCTTGTGCCATTGGTTATGCGGAAATCGGATTGCGTTTAAGCCAACAAAATTTAGTGTCCAATAACCCTTATCAAAAATGGATTGATTCTTATGCCGATGAAACTTTTCAAACTGCGGTGGAAAAATATAAAGATTTTTTAACCGCACTTTGCCAAGATCTCAATGCGAAACAATTAGCAAATATCCAGCACATTTTCACGACAGCGACACGAATGGAAGTGGCATTTTGGCAAATGGGGTTAGATCATTAATTTTTTATACTTTGCTGATTAAATTATTGCTATAATTCGCACAATATTTTATTTCAGCACGGTTCATTCAATGAAATTTAAACTGATTTTATGTTTATTATTAGGATTATTGCCTAACATAGTATTAGCTCAGTGGAAGTCTGTTGGCAAAGCAGATTACAACTGGGGACCTTTTCTTGTGTATAGTATTACGCTTTCCACCGAAACAGGGCAATATCAAGAAAATGAACGTCCATTGATGCTTACTTTTACTTTTGACAAACAAGTGGAAGGTAAAAATTTTGCAGTTACCTTAATTAAAGAAATTGATAGTTTGAAAATGGTGTCGTCAGACACCACATCCACTTGGCTAAAAGAATTACAACGGATTTTCCCTGATTTTTCCCCGCAAGATCATTTAAGTTTTATTGCATTAGCAGATAAAAGTTATTTTGTATTAAATGATACAGTATTAGATTATGAATTCGAACCTGAATTTGCTCAGATTTTAACCGCAGTTTGGTTATCAGAAAAAACGAATTTCAGTAAAATGCGAGAGATGCTGCTAAATCAAAGTAAGCCAGAAAATGAAGCACCAAAAACCGAACTTGAAACTGTTCCATTCAATGAAGAAGAAGTCAATCCGCAGCTTCCACCTGAATATCCGTTGGAAGAACAGCCAGAAGTGGTATCTTAATAATCCTGACTTTCTGAATGGGCGTATTAGATTACGCCCCCCCACATTGATTATTTATTGTTTAATAATTGATATTTCTGTTCTAAACATACAATCATCTCCAACGCAATATTCACACCGCTGGTCTTTTCGATCATTTCTAATCCAGGGCTGGCATTGACTTCCAACACTAATAATCCTTGATTAGAGCGAATCAAATCTACGCCAGCCACATCTAAGCCTAATGCTTTAGTAGCATTAATCGCTATTTGTTGTTCATCTATGGTAAGAGTGATTTTTTCTGCACTTCCCCCACGATGAAAATTTGCCCGAAATTCGCCATTTTGCCCGTGTCGCAACATAGTTGCTACCACTTTATCACCGATTACAAAACAACGAATATCCGTGTTTTTAGCCTCCCGAATAAAATCTTGTAATAACGTAACTACTTTAGCTTCTTTCAATGTTTCCAAAATACTCACCGCACTTTGTGGCTTTTCCGCCAGCATAACTCCGATACCTTGTGAGCCATTTAAGGTTTTCAAAATGGTAGGGGTTTTCATTTTAGCGACCGCACTTTTTGCTGAAAATTCGCTACCCGCTAAAATACTCTGTGGAACCAGCACGCCAGCTTGTTGTAATAATTGTAAACTTTGCCATTTATCTCTAGCTCGTAAAAATGCCTGATCATCATTTAAACTAATCGCCCCGCCAGCCACGAAATGACGTAAGACTGCACATCCCATTTGTGTACTTGCCGTACCAAAACGTGGCAACACTGCGTCATATTTCGGTAATAAATAGCAATTTTCTTTTCCATTGCATTGATAATACACGTCAAAGTGCGGTCTATTTGATGATAGTTTTAATAAGCAACGATTAGGATCGAGAATATCCATTGAATGTCCACGTTTTTCAGCCTCAGATTTTAACCGTTGGCAACTGTACAAACGTGGTTCACGACATAGCATTAAAATTTTCATAAGATTTTGGCTAATTAAATGTTAGAAAAAAACAATTTATATTTTTACTTAATTTAGCGTAAAATTCCACAACATTCACTTAAAAAGGAAAAACTATGTTTATAAAAATTTACGGTCGTATGACTTGCCCTTTTTGCGTTCGAGCAAAAAACTTGGCGGATAAACTTGCCACAGAAGTAAACGGATTTAGCTATGAATTTATTGATATTATTGAAAAAGATATGAGCAAAGATGATATTGCTAAAGCTATCAGGGTCGCTCAAGTACAAACTGTGCCACAAGTCGTGGTGGATGGGCAACCAATCGGTGGTTGTACAGATTTTCAGGCGTTCGCCCAACAAAAATTTGGTATTACACTTTAATTAGCCATGAAAAAACCTAGTGAGTTTACACCGCACTAGGTTTTCTTTTAGCTATAATTTAGCCAGCATATTAATTAGACAACACTTTCTGCAATGCCTGATATAAGGTTTGGGCTTTTTCACCGCTCAATGCGAATTTATCTTCATCGCTAATCACGACCGCACTTTCATTCCCATAGGCACTAAGTTGCATTGAATATTCACCTTTTTCAAGATCTGGTTTGCTTAAACCGAAACGAGCCCATTCGCTGTCATCTAATGGTTTGTATTTTAATAGTGCATAACCTTTACCCGCTGTAGATTCTTTGAACTCAAAACCCAGTTGTGGCAAGGCTTGTTCTAATTTTTGCCAAGATTGACGGAAATTGATATTCATCGCCAAAGCTACATGTTGATTGGTATCAGTGATAATCGCAGATTGAACCGCACCCGTGGCAACATCTGATACTGCCACTTGTTGCTGTTGTTGACGATAAGCAGAATTTAACTCACCCACCAACTGATTTAGACGATCTGAAGTATAACGTTCTTTGTCTTTCACCGTTGGCGTGAAAATAACTTCATCTCGTTTCATTTGAGCAATCGCTACGACTAAGGCGTTAGAAGTGTTGTTGCCCACTTCTTCAATAATATAACGAACTTGCACATCACCAATTTCATCAGCTCGTCCTGTTTTTGCCCAATCAGTTTGTACCTGATTACCTAATGTAGTGAATTGAATGTTTTGTTCTGTTAATAAACGCTGTACTTGCTGAATATTGTAAACAGATTTTTTCTCCGCAGGATAAATAATAGATGAACGTTCACCATCAAAATGGGTTACTGAATTACCAATAATCGCCATAGGTGTTGATGGTGGACGAATATCTGTGCCATCAGTTTTGATGGAAACATCTGTCGGTAATTGATAGGTATTCTCTTGCCCTAAGATAGTGACACCACCTGTATCTAATTTAGTAAAAACAGGAATCACACCTCGTTTTTCATAACTATCATTGGCGGTTTGTTTACTATCATTACTGGTTGAACAGGCAGTTAGGGTTGCTAACACGGTTAATGGTAAAAGCCATTTTTTCATCATCTATCCCTTTAAAATTTTGGTAAAATATATCGCACTTATAGACCACAAAAATATGAGAAAGTTTAGGGCTAATAAAATAGCCCTAAAAGTGCGGTTAAATTTAAATTAATTTTGCCTGTTGTAATGCAGCTAATACTTTCGGCTGTGCCTGTTCACTCAACACTGTTAATGGTAAACGTAAAATCGGATTACTAATTAAGCCTAATTTATAGGCAGCCCATTTTACTGGAATAGGATTTCCCTCCACAAATAAGTCACGATGCAATGCCATTAAACGTTGATTAATTTCTTCCGCTTCGTCAAATTTACCCGCTAAGGCTAATTGACATATTTTTGCCATATCAGTTGGTGCAAGGTTATTCGTCACAGAAATAACCCCTTGTCCGCCCAATTTCATACTTTCTAAGAAAGTGGCATCATCACCACTCAAGAAAATAAAATCTTCGCCTGCAAGATCTTTAATTTTGCGAACACGACTGACATCGCCCGTTGCTTCTTTAATTCCAACAATATTTTCAATTTTAGCCAAACGCCCTACTGTTTCAGGTTGCATATCACTCCCTGTTCTGCCTGGTACGTTATATAAAATTTGTGGTAAATCAGTACATTCTGCAATAGCTTTAAAATGTTGATACATCCCTTCTTGGGTAGGTTTATTGTAATAAGGCACAACAGACAAACAACCTGCTACACCGCTATCATTTAATAATTTAGTCATGGTAATTGCTTCGCTAGTGGCATTTGCTCCAGCTCCAGCAATCACAGGAATTCTTCCATCTGCAAATTCTACCGTCTTTAAAATTGTTTTTACATTTTCATCAATGCTTAATGTGGCAGCTTCACCAGTTGTACCAACAGAAACAATAGCATTTGTTCCTGCTTTGATATGAAAATCAACCAATTTTTTTAGCTCGTTATAATCTATTTCACCGTGACTATCCATCGGGGTAATAAGGGCGACAATGCTACCGTAAAATAAAGGATTTGAAGACATAAAAAACCTCTCGTAATATTTTGTTGATGTTTGCTTGATAACTTTCTTCTATAATTGCTAAAATAATCGCAATTTGCAAGCAAGTTTTACCATTTTATTTAAAAAATTATAAAATAAATCATACATAAGGAATTTACTCATGAATCCATTAAAAATTGGTGAAATCGCACCGTACTTTTGCTTACACAATCAACAAGATCAAACGATTTCATTAACAGATTTTCAAGGTAAAAAGGTTCTCGTGTATTTTTATCCGAAAGCACTGACACCAGGTTGTACAACGCAGGCTTGCGGTTTGCGAGATGCCAAAACAGAACTGGATAAATTAGGCGTAACAATTTTGGGTATCAGCCCCGATAGCCCGAAAAAATTAGCTCAATTTGTGGCAAAGAAAGGTTTGAATTTCGATCTTTTGTCCGATCCCGATCATCAGGTAGCGGAACAATTCGGCGTATGGGGAGAAAAGAAATTTCTAGGTAAAACCTATAATGGTATTCATCGCATCAGCTTTTTAATTAATGAGCAAGGGGTGATTGAACAGGTGTTTGATAAATTCAAAACAAGCGAGCATCATCAAGTGGTATTGAATTATTTGCTGGCTAATCAATAAATCCGACTAATAGTATGCAAGTGCGGTGAAAAAGTTTCTATTTTTCACCGCACTTCTTCAATTAGCGTTCGTAAATAATCTCTACACCCTCATCGTCTTCTTCAGACCAATCGTCCCAGAAATCATCATCGTCATCTTCCACTGCATTTTGCATCGCTTCTTGATGATAATCGTCCCATTTAAATTTCACTTCGTCAGTTGGTGCATTTTCTTCTTCCACTTCTCTTGGGTTGGCTTCAATGAAGTCCATAATTTCACGGGTTAAATCAGACACGTTTTTGCCTGTGACGGCGGAAATTAAGAAATAATCTTCTTCGTAGCCAAGGCGTTCAGTAATCTCTTTGGCTAATTGTTGGGCTTCTTCTTCAGACATCGTATCAATTTTATTAAACACTAACCAACGTGGTTTCTCCGCCAACTTTTCACTATATTGGAATAATTCATTTTCAATAATCGCAATATTATCCGCAGGATCACTTTCATCAATGGGAGCAATATCCACGAGATGAATCAGTACACGACAGCGTTCTAAGTGTTTTAAAAAGCGAATGCCTAACCCTGCACCTTCTGAAGCGTGTTCAATTAAACCTGGAATATCTGCTACCACAAAGCTACGATCTGTACCAACCCTTGCTACGCCTAAACTTGGCACTAAAGTAGTAAATGGATAATCTGCTACCTTTGGTTTTGCTGCTGAAATAGCACGAATAAAAGTTGATTTCCCCGCATTCGGTAAACCTAACATACCCACATCGGCGAGTAACATTAACTCAAGCTGTAAATCTCGTTTTTCTCCAGCTGTTCCCATGGTTTTTTGGCGTGGTGCTCGATTCACAGAAGATTTAAAACGTGTATTACCTAAACCATGATAACCCCCTTTTGCTACCAGCATCTTGGCACCATGTTTAGTCAGATCGCCCAATGTTTCCTTGGTATCATTATCAATGGCTCTGGTTCCTACTGGTACACGTAAGGTAATATCTTTGCCTCGTTTACCTGTGCAATCGGAACTACGTCCATTCTCACCTCGTTCAGCGGCAAAACGTTTTTCAAAGCGATAATCAATTAAAGTATTGAGATTCTCATCAGCGATTAAATATACATCACCACCATCACCACCATCACCGCCATCAGGTCCACCTTTTGGAATAAATTTTTCACGGCGAAAACTCACACAGCCATTGCCACCGTCCCCTGCTTCAACTCGAATAAGGGCTTCATCTATAAATTTCATTCTTTTATCTCCATAATATCGCCATTCATTACAGGGCGTTTTTTCTTTTATTAAATAACTTATGCCCGATGGCAGCTAACATTGCTCCAAAAACAGATAGCAATGCTCCAATATAACTCAGTGTATTAAACTCTGGTTTAGCAAAATCAGTAGGATCGAAAGCATGAATTAAATGACCGAATAATAAAGTAAATAATGGTCCCACTGTTACAACTACACTGACTTTAGACACTTCCCATTGATTTAAGGCTTCCGCATAAGCACCATAAGCCAGCGGGGTATTTAAACAACAATAAATAAAACACCCCCAAGCAAAAGGGCTAAGTTCATCAAATTGCTTATAATTCGACATTGGCATAAAAACCAAAACACAGCCAAAATACATAAACATTAAAATCTGCTGAGTACTAAAAAAACGTGCCAATATTTTTTGTGCCAAACCATACAGTACCCAAATAATCGCAGCACTAAAACCGCAAATTACACCAATCGAATAAATATTGATATTTAAAAACAAAGCAAAGCGATCATTAAAAAATAACCCTAGCCCCAAAACTAATAACACTAGCCCGATTTTTTGATGAATACCTAATTTTTCTTTAAATAATAAAATCCCAACAAGTAACATACCGAAAGAAGACACGGGGCTAAACACCTGTGCAATCATTGGCTCCACATAATTTAAGGAAGAATTATATAAAAAGAAGTTTCCTGCTAAACCAATGATGCCGATTCCCAACCAAGTGAATACCTGCAGATTAAATTGGGATAACTTCGGGAGTTTCTTTTTCCAAGCCAAAAATACAAATAAAATCGTTGTCGCCACCGTGAAACGATAAAATATAATGGTTTCTACGCTGACTACAGCTGTGACCTGTTTTAACGCTATAGGAAGTGATCCCCAAGCCATTGCAGCGGTCAAAGCCAAGAAAAAACCAAGAACTGGATTTTGTTGCATCTGACTTTCCTTGTATTTTATTATGTTCACCGATAATACGCTAAGAAAGACAAAAACGCCCCACTATATTATTTAGTAGGGCGTTTCAATTCTTTGCTAATCTGAAGATTATTCAGTTACGATACTAACAAATTTACGGCTTTTTTCGCCTTTTACTTCAAATTTAACTTTACCGTCTGCAGTCGCAAATAAAGTGTGGTCTTTCCCCATACCTACGTTTGAACCTGCGTGGAATTTGGTACCACGTTGACGAACGATAATGCTACCTGCTAAAACAGATTCACCGCCAAAACGTTTTACACCAAGGCGTTTAGCTTCAGAATCACGACCGTTACGAGTTGAACCACCAGCTTTTTTAGTTGCCATCTTCTATAACTCCTCTGATATTATGCTGAAATCCCAGTGATTTTCACTTCGGTGAACCACTGACGATGACCTTGTTGTTTACGGCTGTGTTTACGGCGACGGAACTTAACGATTTTAATTTTATCGCCACGACCTTGAGCCACCACTTCAGCCACTACTTTTGCTCCAGTAACAACTGGGGCACCAATTTTAACATCTTCACCATTAACGACCATTAACACTGAATCAAACTCAATATTTGAGCCGACTTCAAGTTCAAGTTTCTCTAAACGAACAACTTGACCTTCACTTACTCGGTGTTGTTTGCCGCCACTTTGGAAAACTGCGTACATAAATACTCCGCTAATATCGTGCTTACAATGTTATTTCATTTTTTAAGCACATTAAAACCATATAAATAGGTCGCAAATTCTACGGAAAATTGCCCTTGATAGCAAGTATTAATTTGCAATAAAACAAAAAAAGTTGAAATTTCCATTGTTTTGCATAGTTTCATTTTAGAAATCGCTAAAAATCAGTTAAAATGCACCGCACTTTAACTTAAACAATAATAAATTCTATGCAAAATAATTTAATGGATCAACAAGCTATCCAAACCTTAATTGAAGCGGATATGCGGAAAGTCAATGAAGAAATCTTAGCCCAACTAACTTCTGATGTCGCCTTAATTAATCAACTTGGCTATTACATCGTACAAAGTGGTGGAAAACGTATTCGTCCGACCATCGCCTTATTAGCCGCTCGAGCAATCGACTATCAAGGGGATTTAATGCCAATTTGTGCAACGTTCATCGAATTTATTCACACCGCCAGCCTATTGCACGATGATGTTGTAGATGAGTCTGATCTTCGTCGTGGTAATCCAACAGCAAATGCTGAATTTGGTAATGCCGCCAGTGTGTTAGTCGGGGATTTTATTTATACTCGTGCTTTCCAATTAATGGCAAAACTGAATTCCTTAAAAATGTTACGCATTATGTCTGATGCAACTAACGTACTCGCTGAGGGAGAAGTGCAACAATTAATGAACGTCAACGATCCTGACACCAGCGAAGAAAATTATATGAAAGTGATCTATCGTAAAACCGCACGTTTATTTGAGGTTTCCGCTCAAGCACCTGCTGTTATCGCTAAGGCTTCCGAAGAAATTGAAAGTGCTTTACAACAATATGGTCGTTATATTGGAACAGCTTTTCAATTAGTTGATGATATATTAGATTACAGTGCCAGTGC
Organism: Lonepinella sp. MS14435; assembly: GCF_042485795.1. Taxonomy (GTDB): domain Bacteria; phylum Pseudomonadota; class Gammaproteobacteria; order Enterobacterales; family Pasteurellaceae; genus Lonepinella. The sequence continues at coordinate 1,960,439 of NZ_CP169368.1, forward strand.
GGCGGCATTAGGTAAAAATATCGGTGATGATTTAGCCGAAGGGAAACCAACTTTGCCATTATTACATGCCATGCGTCACGGCAGTCCTGAGCAATCAGAACTGATTCGTCATGCTATTCTACAAGGCGGACAACGTGATATTATTGATCAAGTATTAGCCATTATGGCAGAACACAAATCGCTCGATCATGCAATGGCACGAGCTAAACAAGAAGCCCAAAAAGCGGTGCAAGCGATTGCGATTTTACCTGACAGTATTTATAAACAAGCCTTAATTTCATTGGCATATTTATCCGTAGATAGAACTTATTAAGATGACTAACAACACTCAATTTGAATATCAACCCAAACAAAGAAAACGTAAAGAACGCAAAGATCCGAACGCCCCTTTTGTTCGCCCGAAATTAGACTTGCCAAACGGACACAACAAATTACTGTTACATTCTTGTTGTGCGCCTTGTTCAGGCGAAGTCATGGAAGCGATTTTAGCTTCGGGGATTGAATTCACCATTTATTTTTATAACCCCAATATTCACCCATTAAAAGAATATATGATCCGCAAAGAGGAAAATATTCGCTTTGCAGAAAAACACAATATTCCCTTTATTGATGTGGACGATGATTACGAAAACGACCGCAAAATATGGTTCAAAAAAGCCGAAGGCATGGAATGGGAACCCGAGCGAGGTATTCGTTGCACCATGTGCTTTGATATGCGTTTTGAAAAAGCCGCTCAATACGCTCACGAAAACGGCTTCCCCGTATTCACCAGCTGTTTAGGCATTTCTCGCTGGAAAGACATGAACCAAATCAACGACTGCGGACACCGTGCTGCCAGCCATTATGACGATGTGGAATATTGGGACTACAACTGGCGAAAAGGCGGTGGCTCTGCTCGTATGATTGAAATCAGCAAGCGTGAACGTTTCTATCAACAAGAATATTGTGGCTGCGTTTATTCATTGCGTGACAGCAATAAATGGAGGTTAGAAACAGGACGTGCGAGAATTGAAATTGGGAAGTTGTATTATTCGCCAGATTAAAAAGTTCAAAAAGTCCGAAAGAAAGGCACCGCAGCTTTCAAACTACGGTGCTTTTTTGTGCTGTTTTTATTTAGCGATTTTACTTCGCCAACTTATCCAACAACTTCTGATGAATCCCACCAAAACTGCCATTGGACATCACTAAAATATGATCTGTTGGTTGGGCTTCCGCTACGACAAAATCTACCAATTTCTCTACATTCGCTGCCCATTTGACAGGCTGCACACAATCGGCGGCAATTTCGGCGACTTCCCATGGAATGTTATCAGGTTGCAATAAAAATACCTTATCTGCTCGTACTAATGCTGGTGCAATTTCATCTTTATGATGACCCATTTTCATCGTGTTAGATCGAGGTTCTAACACGGCGAAAATACGTACTCCGCCGCCTACTTTATCTCGAAGTGCGGTCAACGTAGCTTGAATTTCTGTTGGGTGATGAGCAAAATCATCATAAACCGTCACGCCATTCACTGTCCCTTTTACTTCTAAACGGCGTTTTGCATTCACAAACGAACTCAAGGCTTGTGCAGCCTTTTGCACCGAAATACCTGCGTGATGAGCGGCGGCAATCGCCATTAAGGCATTGTGCATATTGTGTTGCCCGACAATGTTCCATTGTACTTCGGTGGCTTTTTCACCGTGATGATACACCGCAAAATGGGTGCAATCTTGGCGTAAACGTTCGGCGTGCCATTCTTGATCTTTGCCGATAAATTGCTTACCTGACCAGCAACCCATATCCAAGGTTTCTTTCACACTTTGCTCATCTGCCACCGACAGCACTAAGCCAGATTGCGGAATGGTACGGATCACGTGGTGAAATTGGCGTTGAATGTCGTGCAGATCATCGAAAATATCGGCGTGATCGAAGCCGATATTGTTGATAATCAAGGTTTTTGGATTGTAATGGACAAATTTAGAACGCTTATCAAAAAAAGCGGTATCATATTCATCTGCTTCAATCACAAAATACGGACTGTCGGTAAAACGAGCGGAAACGCCGAAATTGCCTGCGATACCGCCGATTAAGAAACTCGGATTTAAACCGTTTTGCTCTAAGATCCACGTCAGCATACCTGTTGTTGTGGTTTTGCCATGGGTGCCTGATACAGCGAATACCCAACGATTACGCAATAAATTATCATGTAACCACTGTGGACCTGATGTGAACGGAAGTTGATTTTCAAGCACATATTCCACACAAGGGTTGCCTCGTTTCATGGCGTTACCCACAATCACCATGTCAGGTGCTGGTTGTAATTGAGAGATCTCAAAATGAGGGATAATTTCAATCCCACTTTGTTCCAAAAAGGTGGACATTGGGGGATAAACCTGCGTATCTGAACCCGTTACATGATAGCCCATTTGTTTGGCAATCATGGCGACACCGCCCATAAAAGTGCCACAGATACCTAAAATATGAATATGTTGTGTTGTCATTCTTAACTCTTATTATTTGTACAAACTATTGAAAAATTTGTGCGTTAGATCACATTATTAAACATTCATCATATTGATGAAAAACTAAAGTTGTTATGATAATCCAAGTTTCTTACGCCGTCTAGCAAGAAAGTGCGGTGCAAAATTAATGATTTTTTAATGTCAAACAGAGATTAGCTATGAAAACCCTAGATGCTTTTATTATCGAAAAACAAGCTGAATACCCGAATGCCAAAGGGGCATTATCTGGTATCCTTTCTTCCATTCGTTTAGTTGCCAAAGTGATTCACCGCGATATTAACCGTGCAGGTTTAACCAATGATATTTTAGGCTATGCTGGCAATCAAAATGTGCAAGGTGAAAGCCAAATGAAACTAGATGTGATTGCCAACGATACTTTCAAACGTGCCTTAATGGCTCGTGAAGATGTGGCTGGCTTTGCTTCTGAAGAAGAAGACAATTTTATTGCGTTTGATACAGAACGGGGACGTAATGCACGTTATATTATTTTAACCGATCCCCTTGATGGTTCGTCTAATATTGATGTCAATGTATCCGTAGGGACGATTTTCTCAATTTATCGCCGAGTATCTCCAGTAGGCACCCCAGTAACCTTAGAAGATTTTATGCAACCGGGTAATCAACAAGTAGCTTCAGGTTATGTGGTGTATGGTTCTTCTACGATGTTAGTTTATACCACGGGCAATGGCGTGAATGGTTTTACTTACGATCCAACCTTAGGCGAATTTTGTCTTTCTCACGAAAATTTCCAAATGCCACATCATGGCAAAATTTACTCCATTAACGAGGGGCAATATTTGAAATTCCCAATGGGCGTGAAAAAATATATTAAATATTGCCAAGAAGAAGATGCCACTACACAACGTCCTTATACTTCTCGCTATATTGGTTCTTTAGTATCCGATTTCCACCGTAATATGCTCAAAGGGGGAATTTATATTTACCCAAGTGCCACCAATTATCCAGACGGTAAACTGCGTTTGCTTTATGAAGGTAATCCAATGGCATTTTTAGCCGAACAAGCAGGCGGATTGGCAAGTGATGGCTATCAACGTATTTTAGATATTCAACCAAGCGAACTCCATCAACGGGTACCATTATTTGTCGGCTCAAAAGCCATGGTAGAAAAAGCACAAGAGTTTATGGCTGAATTTCATTAATTGAAGAACGCTACTAAGCAATATTAAATCGCCCCCTTATTATAGGGGGCGATTTCTATTTTACAGAGCATGAAGATCTTCATCTAATAATCTTAACAACAAGGCTTTACCTTGTTTAAAGCGATATTCGCCATATTTTGCGTGAGCATAATATTGATCCTTTCCTTCTGCAAAGAAATAACTATGGGTAGGTAATTTATAGCCATCATATTTCGTTACTTTTATCGGTAAATATACCCCTTTGGTACAATGTTTAAATTCGGTCGGTATTTCCGTTTCCACTGCACAGAAATGTGCAATATGTTGAGCATTAATCTCTAATAACACATAGAGCTTATGTGGTTTCAATGGATCGTTCTGCTGATCTAAACTCGCCTCATTCTGTTCTTGTAACCTATTTAACGATGGAATTTCTTCCAATAGCTGATAATTTAATGCCATATAATCACCTTGCATGAGCGATCTTGGATCCACTGGTGCAAGCGGTAAAATAATAGGTTCGCCATTATTTAACACATCTTCATTTTGTTGAATCAGATAATTTGCTCCAGTTAACACGGTAACTAAAATAACTAAATTCGCCCCCATTTTAAGCGAAAAAACAGGGGAATTTTTCACCGCACTTTGTTCCGTATTTGTATCGCTAAAAGCTGGTGAAGTTTGTCTTGGTTTATTTTCATACCAAAGCCATACACTGACCAAACTAAAAATAACACCAACCCCTAAAAGAAGAAACGATTTATATAATAATGGCAAATTGAGGTTGTAATAATATTGCCCCAGATTATCTAACATCATTATTATCGTCAGACTGAACAATAAGTAACTATGATTAATATGAGCTAACAATAATAAACCAAAGATAAATAAAATCACAGGGTTTGAAATGAAGCTGACTGCCATAAAAAGCAACACCAGTGTAATAAGTGCGGTGCTTTTTAAAGATGTTTCTTGGCTTTTATTAAAATATAAGAAAATTACCAACGGCAAACAGCATACTGCCATAAACAATATTTTAGTCAAAGACCAAGGAGGACTAAAAAAATCTTGGGTCACTTGAGCGAAAAAGGTGGGTGAAAGACTTTCTAATGCGGTGTCAAAGAGTGTTAATTGCCAATCAGTAACATCAAAGAAAGGTAAAGCAAACACCGAAATAATGCCTGCCCAAGCGATTGGTTTTAGAATATTAAGCCATTTTTCTTGTTTTAATTGGCTCAAACCAAGCAAAAGTGCCGCCGTCAATAACATTAATAGACTGTAGAATATGCCTGTATATTGCAAAATAAAATCTTGTTGTTGCCAACAGATAGTGGTCAACACAAGCAAAACGGCTAATATTCGCACCCAATGAGCTTCTGTTATAAAAAATATCACGGCACAATAAATCAACATAAGACAAAGCATATAGATTTCTTGGTCATCACCTGAAGCAAAGAAATAGACCATAGATACCATTCCGCCCATTGCAAGCAACATCTGAATAATAAAAGGGGCTATTTGTTTGGCTTTGGCAATAATGGACGCAAATAACAACAAAATAGCGGTGAATAATAAACTACTTTCTTCTGGTATATTAAACACAAAGACGAGTACACCAATCAATAAAAGACCCACCAAACAAGCAAAAAAGAGCATCATTAATTGAATAACCCAATTAAATTCAAGCCGTGGGTATTTTTCCGCAAATATTTTTTTCAGGTATATCATTCCGCCGATAAAAGCACTGATAGTCAAGACAAACATCATCAGAATCAGGGATTCATCGCTATCTTTACCATAGGTTAATAACGCCATATTGACTGCAAGAATGGTACTGGAGAAATAAAGGGCTAAGCAAAAAATATCCTCTTTTCGTTGTTTATAAAGAAACAAACCAACAAGAGAAATAAACAACACAATCAACGCATTATATTCCAGACCGTATTGCATAAATACATTCAGTAAAAATAACAAATTACTTATCTTGGGCAAAATACGCCATTGTTGATCGTGAAAAGTGCGGTGAAAAAATTCACTGACTAGCACAAAGCATAGATTTAATCCCATCAAATAATAAGGTGCATCAAATACAAAATAAAAGTGAGCGTCTAATAATAAGAATGTGGCAATATTCGCCGTGGCAATAAATAACAAGGCATTAGCGATATTCGGCAAAATACATAATAATGGCAGTTGTAACAAACACCACCACGCAAATAATTCCCATGTATCCGCACCAGTTTGATAAATTTGCCCGATTAATGCCAATAACGCACCGATTAACACTGCCGATAAAAAAGCAAAGGCATAATGAGAGAACCCAACCGACTTGCGTAATCGCCAAGTCAACAGAACAAAACTCAAACTAAGTAAAGCCTGTGTGGCATATAGTTTCTCAAATTTATTAAAACTATCCCAATTTGCTGCCACCCAAGTTACAGAACCGCTGGCAACAAAACCAACCGCAAATAAGAGAAATAACAATCTTAGGTATTGTTGCCAATTAAATTGAAATAATGAAATACGCATTTTGTCTTCCTTAAACGAGAACCGATTCGCCAATAATACCGATTTAAATCTGATTTATCACTAAATTTGTGGCATAATCTCCATAAAGATTTAAATTGGAGAAAATATCATGCGAATTTTACACACAATGTTACGTGTCGGTAATTTAGACCGTTCAATTAAATTCTATCAAGATGTGTTAGGTATGCGTTTATTACGTACCAGTGAAAATCCCGAATATAAATATTCCCTTGCTTTTTTAGGTTATGCAGACGAAGACGAATCTGCTGTACTGGAACTCACCTATAACTGGGGCGTAGAACAATATGAATTGGGTACCGCTTATGGTCATATCGCTATCGGTGTTGATGATATTTATGCCACTTGCCAAGCAGTAAAAGCCGCTGGCGGTAAAGTAACACGTGAAGCTGGTCCAGTGAAAGGTGGCAAAACCGTGATCGCATTTGTAGAAGATCCTGATGGTTACAAAATCGAATTTATCGAAAATAAAAACGCTAAAGCCGCTTTAGGCAACTAAAGTGCGGTGTAATTTTAACTTATTTTTGGTGCGTTACATTTAACTAACGCACCCTTTTATTTTATGACTGAACAACATCAAACAATAGATTATAATTTGCTCAAAAATCGCTTTCGTGGTTATTATCCTGTCATTATTGATGTGGAAACGGCGGGGTTAAATTGTCAAACCGATGCGTTATTAGAATTAGCTGCAATTACCTTAAAAATGAACGAACAAGGTTTACTTGAGCTTGATCAGACATATCATTGCCATATTAAACCTTTCGATGGTGCATTAATCAACCCAGATTCAATGAAAATAAATGGCATCGATTTAACTAATCCCGTACGTCAAGCCATGGCAATTTCAGAATTAGATGCGATAACTGGCTTGTTTCAAATGGTTCGCCGAGGACAAAAAGAAGCAAATTGCCAACGTTCAATTATCGTGGCACATAATGCGACCTTTGACCAAGGCTTTGTTATGGCTGCCGCCGATCGTACAGGGGTGAAACGTAATCCATTCCACCCTTTTAGTGCTTTTGATACCGCCAGTTTAAGCGGTTTAATGTTTGGTCAAACCGTCTTAGTGAAAGCCTGCCAAGCCGCAAATATTGCTTTTGATTATAAACAAGCACATTCTGCCCTGTATGATACGGAACGCACGGCGGAACTATTTTGTTATATGGTTAATCATCTGAAACAGCTTGGTGGTTTCCCACACCTAATAAATGCAGAATCAAAGCAAGAAATAGAAAATAGCTAATTTTTCACCGCACTTTCTCTATTTCGCATAAAATTTTTGTTATTTCTCTAGTAATTCTTTGAGAAAAACTAGACAAATTCATTTTTTTCAGTAAATTTAGAAATTCATTACAAAATCTAAGGATAAAATATGCTTACCAATCCCGTTATTCTATCAATTATCGTATTACTCATCTTGAGTTTATTACGCATTAACGTTGTGATTGCCCTCGTTATTTCTGCCCTTACCGCAGGCTTAACAGGCAGTTTAGGACTTTCAAAAACGATTGAAGTATTTACCAGTGGTTTAGGTGGTGGTGCCGAAGTGGCAATGAACTATGCCATTTTAGGTGCATTCGCTGTGGCGATTTCAAGATCAGGCATTACTGATTTACTCGCTTATAAAGTGATTAAACGCCTTGGCAAAACCCCTAGTGGCAGCTCTGTGGCAGGATTTAAATATTTCATTCTTGCTGTGTTAGTGGCATTTTCCATTTCATCACAAAACTTACTTCCCGTACATATTGCCTTTATCCCGATTGTGGTACCGCCATTATTAAGTATTTTTAATCGTTTGAAACTTGACCGCCGTGCGGTGGCTTGTGTACTCACTTTCGGTTTAACTGCGACCTATATGCTATTACCCGTAGGCTTTGGTAAAATTTTTATTGAAAGTATTTTGGTCAAGAATATCAATGAAGTCGGGGCTAACTTAGGCATTCACACCAGTGTCGCTGAAGTTTCTATGGCAATGGCAATTCCAGTGACTGGCATGATTTTAGGCTTATTATTTGCTATTTTTGTGAGCTATCGCAAACCGAGAGAATACGTGGTTACTACCGCAGAACCCACCACAGCAGAAATTGAACAGCATATTGCTAACATCAAACCTTTTCATGTATGGGTGAGTCTTGCAGCTATCGTAGTTACTTTCTCCCTACAATTATTCACCAGTTCCACCATTATCGGCGGTTTGGCTGGCTTAATTATCTTTGCGGTATTCGGTATTTTCCGCTTAAAAGAAAGCAACGACATCTTTCAACAGGGTTTACGCTTAATGGCAATGATCGGTTTTGTGATGATTGCTGCCTCTGGTTTTGCCAATGTCATTAATGAAACGGGTGGCGTTACACAGTTAGTTGAAGTATTTAGCCAAGGGCTAGGGCAAAATAATAAAGGTTTAACTGCATTTTTAATGTTATTAGTTGGCTTATTTATTACCATGGGTATCGGTTCTTCTTTCTCAACCGTGCCGATTATCACCTCAATTTATGTACCACTTTGTATCGCTGTTGGTTTTTCACCACTGGCGACAGTGTCTATTGTCGGCGTTGCGGCAGCCTTAGGTGATGCTGGTTCACCTGCTTCTGATTCTACTTTAGGACCCACATCAGGCTTGAATGTAGATGGTAAACATGATCATATTTGGGACAGCGTAGTACCAACATTTTTACACTACAATATCCCACTACTCATTTTTGGCTGGATTGCCGCCATGATTCTCTAACCAACATTTCCCCCTAAACATTTTTTAGGGGGCTTTAAAAAATTATGAAAAATCACACCGCACTTTTAAAGCAACTAGGTCAATATCTCTCTGAGCTAGAAAAAAATTACGCTCACCTCAAAGATAAATCGCTTTACAGCAAATTTGATCCTATGCTGTTTAGCGAAAATTTTCAAAATATTGATTTTTATCTACATGAGATGCAACAATGTTTCGAGCAAATTAAGCAATTCACCGAACAAGATACTGCTCAAATAACGTTTTTCACGGAAAAGCTATTAGCTCAATATACCGCATTACAAGATGCCATTAAAATATTACAAACCCCAAAAAGTGCGGTGAATTCTAAGCCCATTTTAAATAAACGAGATCAATTACGTCAGCAAATTGAGTTACTTCCACCACGAGAAAAATTAGTTAAATATTATGAAGCCTTACAAGCCTTAAATGACAAACTATACGCTCAGGAAAATCAACTCAATTTCGCCAACGATGAACAAAAGAACCACCTTGAGCAACAAATCAACATCACTAAACAACGCCGTGAACGCTGTTTGAGTGCTATTGAGTTATTAGAGGAATATTTGGTGTTTAGGGACAGTTTGGAAGATGATTAAGCCCTGCACTTGCGTACAGGGCTAGACATGGTAACGATGCTCCGCATCTTGATGTACACAGCTACGGAGTAGCGTGACTATGCTTAGTGAGATATTTACAAATCTTTCGCTCGTTTCAGTTTTAGAATATCAATTTTACCCTGTTCTTCTGGAACTTGCTCCAAACTTGCACCACCAACAAAGACCCCAACTTTAATATATTGACGAATAAAATAATTTTTACCACTTTCCGTAGATAGGGATAAATTATTATTACTAAATTCTGACTCTGTTGATATTTTATGACTACCCGCTTTTACCTGTTTATAAAAATAAACATCAGGGGCTGACTGACCAAGCAATTTATCATCTATATATAAATTCTTTTTCAAGGCTTTTCCTATAAAAGAATTACGATAAATGTAAATACCTGAATTACCTTCCATTGGAACATCAAATTTCTTAGCTTGAAGATCATTCTCTACTGTATCCATTGCTGTAGTGGCACAGCCCGTTAACAATAATCCAAAGCAAAGCATAAAAATAGTTAATAACTTTTTCATTTTGTTTCCCCCTAGAAATGATAAGTATAATTCAAGCTAAAAGTATTGGTCTTAAGATCAAAATCCGTATCATGTCCACTAATTTTGGTAGCTGTCCATTCAATACCCATAGTAGAATTTTCGGTCAAATTGTATTTTGCTCCAACCCCATAAAGGAAACCAATTCCAATATCACCATCAATTCCTAAGTGACTTCTCACTTCATTTTTTATATCGTATTTTGAGAAATTAAATCCTAGTTTAATATAAGGTACAAATTCCTCGGTGACTTTATAACCTTGTAAGTAGGCAATACTTCCGTTATATTTTTCCTTAAAACCATCTTTAATAGTAGTTTGAGTACCATCATAGTGATAGTAAGAATAATCCGTTTTAGAATTACTAATACGTAATTTCTCTTCTATTTGACCGACAAATCCATCCGCAAAGGTAAAACTATAGCCTCCAAGCACTTCACCGCCAGCAGAATATGAACCTGATGCAGAATTATTATTATCACTATATTTAATTTTTGTGGTATTTAAACCAACACCCAAAAACCAACCTTGATAGGGATCTAAGCTATTTGCTAAAGCAAGATTAGATACACTTAAAACTGCGGTGAATAACACCAATTTTTTTAAATTTGACATAACACATCCTTAGTTAAATTAATAAATAGTCCATAAATGCGTAAACAAATGAAATTTTACTCCTTAGCTAATATCTATTCAAGCGTGAAAATCATCAAAAAAGTACCTTTATAACGTTTTTAGATGCTGTCAGAGAAAGGAATTAAGTTCTCACCTGCCCTGCACTTGCGTACAGGGCTAGACATGGTAACGATGCTCCGCATCTTGATGTACACAGCTACGGAGTAGCGTGACTATGCTTAACCTAGTACGTGAGTGTTAGGTTTTTTTGGTTTCTCACCCAACTTATTTGCCAGTAAGAATGCCACCAATCCCCAAACCAAAGATGGCACTATTTCGTGGAATTGGCTAAATAATTTTATACTTTTAACCATATACTGCACCGCATTAGGCAAGGTGGTTAAATCCACTCCTTTCATCTGGGTGAGAAAAATATAGCACACCAAACCTACTACCATTGAGCTAATCGCTCCTGTAGCATTCGCTTTATCCCAATAAATCCCCAATATAATCACCCATAAGAAAGCGGCTTCTAATCCACCAAAGGCGAACAGGTTGAGCCAAATAATCATATCAGGTGGATTTAAAGCGGCTAATACTAATAGGACAGTAATCGTTAGCGTAATGATGGAAGAAAACCAACTGATTTTTTTCTGGTTGGTTGCCATTTCAGGATTTGCTGATAAATACAGATCTTTGACGAAAATAGCCGAAGATTGAATTAATTGAGCATCAATAGTGGACATAATTGCTGACATAGGGGCAGCTAAGAAAATTCCTGCTACAATCGGTGGTAACACTTGTAACATCAATGTTGGAATTACCTGATCGGGAACGGTTAAATCTGGAATCACCGCTCGTCCTAAGGCTCCTGCTAAGTGCATACCAAGCATAATCACGCTGAGAATAATGGTACCAATTAACATGCCACGATGTAATGCTTTGCTATCTTTAAATGCCATACAACGCACTGCGGTATGAGGTAAACCAACAACACCAAAACAAACCAGTACCCAAAAGGATGCCATAAATTGAAAACCGAGCATATTGTTCGGTCCATAAGGACTAACTAAGTGCGGATCAATTTCTGTCAATTTTTGCACCGCACTTTCTGTTCCACCAGCGGCATAAATCACCCCGCCAAGCAAAATTAATGTGCCTAAAATCATTACCGTACCTTGAATAGTATCGGTCAACACCACCGCACGGAAACCACCGATAAAGGTGTAAATGCCTACTGTTACGGCAAAAATTAATAATGCACTAGTATAAGAAATCCCGATCGTAGTAGATAATAATCTTGCTCCACCGATAAATTGCGTCATCATGGCGGCGAAGAAAGCAATTAATAACGCAATGCCAGCAATCCAAACTAACCATTTATTTTTATAACGATAAAGCAATAAATCATTAATGGTTAAAGCGTTACTTTCGCGAGATAACAAAGCAAATTTTTTGCCTAATGCCCCTAACGCCAACCAGACTGCTGGTACTTGAATCATGGCAAGTAAAACCCAGCCTAAACCATATTTATAGGCAGCCCCAGGTCCGCCGACAAAAGAACTAGCACTAGCATAAGTAGAGGCTATGGTCATTGCCAATACAAAGCCAGTCATTGAACGATTACCTACATAATATTCCGTCAGAAAATCGCCTTTTTGCCGTTTAATATAGGCGTACAATGCTGCCCCAAAAACAAAGACTAAATAAATAATAAGTGGAAAAATAATACCTAAATTCATGGTTAAATATCCTTGTTAGAAGGGACTGAAGTGCGGTCTTTTTCCGTTGAGATTTCTAATTCAATATCTTGGTAAACAATTTTAATTAACCAATAGGCGACCACAATAAACAAGATGGGTAAATAAATACAAGAGAGTTCAAACCAAAGCGGAAAACCTAAAGGTCCAGCACTATTATCGGGTAAATAAGCACATATACACCAGCCGATCATATAAGCAATGGTTAAAAACAATGCCCAACGAGCCTCTTTGGCAGCTTGCTTGTAACGTTGTTGTAATGTCATTTTCGTTCCTCACAAAAAAAGTGGATCATGATGATCCACTTAATTACGCTATTTTGCACTATTCAGCAATACCTAATTTTTTCTCTAAGTAGTGGATATTTGTGCCACCTTGTTGGAAATTTGCATCATCTAAAATTAGATGATGTAATGGAATATTGGTTTTAATTCCATCAATGATAGTTTCGGATAAGGCATTTTGCATACGGCGAATCGCTTCTTCACGGGTATCTGCATATACAATTAATTTTGCAATCATGGAATCGTAATGCGGTGGTACAGTGTAACCACCATAAACATGAGAATCCCAACGTACACCCAATCCACCAGGGGAATGTAAATGCACCACTTTACCTGGTGATGGTAAAAACGTTTTTGGATCTTCCGCATTAATACGACATTCAATAGCGTGACCTTTGACTTTAATATCTTCTTGTTTAATTGAAAGCGGTAAACCTGATGCAATGCGTAACTGCTCTTTCACCAAGTCCACGCCCGTGATCATTTCCGTCACTGGGTGTTCTACCTGAATACGAGTATTCATTTCAATAAAATAGAACTCACCATTTTCGTACAAGAACTCAAAAGTACCCGCGCCACGATAACCAATTTCCACACAAGCATTAGCACAACGTGAACCAATATCACGGCGAACTTCTTCGCTAATCCCTGGAGCTGGAGCTTCTTCTACTACCTTTTGGTGACGACGCTGCATGGAACAATCACGTTCGGCTAAATATACCGCATTACCATGTGTATCAGCCAAAACTTGAATTTCCACGTGGCGTGGATTTTCAAGATATTTTTCCATATACACCATATCATTGTTGAAAGCTGCTTTCGCTTCTGCTTTGGTCATGGCAATACTTTCTTCTAGGCTTTCCACATTACGCACCACTCGCATACCACGACCACCACCGCCACCAGAGGCTTTAATGATCACTGGAAAACCAATACGTTTGGCAATTTCTTTATTTTTTGCCATATCCGAGCCTAATGGACCATCAGAACCTGGTACACAAGGTACGCCTGCTTTTTTCATGGCGTTAATGGCAGATACTTTATCCCCCATTAAACGAATGACATTGGCGGTCGGTCCAATAAAGATAAAGCCAGAACATTCTACCTGTTCGGCAAAATCTGCATTTTCAGACAAAAAACCATAACCAGGGTGAATTGCATCTGCCCCCGTCACTTCAGCTGCCGCGATAATAGCTGGCACATTTAAATAGCTTTTGGTTGATGGAGCTGGTCCAATACAAACTGTTTCATCCGCTAATAAAACGTGTTTTAAATCACGGTCGGCGGTGGAATGTACCGCAACGGTTTTAATGCCAAGTTCTTTACAAGCACGTAAAATACGTAAGGCAATTTCACCACGGTTGGCAATAACCACTTTTTCTAACATAAGATTATTCCAATTTAAAATTGATAAGATAAAAATAATGGGCTATCGCCCAATTATTTTAGAAAATACTATTCAATAACGATTAACGGTTCATCAAATTCAACCGCATCACCGTCATTAATTAAAACAGCTTTCACCACACCCGCTTTATCCGCTTCAATACGGTTCATCATTTTCATTGCTTCAACAATGCAAAGTGCATCACCAACTTTCACAGACTGCCCTACTTCAACGAATGCTTTCGCATCTGGGCTAGGACTACGATAGAACGTTCCCACCATCGGTGAACGCACTACATGACCTGACACTTCTTCAACAGCTGGAGCAGCAGATGCAACGACTGGTGTCGGTGTCGCCACTGGAGCAACCGCCGTAGGAGCTGGTGCTTGTGTTGGAAGATGATATTGCACCGCAGTAGGTGCTGGCGTACCACGGCTAATACGAACAGATTCTTCCCCCTCAGAAATTTCTAATTCCATAATGCCTGATTCTTCTACTAATTCGATCAATTTTTTGATTTTACGAATATCCATTGCCATAATGTAGATTTCCTAAAAAATAATGTAAAATAGACCGCACTTTAGCATCGTTTTTGCGAGCTAAAAGTACAGTGAAAAGTTTGTGTCTTTTGCGGAAGCAAGATTACCCGAAAAAATTGCTTTTGGCGACTGTTTTATGCGATTTTATGCAAATTTTGCGAAATTTCAACGATTTTCTGCTTTTTTTGCCAAAAACTGTACCGCAAAGTCTAACGCATATTCATAACCTTTTGCCCCTAAGCCACAAATCACGCCCTCAGCCACATCACTAAAATAAGAATGATGACGAAATGGCTCACGTTTGTGAATATTAGACAAATGCACTTCCACAAAAGGAATCGCCACTGCCAACAAGGCATCACGTAATGCTACACTAGTATGCGTATAAGCCGCTGGATTAATAATAATAAAATCCACTTGCTGAAAACTCTGATGAATTTTATCAATCAATTTTTCTTCGCTATTTGCCTGAAAACAGGTTAAATTTACCCCGCACTTTTCAGCATGTTGTTGTAAATCTTGTTCAATTTGTACTAGCGAAAGCGAACCATAATGCTTTGGTTCTCTCGCCCCCAACATATTTAAATTTGGACCATTTAACAACAAAATACGTGCAGATTGCAACATAATCTTATCCTTTTTTGTAACGTTCGCATTATAATGTTTTTTTATAAAAACTCAGCTTAATAAAATGTGGTCTAACCTTTTAGATCGCCACTTTGACAATAAATTGTGAATCTAAATCAATAACAGGCAATGTCGAACCCTGCCATTGACGAACAATTTGATATGCCATTAAGTCTAATGTATCTAACCCAGGTGTAACATTCGGCGTATATTGTTGAGCAATACGAGCTAACTGGGTTAAGCCAAAACTACTTTCAATAGACGAACTAATCACTGCTTTTAAACCACAAGCATGGGCTTGCTCAATCAATTTGACACATTTTTGCAAACTTCCCACCAAGGTTGGCTTAATCACAATGGCTGCCAAATTTGGTTCAGCTTGCACCACAAAATTAGGCTCACGCACTGATTCATCCCACGCAATAGCAATACCCGTTTCCTGTGCAAACTGACGACTTTCATCACGGGTTTTACAGGGTTCTTCTAAAAATTGAATACGATTTCTATGTTCAGGTTTGACATACTTTGCAAACATTGCGGCTTTGGTTAGTGTCCAACTGCGATTAGCATCAAGACGCAAATATAAATCGGGAATGGCTTCCAACAACATATCTGCAATTAATCCATCTCGATTAGCTTCGTACATACCCACTTTAATTTTAGCAACTTTTTCACCTTGCATTTGATTTAACGGCTCATAAAGTTCATCAGGATCACCATAACATAACGGTGCCACTTGATAATTACCTTGCTCACCCAATTTGCCTTTCAATTCCGCCAAGGCAACACTCAAACCAAACGCCACAGACGGATAAAGTTCATCATCATTTAACGGTAATTTTTCATCACAAGAACGTGCTTGATCCCATTTTTTCAACCAGTCAATCGCTTGACTCTCTGCCTGCTCTAGGGTTTCTTGGCTAAATTCAGGCAAAGGGGCAATTTCTCCCCAACCTTCATTTTCACCACATTTCACTTGCACTAATAATCCTTCCCGTTTTTTTAAAAAACGATTGCGGAGAATGAGTTGGCTATCAACAGGAATGCTGTAACGGTATAAATTATAAGTTCTCATTGTTTTCTCTTTGATAAAAAACCCGTCCGAATTGGTCGATTTGAGCGATAAAATCAGGATTGGTTAATAAATGATAGACGGAAATGTCAAATAAATAAGGGGAATAGGAATCATCTAAATCTAGCCACACTTTACCACGGGTGTCTTGCGTTACCTTTTCGCCTTTCAAAGTTAAATCAATATCAGATCCTTCACGATAATTTCCTATCGCTCGAGAACCGTAAATAATCGCCTGTTCAATCTCAGGATATTTTCGCAAAATGTCATGAATCTGTTTAATTGATTTATCGCTTAATCCAAAGTTTGGCATAGTTTTTCAACTCGTTGTTCAAATTGAAGTAATAAAGGGAAATATTGCATAGTGATTTTTTCAAACTCTTGATTTAACAGCGAAATATTATAGGTATGTACCGTGAGATTTCGGGTTTCAACCATATCCATCCAAACTTCGCCCTGAGAAATATAACCTAAATTAAAGGCTTCACGAGTTGCCGTTCTTGAACCACCCTCAAAATCTCCCTCATATTGCAAAATATCTTTCATCAATTTCCACGCCAATTCGTGAGTAAATTCAAAGCGTTGAATAATGCTTTCTTGAACGATATTTTCAATCACACCATCAATTTTTTGAATAACTTCATCGCATTTTTCTATTGCTTCAGATAAACGAGCTAAGGCGTTTTTATAATGTTCAAACCGTTGTTTTAACCGAATAATTTTTTGATCCATAAACAACACTCCGTATTTCGGGCGGATACATCGATCCGCCCCTACCTTTTAACAATCTGATTAAGGATTGCGTTTAAACTTACTAAAATCAGGGGCTCGTTTTTCATTAAACGCATTGCGTCCTTCTTGACCTTCTTCGGTCATATAGAACAACATGGTGGCATTGCCTGCTAGTTCTTGTAAGCCAGCTTGACCATCGCAATCCGCATTCAAGGCAGCTTTTAAGCAACGTAACGCTATCGGGCTGTTACGCAACATTTCACGGCACCAACGTACGGTTTCTTTTTCTAAATCGGCGTAAGGCACTACGGTATTTACTAAGCCCATATCCAACGCTTCTTGAGCATTGTATTGACGGCATAAGAACCAAATTTCACGAGCTTTTTTCTGACCTACTAAACGAGCCATATAACTTGCTCCCCAACCACCGTCAAAAGAACCTACTTTCGGACCTGTTTGACCGTAAATGGCATTGTCTGCGGAAATAGTGATGTCACAAAGCATGTGTAACACATGACCACCACCGATAGCGTACCCTGCCACCATGGCAACCACAGGTTTCGGGCAAGTGCGAATATCTCGTTGAAAATCCAACACATTTAAATGATGTACGCCACTCTCGTCTTTATAACCGCCGTAGTCACCACGTACTTTTTGGTCGCCACCAGAACAAAACGCTTTTTCGCCTTGACCAGTCAATACAATCACGCCAATTTTTTCATCAAAACGTGCATCAGAAAAGGCATTAATCATCTCTTTGACGGTTTGCGGACGAAACGCATTACGTACTTCTGGGCGATTGATGGTGATTTTGGCAATGCCATCGGTGGATTTATGATAAAGAATATCGGTATAGCCCGTACTGTGATCTACCCATTCAACTGGGGCATAAAGCACATCATCTTTTGGATTTTGCATAAAAATTTCCTTGCTTGTAAGTAAACTGTTATTGTTAAAGAAGTGCGGTCATTATAACGGAAGTTTTACGATCTCAAAAGCAAAACGGCGTAATTGTTCGGCGAACACATCGGGATTTTCTAAATGAGCATTATGCCCTGCTTGGGCGATCTGACAAAACATTAACCCTTTTGCTGTTGCCATTTGGTTGAATTTTTGATCCTGCTCCCCCACCAAATAATAAATAGGTAAATCAGTAGATTGCACACTTGAACTAAAATCAGGTTGTTTGGCAAGGCTAGTTGCTAATAACATTTTACCGATATTTTCACCGCAGTTTGCCGCACGTTTCGCGATTAAGTCGGCACGTTGCTGTAAAGTTAAATGTGCAAAGACTAGCTGTTGATACCAATCTTGTAGCACCTTTTCAGGGTTTTCTATCATAAAGCATTTTGCCCATTGTTGATCGCTTTGCCAACGTTGCTGCTTTTCTTGTTCGCTACTCAAGCCTAAATTGGCACCTTCTAAAATCAGCCCTTGCAAATTGCCCTTTTCGCATTGAGCTTGTAAAGCATAGTACAACGCAATCCGCCCACCCAATGAATAACCTATTAAAATATAAGGTTTATTTTGAATTTTTTGACAGATTTGTTGCGAAATAAATTGTGCTGTTTGCTCAAAGTCTGCCACTTCAACATGTTTATTTTCACCATGTAAAGGCAAATCCAATGCCACACAATCAAACTGCGGTGCGATTTTGCTGAGTTTTTTAATCACGATTTGCCAATCGGCTTTGGTACCAAGCAGACCGTGTAGGAAAATAAGAGTTGGCATATTATTATTCTCTTTTGCCCTGCACTGGCGTACAGGGCTATCTATGTAACGATGCTCCGCATCTTGAACAAACAGCTACGGAGTAGCGTTATTTGCTTAACCTAGTACGCAAGTACTAGGCTCCCTACTCCGCTGTTTCATTTAATTCGCCTGTCTTCAAACGCTGAAAATAATCTTTAGTTTCGTCAATAATCACGCTACGTAACCCAATCAATGCTATCAAATTCGGAAACGCCATTAAACCATTGACAATATCGGCTAAAATCCAAATGGTCTGTAATTCAATAAAGGCACCGCAAGCCACTAATAAAATGAAAATCGCACGATACAATTTAATACCACGAATATCAAACAGATACACAAAACAACGTTCGCCATAATAGCACCAGCCTAGAATGGTGGTAAAGGCAAAGAATAACAAACCAATCGTCACAATGGTTGCCCCAATGCTTGTGCCTAAACCCTGTGCAAAAGCTAAATTCGTGGCTGCAGCCCCTTCCACAGTGCCATTCCACACGCCCGTGATCACTAACACTAATCCCGTCATGGAACAGACAATAATGGTATCAAGAAACGTCCCCGTCATGGAAATTAAACCTTGACGAACAGGCTCTTTAGTCTGTGCAGCCGCCGCCGCAATCGGTGCAGATCCCAAGCCTGATTCATTAGAAAAAATCCCCCTAGCCACCCCTGCTTGAATCGCTTTCATGACGGTTAATCCTAATACTCCACCAAGGGCAGCTTGCGGATTAAAAGCACTTGCTACGATTAATGCTATGGCAGCGGGGACTTTGTCTGCATTCAAGACTAAAATCACGCAAGATGTTGTTACATATAAAATCGCCATAAACGGCACAATTAATGTGGAAACAGTAGCAATACGTTTTACGCCACCTAAAATAATGGCAGCCACCAGCACCGTCATTACCGCAGCAGATATAACCACTGGCACGCTAAACGTATCTTGCATTGCATGGGTGATAGCATTAATTTGTGGGAATGTTCCAATCCCGAACCACGCCACTAACACCCCAAACACAGCGAATAATTTAGCCAGCCATTTGATCCCTAGTCCACGTTCAATATAGTACATCGGACCACCCGCCATAAAGCCATTTTTATCGCGTACACGGTATTTCACCGCCAACAAACCTTCGGCATATTTGGTCGCCATGCCAAGTAAAGCGACCAACCACATCCAAAACATCGCCCCTGGTCCACCAGCCTGAATAGCAGTAGCAACACCGACAATATTTCCTGTTCCGATAGTGGCAGAAAGTGCGGTACAAAGTGCAGCAAAAGCAGATACATCGCCCGACTGCCCATTGCCTTGCTCACGTTTAAACATATAGCCCAACGCCCTTGGCAACTGCACAATTTGAATAAAACCAAGACGCAAGGTTAAATAAAGCCCCGTACCTGATAACAAAATCAGCAACGGCGGTCCCCAAATAAAACTATCTATAGATGATAGAATTTCTGAAAATAGCATGATAATCCTCGTAAAAAATTTAAAGTTAGAAATTCATACAAGGCAGCGGAAAGCATTGAAGAATACGCCCCAAACAGCGTAAATACTGGAATTGTCTTTCTGCCCCTGTCCTTTTGCCTGAGCGTTTGAAGTGTTTGTTTTGCAACAAAAATCACTCTTTCGCCTTCGGCGTTCCGTTACATTACTTTGAATGTACGAAATCTCTCCAAGGGTTCGTCCACTAGCAGTCCTTGCTGACATTATTCTTAATAGTCAGCACCTGAAAGATTTTACCTCGTCGGTATAGGGTCAATTCCCTATTCTCCAACTAGCTTCAACCGAACTAATTTTTACTTTATTTCATCAAGAAAAAAGTGCGGTCAATTCTAGCAAAAATTTTGCAAAATTCAACCGCACTTTACCTGTTTTGTGCTTATTTTGTTTCTCGTTCCCATTTTCTCGCAATATAGCTACAACTTGGTATCAAGTTTAGATCTTTTTCCCGAATAAACGCTACCAATGCTTGATATAACTTATCCGCCACACCTTGCCCTCGCAACACTTCTGACACGTAAGTATGATTGGCATTAATGGTTTGCTTATCCACGAAAAAATAGGTTAATTCAGCGATCTTGTTGCCATTATCGTCTAAAACAAAAAATTCGCCTTGCTCATTGTCCTGTTGGTGTTGAATATTCATGTTTATTTCACCCAGTCTTCTGAAAACTCACTACTTTCAGCAAAATCTGCCGTTTCACAAGGAATAGCTTTTTCTTCTGCTGCCCATTCGCCTAAATCAATTAATTGGCAACGTTTACTGCAAAAAGGGCGATACGCACTTTCAGGCGACCAAACCACAGGCTTTTTACAAGTTGGACACTCTACGCTAAAAGTTTCTGCCATTTTTCTTCTCACTTAATTGTAAATAATATTGGTGTAATTCTAGCACTTTTTGGCGAAGTTCGCTCTCAGTTTGTGCAAAATCCCCATCATTATTAATCACATCATCTGCGACCTTTAGGCGTTCATTTCGGCTTACCTGAGTATTGATAATTTGTTGAATTAATTGGCGTTTATTATTATCTCGCTGACTGGCACGATCTAATTGAGTTGCAGGCAACACGTCCACGACTAAAACCCGATCACAAAGTTCCGTCAAGTTATTTTCAATTAATAATGGCACCACAAATAACACATAAGGGGCGGTTTGAGCTTGTAGTTGAACTAACATTTCTCGGCGAATAGCGGGGTGCAATAAATTATTTAGCCAATTTTTCTCGCTTTCGCTGTTGAATACTTTTTCACGTAACGCGGAGCGGTTAAGTTCACCTGTTTCAGTGAGAATTTCACGCCCAAAATGTGCGACTATTTGGCTTAACAAGGGCGATCCTTTTTGCACCACCTGACGAGCTACTACGTCCGCATCTATCAATGGCACACCAAGTTCTGCAAAAAGATTAGCAATGGTGGTTTTGCCACTGCCAATACCGCCTGTGAGTCCGATGATGTAGGTCATTTATTCTCCGTTCGTGATTTTTTCGCTATCCTACCATATTTGCCCCTAACATAAAAACCTGCCCAATCACTAAAAATGGAGCAAAAGGCAAATAATCTATTTTCTCCCCTTTTAGCCATTTGATGCCTGCAAAAATCAACCCCGAACAACATGCCACAAAAATCAAATACGGTAATTGTTGCCAATCATAAAAACTGCTTAATGCTGCGATTAGCCAATAATCACCACGTCCCAAAGCATCTTGATGATAATAACACTGTGCAAGATAAAAAATCAGATAAAACGCTCCAAACCCAATTAACAGGCTTTGCAGAGATTGTTCAAGGGAAATAGGCGTAAATTGAAAATATGCACCCGATACACCTAATGCCATTAAACATTGGCAATGTGTTACTGAAATAAATTGATAGTGTCCGTCAATTTTGGCAATTAGAAATAATAGCACACCCGAAGTTAGCCAAAATAACGCTTGTATTGGATTAATAAAATAATAGGCGTTTAACCCAAATAATATCGCTCCAACCCAAAAATACAGCCAAAATCCACCGCACTTTATCGGCATTAAACGAGAGTTTTCAGGGCAAACCTGCGGTGCATTGTCAGGAAAAAGATCCGCATAGCTTTGATAAATTTCTTGTTGAATTTGTGTGGCTAAATTTTGCAAATAATAACGTACAAGGGTTGCCACAATGCCACCTAAGAGAAAAAATCCAAGTATTATCATTGAATTAACGAACCCATATTAAAGATCGGCAAATACATTCCCAACATAATCAAACCAATCAGTCCACCAATCACCACCATTAACAATGGCTCTAACATTTGTGAAAGCAGATCAATTTTATGATCGAGCTGTTGCTGATAACTCTCTGCAATATGCAGTAACATTTGTGAAAGTTGTCCCGATTGCTCACCTACCTGCAACATTTGTTGAGCTTGTATCGGAAATAATTCTGCTCCCACTGCTACTGAAAAAGCATAGCCTTGTGTAATCCAATGAAGCATAGACTGAATTTCTTGAATTAAAGTTAAATCCCCTT
Source organism: Lonepinella sp. MS14435 (assembly GCF_042485795.1). Lineage (GTDB taxonomy): Bacteria > Pseudomonadota > Gammaproteobacteria > Enterobacterales > Pasteurellaceae > Lonepinella. The sequence goes on from NZ_CP169368.1 coordinate 1,983,314, forward strand.
GTAATTCGATCTTGTTTTGCCAAGTTTTCTTTTGGGGTAAAAATGACTGCAATGCCTGATTTAATGGCACACCTGATTTCAACATTAAATGCAAGCCACGACAAAATCCTACCAACCTAGAAAGTTGTACAATATTGCCTAATATGGGGGTGTTAGAGATTAATTTTATTTTGAGTTGATTCAGCCAGATCGATGATTTTAATTGACGTTTAATCAGAACAATAATGCCAACAATCAGCACAACAATTAGCCAGAAATATTGCTGTAACAGTACCGATAAAAATAATAAAACTTGGGTGAAGAACGGTAGTTGAGCTTGATTATCACCATACATATCGGCAAATTGTGGCACAATAAAAATCAGTAAAAGTGCGGTCAATATCACGGAAATACCGAGTACCATCATCGGATACAACAAGATTTTCTGCAATTTTCGTTGTAATGCCACCGATTGTTGACGATGCTCGGCAATTTGATTACACACCGTTGCCAGTTTACCCGTCATTTCACCGACTTGAATTAATTGGCGTTCTTGTAATGTTAAAAATTGCCCTTGATTCTGTAATGCCTGAGAAAAAGATAACCCTGTTTCAAGTTGATTTAATAGCTGATGTAACCACAAATTTAACTGAATATTGGTACAATTTTGCAATAAAATCAATAAGCTATTTTTTAACGGAACAGAAGATTTTAATAAAATTGCTAATTGTAATAAGGTATCACAAATTTCTGCCTGATTCGGTTTAGTGGATAATTGCCAGTTTTGCTGTAATTTAATTTGCTGTAAACCTCGGTTTAATAATTGTTGACGTGCGATTTGTTCACTTTCAGCAATTAAAACGCCTTTTTGTTTTTGATTTAACCGATTAATACCTTGCCAGCGGTACATTTTGAGTTTCATTTTGTCCCTTTAATGTCCTAATACTCGTTGAATTTCCACTAAATCCGTTATTCCTTGCTTCACTTTCTCTAGCCCTGCTTGTTGTAAATGATCAACATCCAACTGATAACCTTGCTTTGGATCAGGTTGTAAAAATTGATAAATCCCGATTCGACCTTTATAGCCTTGATGACAATCACAAGAATTTTCGCTTTTTCCACCGCACTTTTGGCAACGTTTCCGAATCAGACGTTGTGCAATCACTAACAATAAGCTGTTGTCAATTTCGTGTTGCTTTATACCTAACTGTAACAAGCGTGGAATAGCGGACGGTGCATCATTGGTATGCAACGTGGAAAGCACAAGATGCCCCGTTTGAGAAGCTCGTAATGCCATTGCAGCACTTTCTTCATCACGAATTTCACCGAGCATAATAATATCGGGATCTTGGCGTAAGAAAGTACGCAATAACCGACTGAAATCTAAACCAATTTGTGGATTGACTTGGCTTTGAATAATGCCAGACAATGGAATTTCAATAGGATCTTCCGCGGTCATAATATGTTTTTCAGGACGATTTAAATAAGAAAGTGCGGTGTAAAGTGTGATACTTTTCCCACTTCCCGTAGGTCCTGTCACTAAAATCAAGCCTTGCGGTTGATTAAGGGCGTATTTAAAACGTTCCTGCTGCTGATCATTCATACCCAGATCGGCAAATGCAAATTGTACTGGCTTATTTTGTTGCACCCGCAACACCGCTTTTTCCCCAAATGGAGTTGGTAAGGTGGAAAGACGAAAATCTAACATATCAGAAAAGGTGGTTTTAAAATGAAAACGTCCGTCTTGCGGTAAGCGAGTTTCGCTAATATCTAGTTTGGCTAATAATTTTAAACGTGAAATCACCCTACTAGATAATGCTAATGCAACTGGCGGTTGGTGTTGTAATACACCATCAATACGAAAACGCACTTGCAAATGTTGGCTTTGTGGCTCAAGGTGAATATCAGATGCTCGTTGCTGCAACGCACTTTCAAAAATCCGATTAAGCAACTGAATCACGGGTTCATCTGATTGTTGAGTAGAATGCTTTTCTTCGTTTAAATCTTGCTGTTGAACATGGTAAAAAACAGGGCTTTCTTGCACCATTAAAGATTGTGGAGCTAAGGCTTGCAATAAATCTTTCAATACCTGTGTTTCCAACAACACAGGTTCGATCATTTTTCCTGTTAGGAAAGAAAAGGTTTCACAAGCGGATAAATTGTTGAGGCTATCTAGCCCGAGCCATAAACAACGCTCATTTTCCGCTAATGGACAAGCTAAATAACGGATCAGAATGTTCTGTTGTTGCTGATTTTGTTGCCATAACTGCGGTGAAATTTGGAATATTTTTCCGTCATGGCTCACCACATTCGGGCTAACAACATTCGGGCTAACAACATTTGAGCTAACAATATGTGGACTAGATAGACTCTTTTGCATTATTGTTGTCCAGTGCTTGTACTACTTGTACTATTTGTGCTACAGAAACCAGCTGGAAATAATTCCGATTTTGTACCGCAGTTTGCCGCCCAAGTTACCCCTGTACTAGCTGAACCACTGGCAGTTAAAGTGTAACTCACATCAGCAACACTACCTTTCCCCGTCACGGTAATCTTGCCAGCACTGACGGCAACAGATTTCACATATTTGCCTGAACCATCTGTGATATTTGCTTGGATCCCATTTTGACCTGCGGAGCAATTATCTGGTTTATCTAAGTTATAAACACAAAGCTCTACTTCGGAACGATAAGGTGCTGCTGCTTGCAACAGTTCAGAAATGGCGGCTTTTTTGGTATAATTTTGGTAAGATGGAATTGCAATGGTGGCTAAAATTGCCACAATGGCAATCACGATCATCAATTCAATCAGGGTAAAGCCTTTTTTGAACTGTAGATTGTACGAAGTTTGAATCAAAGTACGGTTAAAATACATAATTTTTCCTTATAATAAAATAAATTGCGAGATTACCTTTATAATCTCTCCGCTACTTTGTACGACAATAGAAAAATAGGCAAAATTCCACTGTTAATTTTGGAATTAAGATCACAGAAATTACTTTTTTATAGGCAAAAATTGATGGTAAACGCAAAACAAGGTTGGCTAGCTAATATCCGTCACTTAAAATCTCCACATTATGATCAACGCCCCGATCCGCAAGATGTTTCACTATTAGTGATCCATTACATCAGTTTGCCTCCAGAACAATTTGGCGGTGGTTTTATTGATGATTTTTTTCTTGGTAAACTCGATCCAAGTATTCACCCTTATTTTGCTGAAATTTATCAGGTGCGAGTTTCCGCTCATTTTCTGATTGAGCGAGATGGACGAGTTACTCAATATGTCAGTTTACAAGATCGAGCGTGGCATGCTGGATTGTCTTGCTTTAATGGGCGAGATAAATGTAATGACTATTCTATCGGTATTGAATTAGAAGGAAGTAACCAACAACCTTTTACTCAACAACAATATGTAAAATTAGCTGAACTTACGCAACAAATTATGGCATTATATCCACAAATCACCCCTGAACGAATTGTGGGACATTGTGATATTGCACCAGAGCGAAAAATTGACCCCGGTCAATATTTCGAATGGGATAAATATTTAAAATCATTAGGATAAATTATGACAATAAAACATGTAATTTTTGATATGGACGGTGTATTAGTGGATAGCGAACCTTTTTGGGCGGAAGCACAAATTGAGAGCTTGGCACAATATGGCATACATATCACCGAACCAGATTGTGAAAAATACACTCGTGGCACACGAGTAGATGAAGTCGCGATAATTTGGTGTGAAATGTTCAATCTTTCGGTAAAAAACACCGCACTTCGCAATCAAATTGTGGATAGTGTATGCCAGAAAATCAGCGAAAATGCACAACCGATGGACGGTGTCTATGAATTATTAGATTTTCTGAAAGAAAAGCGTATTCCAGTTGCTTTAGCGACTTCATCAGATCGCCAAGTGATTAAAGCAGTTTTTGATAAATTGAATTTTTGGGATTATTTCCCGATTCAATGCACAGCTGCGGATGAAGAACTGGCTAAACCCCATCCTGCAGTTTACTTAAGTGCTGTCAAAGCCTTAAATGCCGAGGTGAAAGATTGCATTATTATTGAAGACAGTGTAACGGGTTTAATTGCTGCCAAGGCTGCCAATGTTCGCACTTTTATTGTCAACGAAAAATTTAACAATGAACGCTTTGCTATCGCAGATGAAAGAATGGCATCTTTAAAAGATGTGTTGGTAAAATTAAAAACTGAATTGTAAATCATAGACTGTTAGTGTTTTATCATTGAATAAGCTAACAGTCTATCATGCCCTAAAAACACCCCAAAAAAATACCGCACTTCTACCTTTTCTGGCTAATTCATCTTTCTCAAGTTATGCTTTTGTTATATGCCTAACAAATTATCCACAAAAACTGTTAACTCTGTCACAATTCCAGAACTTTTTGATTGATTATCCTCACATTAGTTTAGATAATTCTGTTGATTTTTTAGATTATTAAGGAGTTTCCTATGAGAATAATGGCAGTGTGCGGTTCAGGGTTGGGCAGCAGTTTTATGATGGAAATGAACATTAAAAAAGTCTTAGCGAAATTAGGTATTGAAGCTGAGGTAAATCACACGGATTTATCTTCGGTAACACCGAATGATGCCGATGTGTTTGTCATGGCAAGTGATATTGCATCAAGTAGCAGCATTGATCCTGAACGAATTATCGTGGTCAAGAATATCGTGGGTCTGGCTGAATTTGAAGAAAAATTAACCGCATATTTTAACCGTTAGGAGGTTATTATGGACAGCGTACTCTTTTTTGTTTTAGATATTCTTAAAGTGCCGTCTGTGTTGGTCGGCTTGATCGCCCTTGTTGGCTTAATCGCACAGAAAAAATCCGTGCCTGATATTATTAAAGGCACGATTAAAACGATTTTAGGTTTCTTAGTATTAGGTGGCGGAGCCACTGTGCTAATGAGTTCTCTTGCTCCATTAGGCGGTATGTTTGAATACGCCTTTAATGTGCAAGGCATTATTCCAAACAACGAAGCCATTGTGTCAATGGCGATTGAAAAATACGGTACAGCGACAGCGTTAATTATGGCGTTTGGTATGGCAGCCAATATTATCGTAGCTCGTTTCACACGGTTAAAATTTATCTTTTTAACAGGTCATCACACATTCTATATGGCTTGTATGATCGGTATTATCTTAACCGTGGTGGGTTTTGAAGGCGTGCAACTGGTGTTTGTTGGCTCATTAGCATTAGGATTGGTAATGGCGTTCTTCCCAGCCTTAATGCACCGTTATATGCAAAAAGTGACGGGCAGCAATGATGTGGGCTTTGGACATTTCGGTTCGCTCGGTTATTTTTTATCTGCTGTGATTGGTCAAGCAGTGGGCAAGAATTCCAAATCGACGGAAGAAATGAATTTACCGAAAAATTTAAGTTTCTTGCGTGATAGTTCCATTTCTATCTCATTGACAATGTTGGTGATTTATTTCATTTTAGCCATTTCTGCTGGCAGTCAATATGTGGAACAAAACTTAAGTGGCGGTCAACATTTCTTAGTCTATGCCACTATTCAAGCCATTACCTTTGCCGCTGGAGTTTACATTATCTTACAAGGGGTTCGTTTAATTTTAGCGGAAATCGTGCCAGCCTTTACAGGGTTCTCTGAAAAACTGGTTCCCGATGCTCGCCCAGCATTGGACTGCCCGATTGTGTTCCCTTATGCCCCGAATGCGGTGTTAATCGGTTTCCTTTCTAGCTTTGTAGGCGGTATTGTCGGCTTGGCGTTGTTAGGTCAACTGAATTGGGTGTTGATTTTACCTGGTGTCGTACCACACTTCTTCTGTGGTGCAACCGCTGGCGTGTTTGGTAATGCCACAGGGGGCAGACGGGGAGCTGTGCTTGGTGCATTTGCACACGGTTTATTGATTACGTTCTTGCCTGTATTCTTGTTGCCAGTATTAGGCAATCTCGGCTTTGCCAACACCACGTTCAGTGATGCAGACTTCGGTGGGGTCGGTATTTTGTTAGGCTATATGGCTCAATATTTGTCTAAAGAAATGATTATGGGCGTGATTGTGGCAATCTTTGTGGCGTTGGTGGCGTACAACTACGCTGTCAAACCAAGCAAAAAAGGAGCGTAAATGAACACGCAAGCAATGCAGGCGTTGGCGAAAGAAATTCGCATCGCCTTGCTTAAATCACTCACGCATCTTGGTTTCGGGCATTTCGGCGGTAGTCTATCCATTGCAGGTGTGTTAGCAGTACTCTATGGTGGCGTGATGAAAATTGATCCCAAACGCCCTGATTGGCAAGAACGGGACTATTTCGTGCTATCCAAAGGACACGGCGGTCCTGCCCTTTATGCCACATTGGCATTGAAAGGCTATTTCCCTGCACAAGATTTACTGACCTTAAACCAAAACGGGACAAATTTTCCGAGCCACCCTGATCGCTTAAAAACCCTTGGGGTAGATGCTACCACGGGATCGCTCGGACAAGGGATTTCCATTGCCACAGGTATTGCCTTATCGCACCAATTACGTCAACTACCAAACCGCACATTTTGTATTGTGGGGGATGGCGAACTCAACGAAGGGCAATGCTGGGAAGCCTTTCAATTTATTGCTCACCGTAAGTTAACCAATTTAACCGTCATTGTAGATTACAACAAACAACAGTTAGATGGTTCGCTTTGTGACATTATCAATCCTTTTGATTTAAGAGCAAAATTCAGTAGTTTTGGGTTTGCCGTGGAAACCGTAAAAGGGACGGATATTGAACGACTTTATCAAGTGCTAACACAAAAAACGGATCGACCATTAGCCTTGATTTTAGACAGCAAAAAAGGGCAAGGGGTACCTTATTTGGAGAATTTGCCAAATTGCCACCATTTGCGTTTAGATCAACAAAGTCGTGCAGAAATTGAAAACGCCATTCAACAGTTGGAGATGAGCCGATGAGTAAGCGAGAAAAAGATCCGCAAGAAATGCGGAAAATTTATGCGGAAACCATGCTCAATGCCATGCAAAACAATCCCAATATCGTGCAATTAGAAGCGGATTTGATGAGTTGTATGACAATGGATAAAGTGCAAAAAATCTTGCCAAATCAGGTGATTAACTGCGGTATTATGGAAGCCAATGTAGTCGGTATGGCAGCAGGATTATCCTTAGCAGGTATGATCCCCTTTGTGCATAGCTTTACTGCATTCGCCAGTCGCCGTTGTTTTGATCAATTATTTATGGCGTTGGATTATCAAAAAGCCAATGTCAAAGTGATTGCTTCGGATGCAGGGGTAACAGCGGTGCATAATGGCGGTACACATATGTCTTTTGAAGATATGGGGATTGTGCGTGGTTTGGCTCATTCCACCGTATTGGAAGTGTCAGACGGCACAATGATGAAAGCGATCATTAATCAATTAATGGATTTAAACGGCTTTTATTGGGTACGTACGATTCGTAAACAAGCAGTCAAACTCTATGCAGATGATGAACAATTTACTATCGGCAAAGCCAAAGTGTTACGCCAAGGCAAGGATATTACGCTCATTGCCAATGGCATTATGGTCGCCGAAGCCTTAGATGCCGCCGATAAATTGGCAGAACAAGGCATTGAAGCCACGGTGGTGGATATGTTCACCTTAAAACCGCTAGATGTGAATTGTGTGATTGATTGTGCCAAACGCACAGGAAAAATAGTCACTTGCGAAAACCATAGCATTACTAATGGATTAGGTTCAGCGGTCGCAGAAGTGCTTGCCGAACATTGCCCAACACCAATGCGTAGGGTTGGTATTAATAATCGTTATGGACAAGTAGGTACATTAGATTTCTTAATGCAAGAATATGGCTTAACCGCAGAACATATTGTGCAGAAAGCGTTAGAGTTGTTTAAATAAACGAAAAGGCTATTCAACTAAGAATAGCCTTTATCACAAACTGCGGTCAAGAAATTTAAACTTTCTCACTTACTTCCAGAACTGCCACCAGCTTTTTCTTGAACCGTTGTCCGATGCTTCAATAATTGCATTGTTAACTTCTTGTTTTTCTACATCTGGTAAAGGCTTATCTAAATCTGTGCTGGTCACAATACCTTTACTATCGAAATTTACAATAAAATTATGTTGCATAGGATCTTCGTAAGAATGTTGTTGTAAATAAACATAGTACCAAATGTTGTCACTAAATGGATCGATTAAAACAGGGGTACCCAGTAAATATTGAACCTGCTCTTTGGTCATTCCAACTTGCACTTTTTGTACAGTAGATGATTCTAAATAGTTGCCTTGTGGCACGTCAATACGATAGACAATTTTGTTTACGCTAGAACAAGCTGAAACACTTAACGCAAGAGCGATAATCGCTACCATTGATTTTAATTGCATTTTTCTACCTTTCTTAATTTATCTTTTATAATGCTGATGATACCTAAACTCTGGTCGGTTGCCAAATTAATTTTTTAAATTCCGCTGTAACTGATCACGCAAATTGGCTGGCAAACCCTTAATCGTGATGCTGTCATTTTGCTCGTCCCAAATAATGCGGCTATTAATTAATTCGGCATCAAAACTGAGCGTTACCCCTTTGCCAGAACCTGAAAATTTAGTTAAAGATTTTAATGTCGTTGGCACAGGCGGAATACTATCGGCTAAATCATAATCCTGTTGTTGGGTAAACTCAACGAAAGGACGCTCATTTAGAGTAGGTAATTCAGTGGAAAGTTCCCGCAATTCAATTTCATTGCCTGAATTCATTTGTCCTTTACAATACTCAAATACTTGTTTTTTCACGGCTTGAGTTTGATCAGCATTTAACTCACCCTGTTCGCAATAGTCACTGACTGCTTGTAATAAACATTGATTTTGTAGTTTAGGATTTAAACCTTCTTCCGCCCCTAGAAAATCCATAAAAAAATCGCTGATTTTACGCCCAACTCGTCCTTTAATAAAAGTCAGATAGCGGTCTGAAGTAGCATTAATACGTAAATCCGTTAGGTTAATGCGTGCTGCAATATCAAATTGATTAATATTCAAATATTGGGTACGGTGAATTTCTAATTTATCATCCACCAACATACTGATTCGGCTATCTAACAAGGCAATAAATAAGTAATCCGTGGCTAGGAAATTATATTGGCACAATACAAACGTCCCGCTCTCCGCAAAAGGATATTTACCCAATTCGCTGGCGAGTAATTTGGTGGATTGATAGCTAAAGGATAGAAAATCTGTTTCTTGCTCAAGCAAGCGATTAAGTTCTTGAGCAAAATTCGATTGCTCTTTAAATACCCCATAACCTTTCGCTTTACTTTGATAAACCTGATGTAATTCAAGCATTAATTGCTCTACTTCAGGGGTAATTGGTAACAATTTCTCACGTAATACGCTATCTAATTTTGGGGTATTATTTTCATTTTCTGAAGATGTTTTAATAATTTGATGTAATACAATTTGATTTACGGTAATGCTCATTTTTTCTGCTTTGTCATTTGGAAATAGTAAAAATCCTGTTAATTATAACCGCACTTTAGCTAAAAATGTGGTAGTATTTGCGAAATACATTGTTAAAAATTAACGTTATTATGGCAACCAACTCAAAATATCAAGATAAACAAGTAGATGCAATCCTAAATGAAATGATCGCAGTGTTTGAAAAACATCAAGCTCCAGTAGATTTGTCTTTAATGGTGTTAGGCAATATGGTGACTAATTTACTGATCAGCAGTGTTGGCAAAACTCAACAAATTACGTTAGCACAAGCCTTTTCTGATGCGTTAATCAATTCCATTAAAACAGCGAAATAACAAAGTTAAGAGTGCGTTATGTTTTGGATTAAAAATGGCAGGCAATACCGTGAACAAACTTCCCAAAAAATTTCTTGGGGACATTGGTTTGCTTTTTTTAATATTATTTGGGCGGTGGCTATCGGCTCTCGCTATGCCTTTTTAATTGATTGGCCTCATACCTTTCTAGGCAGACTTTATTTCTTTATCAGCATTTTAGGGCATTTCAGTTTTATTGCTTTTGGTTTATATTTACTAGTCCTGTTTCCACTTAGTTTTATCATCAAAAATGAACGTACTTTTCGTGGTGTAAGCGTGATTATTGCCACCATTGCCACCACGTTATTATTGGTAGATACGGAAGTTTTCTCTCGCTTTAATTTGCATTTATCTTCTGTGGTTTGGAATTTATTGGTAAATCCTGAGAACGGCGAATTATCCCGTGATTGGCAAATTTTCTTCACTCCGATGCCACTCATGCTATTAGCTCAAATGCTGTTTTCTCGTTGGGCGTGGTATAAATTACGCAGTTTAGAACGACAAAAATGGATTCGTGGCGTAGGTATTATGCTGACGGGGCTATTTATCACCACACATTTAATGTACGCTTGGGCAGATGCCTATTTATACCGCCCGATTACCATGCAAAAATCTAATTTCCCATTGTCTTATCCGATGACAGCTCGGACATTTTTAGAAAAACACGGCTTATTAGATAAACAGCAATATGAAATCAAATTAGATCAGGAAGGTCGTCCTGATTCACCAATGATTAACTATCCAAAACACGCCTTAAGCTATAATAATGTGGCAAATAAAGCTAACTTATTAATTATCACCGTATCTGGTTTACGCCAAGATGCAGTGCAAAAAGAAAAAATGCCCGCTTTAACTGAATTTGCACAACAGGCAACTCAATTTACTAATCATTACACCACTGGCAACAACAGTAATTCTGCTATTGTTGGCTTATTCTATGGTTTAAATGCTAACTATACAGATAGCCTGCTAAACAATAAAAAAACCTCTGTGCTAATTGAAAAAATGCAACAAGATAATTATCAGTTTGGCTTATTTTCTGCGACTAATTTTAAACCAAGTATTTTCAGACAAGCATTATTCCATCAAATTAAATTGCCGAAAAATACTTCAAACAAGAGAAAAATTGATAATCTAAGTGCGGTGAAAAATTGGCAAGTTTGGTTTGAACAAAGATCTATAGATCAGGCTTGGTTTAGCTATTTGAATTTAGATGTGGGTGAATTAACTCGTCAACAGCATTTGCCGACTTTAGAGCAAGAACAACAATTTTATACCCAACAATTAAGTCAATTAGATCAGCAAATTAATTCTGTTCTCACCACCTTAAAAGCACACAATGCCTTAGAGAATACAGCGGTAATTATCACTGGTGAACAGGGTTATTCATTCCAAAAAACTGATGATGAACTGCTAAATTATTTTGCACCAGAAGAAATTCAAGTACCGATGATTGTCGCATGGAAAGAACTCAATACAGGTGTCGAAGATAAGCTCACCAGCCACATGGATGTCATTCCTGCACTCATGCACGATCTATTTTATGTGAAAAACACGGATGCAGATTACACCCAAGGGCATAATTTATTTAACCAAACTCAATCATTCAATGAATGGGTATTAGTGGCAAATTATCGTTGGGATGTTATTATCACACCTGACGGAACACAGTATCATATTGATAACAAAGGAAACTATCAAAAATATAACCACACTTATCAAAAAGTGGTATCTCGCCGACCACCATTAGGATTATTCCTTGATGTGTATCAGCAAAATTCAAGTTTTGTGGAAAAATAAAGCAACACAAAAAACCTCTTATCAATGAAGAAATTCAGATAAGAGGTTTTTTAAACTCAATCTAAGCTAAATTAAATCATAAATTCCACTAATTCATCTTGTAAAAAGAAATTCAATAGCAACGGTTGCATATATACTTCGTCACCCACAACAAACTGTTCTTGTTCAAATTGCGTATAACTAATAGAAAGCTCAATGGGGCTATTTTTGATATGATGCACCTCTAGTTGTATGGTTGGACCCGTAGTATGCACTCGGGTAATTTTACCTTTAATACTATTTTCAATGACTTTCTTGCTTACTGCCATTTCGTGTGGACGAACGTAAACTACTACATGAGCAGACTGGGTTTGTGCGACCTTTTGTTGGAAACTATCAATATGTAGCACGCCATTATGAATATAACCATCAAGTAGATTCATATCACCTAAAAATTGTGCCGCAAAATAGCTTTTGGGTTGCTTATATACTTGTTCAGGTGTGCCGATTTGTTCGATCTTCCCCTCATTCATGAGAATAATTTTATCTGCGACTTCTAAAGCCTCATCTTGATCATGAGTGACGAAAATGCTGGTCAGATTTATTTCTTTATGAAAATCTCGTAACCAACGGCGGAGATCTTTACGCACCTTGGCATCTAATGCACCAAAAGGCTCATCAAGCAGTAGCACTCTGGGTTCAGTGGCAATGGCACGTGCGAGAGCCACACGTTGCCGTTGTCCACCAGAAAGCTGATCAGGATAGCGTTTGCCTATATGTTCAAGTTGAATTAATGAAAGTAAATTTTTCACCTTGGCTTGAATTTCTTGCTCCGATAAACGCACGGCTTTCGGTTTCATACGTAATCCAAAGGAAATATTATCCGCTACTGTCATATTGCGAAATAACGCATAATGTTGAAATACGAAACCAATATCACGTTGTTTAGCTGACAGCCCAGTCACATCTTGTTGATCAAATAAAATCTGTCCTGAAGTGGCAGTTTCAAGTCCAGCAATAATACGTAATAACGTAGTTTTGCCACAGCCTGATTGCCCCAAAAGTGCGGTTAATTCTCCATCTTTTATTTCTACATTAATATTCTGTAATGCCTGAAATTGCCCAAAAGATTTGTTAATTTGTTTAATACTAATAGCCATGTAATATTCCCCACAAAATTTAAAAAATTACACTGATACCATCATGCTATGCTGAATAAGCTAATTTACGCTCCGTCCATTGACGAATAAACAGTAAAATTAATGAAAGTCCTAACAGTAAAATAGCGACTGAAAACGCTGCTACAATATTGTATTCGTTGTATAGAATCTCAATATGCAATGGTAATGTATTGGTGTAACCACGAATATGACCTGATACCACAGATACCGCCCCAAATTCACCAAGTGATCTGGCAGTACATAACACTACACCATGTAATAACGCCCATTTAATATTAGGCAGAGTAACGTGATAAAAAATTTGCCAACCATTTGCCCCCAATATCGTAGCCGCTTCTTCTTCGGCTATTCCTTGAGCTTCCATAATAGGGATTAATTCTCTTGCCACAAATGGCACAGAAACAAAAAGCGTGGCAAGAATAATTCCTGGTATGGCATACACAATTTGAAAATCAAGGGATTGTAGATATGGATACAATTTACTTTGTGCGCCAAAAAGTAGTACATAAATTAACCCTGCAACGACTGGAGAAATCGAAAAAGGTAAATCAATTAAGGTTAATAGAAATTGTCTGCCTCGAAATTGATATTTGGTAATAACCCAAGCGGCAGTTACACCAAAGATAATATTTAATGGCACAGCTATAGCCGCCGCAGTCAATGTTAATCTTAAAGCCGCAATACTATCTGCCTCGCTAATCGCTGCCCAAAATTCCACAAAGCCTTTGGCTAATCCTTGCGACAACACTGTAATTAGAGGCAACACCAACAGTATAACAAACAACATTATCGCCAATAAAATTAATAGACGCTCAGAAATAGAGCGAGGTTGAGTAAAATACATATTTATTCCTTAGCGTTATTTTGTACGTTGAGCATAATGGCGTTGAATTTGGTTAATGGAAAAAATCAATATAAAAGAAATGACTAACATTAAAACACCAATAGTCGCTGCTCCCACATAATCATATTGATCTAATTTAGCCACTATCAATAACGGCAAAATTTCTGTCTTGAATGGTAAATTACCCGAAATAAAAACCACCGAGCCATATTCACCCACTCCTCGAGCAAAAGCCAATGTAAAACCCGTTATCCACGCTGGCATAATGGCAGGAAAAATCACATAACGAAAAGTTTGCCATGGGTTTGCACCTAAAATATAGGCAGCTTCTTCCGTTTCTTTGGGTAAATCAGCAAGCACTGGCTGAATGGTGCGTACCACAAAAGGTAACGTAACAAATAATAAAGCGAGAGAAATCCCGATTGCACTATAAGCAAGTGGGAAACTAAAAAATTGTCCAATAGCTCCATTAGGTGAATAAATTGTCGTTAAGGCAATACCTGCTACCGCCGTAGGCAATGCAAAAGGCATATCAATAAAAGTATCAATCCAGCGTTTACCCCAGAATTGATAACGAACTAACACCCAAGCTAATAAAAGCCCAATCAGACTATTCATTATAGCCGCCCCAAAGGCGGTCTTTAATGATACCCAGAGTGCAAGTAATAACTGACGGCTAGTCACTAATTTCCAAAGCTGTTCAGCCGAAATTTGAGCGGAGAAAATAAATAGCCCTGCTAAAGGAATCAACACGACAATGCTTAGAAAAGTCATTGAATAACCTAAAGTAAGATTAAAACCAGGAATAATTCGAGTTTGTGACATAATATTTCCTTAACCACAACAAAAAGCAAAATTAACGGTGAATTTGCTCTAAAATTTGGTCGAAAATACCATTATCATCAAAGAATTTTGGTTGTATAATCTCCCAGCCACCACCAAATATTTCTTTGACATTAAATAGTTTTACATCCGCAAACGTAGCACTGAATTCTTTTAATATGGCAGGATTAATCGGACGATAGAAGTTCTTTGCAATAATACGTTGAGCTTCGTCACTATATAAGTATTTCAAATAGGCTTCGGCTTCTTTCCGAGTGCCTTTTTTATCGACCACAGAATCGACTAATGCCACTGGTGGTTCAGCCAAGATGGAGATACTTGGTGTCACAATTTCTAACTGATCTCCGCCTTCTTCATTTAAGGCTAAATGAGCTTCATTTTCCCAAGCTAACAAGACATCACCTTTGTTACGTTGGACGAATGTCATGGTTGAACCACGAGCGCCAGTGTCTAACACGGGAGTTTGTTTATAAACTTGGGTAACAAATTCCAGAGCTTTGTCCTCTGAACCATACTTTTGTTTGGCAAATGTCCAAGCGGCTAAGAAGTTCCAACGGGCTCCACCTGAAGTTTTTGGGTTCGGTGTGATCACTTGCAAACTTTCATCTTTGGTTAAATCGTCCCAATCTTTAATATTTTTCGGGTTGCCTTTGCGTACTAAGAATACAATCGTTGAGGTATAAGGCGTGCTATTGTGATCCAAACGCTGTTGCCAATTTGGATCTAATAATTGCTGGTGCTTATTTAACGCATCAATATCACCAGACATGGCTAATGTCACGACATCTGCTTGCAACCCATCAATCACGGATCGAGCTTGTTTACTTGACCCCCCGTGTGAGGCTTTTAAGGTAATTTTCTCACCAGTTTGTTGCTCCCAATGTTGAGCAAATAAGGCATTGTATTCTTTGTAAAGCTCACGGGTTGGATCATAAGACACATTCAGCAAATCTTTGCCATAGACCGTTGTAGTTAATGTGACCCCCAAGCTGAAAGCTAAAAATTTTTTGCTCAATTTCATAATCAACTCCTTAAAAAATTATTCAGTTGATTCAAAATCTACCGAGAAATTTCGCCTTTGCCAAAGAATAGAAAATTTTATGATATATCATTAAGGAATAAAAAACCGAAATACACCCCAAATTCATCTCAAATAGGTAATTTTCTCGACTTTATATTCCAAAAACACATAAGCTATAAAGATTTGTTATTTTTCATAGCATTAATTTGACCTTATAAATATCTCATCTTAAATACGTTGCTCTATTTTGATATTTATTTTGTGGGGATAATATGCCTTTCTTAAAACCTGATTTATGGACAATTCCATTACTCGAAAAAAGTGATTTTGCCAAAATTGAAGCAAAAGAAACCGCACTTTTTCAGCGAATTGCACAAATTGAACAAAATCAACAACATGCCAAATTTGCCAGCAGTCTTGCGGTGGAAGATATGGTGATCACAGATGTGATTGCAAAAAGTAAAGCGAATATTGTGGTATTCACCCTTGAAACAGGTCGGTTAAATCCAGAAACGCTCGAATTAGTTGATAGCGTAAAATCTCGTTATCCCGATCTTAATTTTCAACTTTATCGACCCGATGCTAAAAAAGTGGACGAATATGATCATCAAAAAGGTAAATTTGCCTTTTATGAAAGTGTTGAACTGCGTCGTGAATGTTGTTTTATTCGTAAAATTGAACCCTTAAATCGTGCCTTACAAGATGCTGATTCATGGCTCACTGGGCAACGGAGAGAGCAATCTGTAACGCGTACCGAACTCCCTTTTCACGAACAAGATACTAGCCGTGGCATTGATAAATATAACCCGATTTTTGACTGGTCAGAATTAGATGTTTGGGCTTATATCCTAAAATATGATATTCCCTACAATCATTTATATAAACAAGGTTATCCCAGCATTGGTTGCGAACCTTGCACTAAACCCGTGAAAGCAGGCGAGGATATACGTGCTGGTCGCTGGTGGTGGGAAAACAAAGACAGCAAAGAATGTGGCTTACATAAATAAAAGACAAATAAAGGAAACCTTATGACACAACAAATTGAAAATGGGCATTTAGACTGGCTAGAAGCAGAATCCATTTATATTATCCGTGAAGTCGTAGCGGAATGTAGCAATCCCGCTTTATTATTCTCTGGCGGTAAAGATTCTGTGGTGTTATTAGCCTTAGCACGCAAAGCATTCCAATTAGAGGGACGTGAATTAGTGTTGCCATTCCCTTTGGTGCATATCGACACAGGGCATAATTATCCTGAAGTGATCCAATTCCGTGATCAACAAGTGAAAAAACTTAATGCACGTTTAGTTGTCGGTCACGTGGAAGATTCCATTGCCAAAGGCACCGTGGTATTACGCAAAGAAACTGACTCTCGCAATGCCGCACAAGCCGTCACCTTGTTAGAAACCATTGAAGCCAATGGTTTTGATGCCTTAATGGGTGGGGCAAGACGAGATGAAGAAAAAGCCCGTGCCAAAGAACGTATTTTTTCGTTCCGTGATGAATTTGGTCAATGGGATCCGAAAGCTCAACGCCCCGAGCTTTGGTCACTGTATAACGCTAAATTACACAAAGGCGAAAATATGCGAGTGTTCCCAATTTCTAACTGGACAGAATTAGATATTTGGCAATATATCGAACGAGAAAAATTGGAATTACCACCGATTTATTATGCACATCAACGTGAAGTGGTAGAACGCCATGGTTTACTTGTACCTGTCACGCCATTAACTCCCAAACAACCATCTGAACAAAGTAAAGTGGTTTCTGTACGTTTCCGTACGGTTGGGGATATTAGTTGTACTTGCCCAGTGGCAAGTACAGCAAATACACCGAGTGAGATTATTAAAGAAACCGCTATCGCTGAAATTTCAGAACGTTCAGCCACTCGCATGGACGATCGCACCAGTGAAGCCGCCATGGAACAACGCAAAAAACAAGGTTATTTTTAGCCAGTAAACTGGTCAGAGTGCGGTTAAAAAATAAAAAGTTTTCGATTTTTCACCGCACTTTAAATCAATATTTAAAATTTGAAAGGAAGACAACATGAGCCAAACTCTTAACCAACACGCCCCACTACGTTTTATTACCGCAGGTAGCGTAGATGACGGTAAAAGCACACTAATCGGACGATTATTATACGATAGCAAAGCCTTACTAAGTGACCAATTACTCAGCCTCGACAAGTCTAAGAACAAAGGTGAAGTGATTGATTTTTCTATTTTAACAGATGGGCTTGAAGCCGAACGTGAACAAGGCATTACCATTGATGTGGCATATCGTTATTTTTCCACCGCTAAACGCAAATTTATTATTGCCGACACACCAGGGCATGAGCAATATACCCGAAATATGGTAACTGGTGCTTCTACTGCCAGTGCTGCTGTCGTGTTAATTGATGCGAGTCAGTTGGATTTTTCCCAACCTGAACTACAATTATTACCGCAAACTAAACGCCATTCTGCAATTTTAAAACATCTAGGTACACCACATATTTTAGTTGCCATCAATAAAATGGATTTACTCGATTTTGACCAAACTAAATTTCATGCGATTCAACAAGCCTATCTCAAATTAAGCCAGCAATTAGGTATTTCAAACGTACAATTTGTACCCGTATCTGCCTTACAAGGGGATAACATTGTCCATCAAAGTGAACGCACACCATGGTACCAAGGTGACACATTGCTCAGTATTCTGGAAAATTTACCAAGCAACGAAAATATTTCCATAGCAAAACAAGACTTTCACTTTCCTGTACAACTTGTCATTCGTCTTGATCAAGATAAAGCAGATGATTTCCGTGGTTATCAGGGCAGAATTGAAGCAGGTTCTATCGCAACGGGAGATAATGTACGTATTGAACCCAATGGCTACCATTCCAAAGTAGTAGAAATTATCAGTCCAAACGGCATTGTGCAACAGGCTATTGCAGGTGAGCAAGTCACGCTTCGATTAGCCGATGATATTGATATTTCGCGTGGTGATAGCTTTGTGGCGGAACATTCGACAATCACCCCGACTAAAAATGCTACTGCGACACTCTGTTGGTTTGATCAACGCCCACTTAACTTGGCACGCAAATATTTACTTAAACACTGTACGCAAAAGGTATTTGCTAAAATCAGTGGCATTGACCATGTATTAGACGTAAAAACCTTGAGTAAATCTCATGAGGCGGAAACCTTAACCCTGAACGATATTGGTGAAGTCCACGTGAGTTTACAAAAACCGATCACCGCCACAAGCTATGCACAAAATCAAGCTACGGGGGCGTTTATTTTAATTGATGAAGCCACTTATCATACGGTTGCAGCAGGAATGATTCTTTAATTATTGCTGTTCACAAAAAAATACCGAATATTACATTCGGTATTTTTGCTCAAATTAGAATTTTACAATATGTCCATAACCTTGCAAAATTTGCTGAATATGTTCAAGACTTTCTTTGGTTGGAGGTAACACATCTTCCAACTCATATTCTACCCCTAAGGTTTTCCATTTATGCGCCCCTAAACGGTGATAAGGCAATAATTCCACTTTCTCGACATTCGTCATTCCTTCAATAAACTGACCTAATAAATGCACATCTGCATCTGCATCAGTATAACCTGGAACAACCACATAACGCACCCAAGTTGGGATATTACGTTTTTGTAAATATTTGGCAAATTCAAGTGTACGCTTATTTGGTACACCGATAAGATTTTGATGAATTTTATCGTTAAGTTGTTTTAAATCTAATAACACCAAATCGGTCACGTCAAGTAATTCATCAATGACTGGCGTATAAGCTCGCACAAAGCCATTGGTATCTAAACAAGTATTAATATTTTCAGCTTTACAAGCTCTAAACCAGTCACGTACGAATTCCGCTTGCAAAATGGCTTCCCCACCAGATGCAGTGACACCACCCCCAGTAGCATTCATAAAATGCTTATAGCTCACCACTTCTTTCATTAATTCTTCAACACTAATCTCACGACCGCCGTCCAAATCCCAAGTATCACGATTATGGCAATACTTACAACGCATCAAACAACCTTGCATAAAAAGAATAAAACGAATGCCCGGTCCATCAACTGTGCCACAAGACTCAAATGAGTGAATACGCCCTAAAACAGACATTAAAACTTCCTTAGATAATCAAAAATAGTTGAGAAATTATAACAAAATTTTAGGTCATTTTCAGTAAATTTATTGCCTCTCCGCTATATTACTTGATTTATATTGACACAAAATAAAACTTTTTATTGCAATTTTTTCCAGTCTGTATATAATTTCAAATAACCTGTACGAAATAACATAAAGGAAAGAGAAACTATGAGAACGCTAAGTAAAAATTTAACTATTCGCCAACAAGAAGTCTATGATTTCTTAAAGCATCATCTTGAAACCGCTGGTGTGCCACCAACACGTGCGGAAATTTCAAAAGAATTAGGCTTTAAATCCCCTAATGCGGCTGAAGAACATTTAAAAGCCTTAGCACGTAAAGGGGCGATTGAAATGGTGCCTGGAATGTCACGTGGTATTCGTTTATTACTTTCTTCCAATGATGAAGAAGAAATGGAAGGCTTACCTCTCATTGGTCGTGTTGCCGCGGGTGAACCTATTCTAGCGGAACAACATATTGAAGGTACTTATAAAGTCGATCCTGAAATGTTCAAACCACAAGCAGACTTTTTACTGAAAGTCAGCGGTCAGTCAATGAAAGATATCGGTATCCTAGACGGTGATTTATTAGCAGTACACAGCACCAAAGATGTACGTAACGGTCAGGTTATTGTAGCTCGTATTGAAGATGAAGTAACAGTCAAACGCTTGGAACGTAAAGGTGATGTCATTTATTTACACCCAGAAAATGAAGAATTTGAGCCGATTGTTGTCAATTTACGTGAGCAAGAACAATTTGAAGTAGAAGGTATTGCGGTCGGTATTATTCGTAATAATGCTTGGATGTAATTATTTGTATTGTTATGTTCAATAAAAAGGTGAAAATAGTCTTTTCACCTTTTACCTATCTTTAATTTCAGTTAAGCACCAATTACCGCATAACTAATCTGCTCAATTAAACGTTTATAAATATTACTACCGTCACTTGGGTTCACTTTAATTTCAATCACCGTGGTTTCTTTACGTGAATACGCTTGTTTTAACACAGAACCTAAATCTGCCCAAGTATAAGGGCGTGCATATTTTAAATCAAACATTGAAGCCGCCTGAGCAAATTCTGCTTGATGTGGCAAACGATAAAAGGCATTTTTGACTTCTGGCTCTACTGGCAACATATCAAAAATTGCTCCACCGTTATTATTAATAATAAAGATCACCGTTGGTTGAGTAACTTTTCTGAACAATGCCAATGAGTTAAGATCATGTAATGCCGACATATCGCCTAATACCACAGCGACAGGCTGATTACCGCCAATCCCTATCCCAGCAGCAGTAGCTAATAAACCATCAATACCACTGGCACCACGATTGGTGTAAACAGGATAACTATCCGATAATTTAGCAAGTGCATCAACCAATCTTATAAATAAGCTATTGCCTAAAAATAAAGCACAATTTCTTGGTAAGATTCGTTCAATATGATGAGCTAAAGAAGCCTCGTTTAAGCCACCACCCACTTGTTGTTCAATAAAACTGGCACAGAAGTTAGACAATGCCAAAGGTTCAAGTAACCATGATTTTTGACGTAACGGCGGATGGGCTCGTAACCAGTGATGTACTTTGGCATGGAAACGTGTTTGTTGATGATGATGGGGATCTACACGCTCATCACTTTCTTCCACCACCCAAAATGTTCCTTTAAAACTTGCTAAGAATTGATGAATTCGCTTGCTCACAAAACGTGAACCAAATTGCACTACAATATCTGCATGCAACAATTTTTCTCGCACAGTTTTATTGGCTAACCAAATATCTGCATAAGGCAAACTCGGCTCTACATTGGATTGAATATCCGTTAATAAAATCCAACCCATAGTATCTGCCCAAGTTTTGACTCCCATAGCTTGTTTTTGTGGTAACTGCCCTACCACCACAATACCTTTTTTCGTCCGTAAATCGTCCCAATGTTCGTGCATCACAACTTCTTGTTGAACATTTTGATGCTCAGACCAATGTTTTGTTTGAGCTAACCAACGGTGGACGGGTGCCAACCAAGGGTGGCTATCAATTTCGCTCACTTGAGCCTCATACAAAGGTTCGGCAAAAGGTACATTAATATGCACTACGCCTGCTTGTTCAGTCTGTTTATAACATGCTTGATCGATACTAGAAACTAACCATTTCACTGGATAATCTTGGCTTGGTCGAGGTAAATTCAGTGTTGAAACTGGATAATGTGCAAACATATTTGCCTGTAAAATCGCTTGATTTGCACCGCACTCTAATAATTCTTCTGGACGATCTGCCGTTAAAACGATTAAATTCACCGCACTTTGACGAGCTTCAACAATGGCAGGGTATAAATTTGCGGCAGCTGTACCCGAAGTAACAATTACTGCCACTGGCGTTTGAGTAGATTTCGCTAAACCGAGAGCAAAGAAAGCTAAACCACGTTCATCAAAATGGCTATGGCAAACTGCTTTTCCATTTGCTTGTAACCGTGCAGCCTCCAAAGTTAAAGGAGTAGAACGAGATCCCGGAGCGATACAAAAGTGTTTAACACCTTGACGAAGCAAAGTTTCTAAAATTACTTTTGACCAACAACGGTTAAAGGTACTCACTGCTGACATATTACTCTCCGTTTTCCAATACATTTTTATTCAATGGTTAATAAACTCAATAAACTTGACGCTTTACGTTCAATTTCTTGCCATTCTAACAGGGGAACCGAACCTGCCACAATGCCTGCTCCAGCAAAAACACGAATTTTATGTTGTTCAGCTTGCTGTTCTATAAAAGCAGAACGAATTGTTACACAAAATTCTGCTTGCTGTTTTCGCATAATACCTAGCGTACCAGCATACCAACTGCGGTCAAAATTTTCGGTTTTTTGCAAAAATTGCACCGCACTTTGCTGAGGTAAACCTGATACTGCTGCCGTAGGGTGAATGGCTTGCAAACAAGCTGAATCTGTTGCGCTATCGTTTAATTCTGCCTGAATACAACGGCGTAAATGTTGCACTTGACGCAACTGTTTGACTTCTACATCACTCACTTGAATGTTATTCACATAAGGTTGCAAATTATCACAAATACCTTGCACCACTAACCTATTTTCGTGATCATTTTTGTTATCATTTAATAACCAATCTGCCTGCTGTTGATTATACGTTGGATTATCCGTAATTGTCGCTGTTCCCGCCAAGGCTTCTGTATGCACATAATGATCTTGTCGAGCATATAAACGCTCAGGGCTTGAACCAACAAAAGTACAGTTTGCGTTTTCAGCTAACAAAAAATGATAACAACCCATATTTTTTCGTTCGCTTTCCGCCAAGAAATCTTTGGCATCAATCGCTCCGGTGAATAAAAATTCCGTTTGATTTGCCAACACAACCTTGCTCAAATGACCTTGCTTGATCTCACCCAAGGCTTGTTGAATCCAATTTGACCAAATTTCTGCGGAAGCCTTTTGATCTATTTTATGGATTGTTTGTTTAACCGATTGAAGTGCGGTGAATTTTTGCAATGTTTCTACCACTTGCAAACAGGCTTGCTGTTCGTTAGCAAAATCCTGTCGATTATCCCAATAGACATTTACATACAGGGTATTTTCGACTTTTTCCAACAATAATCTTGGTAACCAAAATTTGGCTTGTTTATCAAAAGTCAATCCGCCAACCAGAGGGAAATCATGTGTCAGAACAAACTGCTGTGCCAAATTTTCATCAGAAAATGACCGCACTTTTCCTATTGTAGCCACCGAAATAGGCTTATCACGATAATTTAAGTAAAATTGTGGATACATTTCTTGAGCTTTGAGCCACGCCAATAACTCCACTGTTATGGGCATCTCATCTTTAAAATGCGTAATCTCAGAATGAGCAGGTAATTTATGGGCTTGAATCTGTTTAATTAAGCCTAAACACAGGTTTTCCATTAAATTTTATTTAAAAATATCCGTTAAAATAGCGTTTATTCTACCGCAAATAAAAAAAATTTTTTAGTAAATCTTTTATTCTGTCGTAAATAGGCGTAAAGTGCGGTGAACTTTCTGTTAATTTTTACCTGTTTAAGGACATAATATGGAATTTTTCCCAAAATCCGATAAATTAGAAAATGTGTGTTATGACATTCGTGGTCCTGTACACAAAGAAGCACTTCGTTTAGAAGAAGAAGGCAATAAAATCTTAAAACTGAATATTGGCAACCCAGCACCTTTTGGCTTTGAAGCACCTGATGAAGTGTTAGTGGATATTTTACGCAATCTTCCATCCGCCCAAGGTTATTGTGATTCCAAAGGAATTTACTCTGCTCGTAAAGCCATTGTGCAATATTATCAATCGAAAAATATCTTAGGTGCAACGGTCAATGATGTCTATATCGGCAATGGTGTGTCTGAGCTGATTACCATGTCATTGCAAGCCTTGTTAAATAATGGCGATGAAGTGTTAATTCCAATGCCTGATTATCCACTTTGGACAGCAGCAGCCACGTTGGCAGGCGGTAAAGCGGTGCATTATATGTGTGATGAATCCTCTGATTGGTTCCCTGATTTAGAAGATATTAAAAGCAAAATTACATCTCGCACCAAAGCTATCGTGGTAATTAATCCAAACAACCCAACGGGTGCAGTATATAGTAAAGAAGTGCTTGAACAAATCGTGGAAATCGCTCGTCAACACGGCTTAATCATTTTCGCCGATGAAATTTACGACAAAATTTTATATGACAATGCGGTTCATCATCACATTGCCGCCCTTGCACCAGATTTATTAACCATTACCTTTAACGGCTTATCTAAAGCCTATCGAGTGGCAGGTTTCCGTCAAGGTTGGATGATTTTAAATGGTCCAAAAAATCATGCTAAAGGTTACATTGAAGGCTTGGATATGCTGGCTTCTATGCGTTTATGTGCCAATCATCCAATGCAACATGCGATTCAAACCGCTCTCGGCGGTTATCAAAGCATTAATGAATATATTTTACCGGGTGGACGTTTATTGGAACAACGCAACCGTGCTTACGAATTGATTACCCAAATTCCAAGGGTAAGTTGTGTGAAACCGAATGGTGCCATGTATATGTTCCCGAAAATCGACATTAAAAAATTCAATATTTATGACGATGAGAAAATGGTGTTAGATTTATTGCGTCAAGAAAAAGTATTGTTGGTACACGGTCGTGGTTTCAACTGGCATGCACCAGATCATTTCCGCATTGTAACACTTCCACATGTTTCTACCTTAGAAGATGCCTTAGGGAAATTTGCACGGTTTTTGGAAAATTATCGGCAGTAATCTATCATCTTTTCACTTTAGCCCTCTCCCCAAAGGAGAGGGCAATTTATCTAACTAAAAGGGTTAAGAAGTTTAGTTGGTAACCCTTGAAAATCCTTAATATTTCGAGTTACCAATGTTAAATCATACAATTTGCTGATTGCGGCAATCCAAGTATCATTTTCAGGGCGTGGATTAGGAACATGAAAGGTCGCACAAATCAAACTCACTTTTGTATTGATCGTTAAAATCCGTCCAGAAAAACTTGGCATCACAAAATTATCAAACCAGTCCTGTAAATATTGGGCTTGAACGGGATCCTTGCAACGTTTTAGTTGAATACCACGCATTAATTCCATTATCACGATTTCACAGGTATAAAGCTGTTCAAACGGCTTATCACTAAGCCAATCAACAACCCCTTTGTTCGCTTTTCCTATTTTAATTTTACGAACTTCTGAAATAACATTACTATCGAGCAAATACATTAATCAAAAATCTCATAACGTTGCTTATTTACCTGATGATTTTTAGGCATATCTAGTTCTATATCACCAACATCAACGCCATGATAATCCATTGCTAAATCACACAATGTAACTGGTTTAGGTTGAAAATGCTCAACGACAATCTTTTCCATCAGAGCATTCGTACTTATGCCCATAAGATTTGCTTGAGAAACAATTAATTGCTCGACTTGTGGGGGAAAATTTATATTCATATTCTGCTCCATGTTTTATTTCATCATACTCTTGCATTATATAACTAAGCTATCATCTAAAACAATCTTTCCATCTCTTTCGACCGCTCAACGCAGGCTTGCATAGCTTGTTCTACAATCTGTGCTAATTGTTTTTCGTTAAACGCATTTAACGCTGCCGCCGTTGTTCCACCTTTTGAGGTTACATTTTGCCGTAGAGTGGCTAATTCAACCGTTGGATTTTCCACCACCATGTTAGCGGTACCTAAAGCTGATTGTTGCACTAATAAACGAGCTTGTGATGCACTTAATCCCATTTTTAGCAACGCTTGCTGCATGGCTTCCATAAACAAGAAAAAATAGGCTGGGCTTGAACCTGATGCCGCTGTAACGCTGTGCATATCGTTTTCATCTTCCACCCAGCAAGTTTTCCCTACTGCTTGCAATAGGCTTTCGGCGAATTGTTTAAATTCAATAGCCACATTGACCCGAGCAAATAAACCTGACATGCCTTGTGATACCAACGCTGGTGTATTTGGCATGACTCGCACAATATGTTGAGCCGTTGGTAAAAGTGCGGTGATTTTTTTTATAGAAATGGCTGCCATAATGGAAATCACTAATTTTTCAGAAAAATCCACCGCACTTAATGCCGCACAAACCTCACTTGCTACCTGTGGCTTGACGGCTAATACTATCACCTCACTCTGTCTAACTGCGGTTTGATTATCCGTAGCAACGGACACCTTTCTTTCCGCAAATAATGCTCGTTTATCTTCATTGGGATCACACACCGTAATCAAGTTAGCAGGATAGCCAGTTTTCAATAAACCAAACACTATAGCTTGTGCCATATTGCCGCCACCGATAAAACAAATAGATTTTTGTTGCATTGTTTTTCCTTTTCGTTCGTGATGATAGATAAGATTATAATCAAACAAAAAAGAATTTTCTCGTTTATTTTATTTCTCGCATAAAATGCGAAATATTTCATTTTTTCTCTTATTTTATTGCAAATCTTTACAATAGTTTTGCTAAAATTGCAGCAAATTTAATTTATTACGCTTTACAATAAAATTGAAATCAAAAGTAGATACTTTTGAATTATATCACTTATCTATAGGAGAAATATTATGGCTTTTAATATCAAAAACAGACACTTACTCAGTCTTGTTAATCATTCTGAACGTGAAATTCGTTATTTGCTTGATCTTTCTCGTGATTTAAAACGGGCGAAATACGCAGGCACTGAACAACAAAAGCTGAAAGGTAAAAATATTGCATTAATTTTTGAAAAAACATCAACACGTACACGTTGTGCCTTTGAAGTCGCTGCTTATGATCAAGGGGCAAATGTTACTTATATCGATCCAAATTCTTCCCAAATCGGACACAAAGAAAGCATGAAAGACACCGCTCGGGTATTGGGGCGTATGTATGATGCGATTGAATATCGTGGTTTCAAACAAAGCATTGTTAATGAATTGGCTGAATATGCGGGAGTGCCAGTCTTTAACGGACTAACCGATGAATTTCACCCAACCCAAATGCTCGCTGATGTGTTGACCATGATTGAACATTGTGACAAACCATTAAATCAAATTAGCTATGTTTATATCGGTGATGCACGTAATAATATGGGAAATTCTCTGTTGTTAATTGGGGCAAAATTAGGTATGGACGTGCGTATTTGTGGTCCGAAAGAACTCTTGCCTGAAGCAGAACTAGTGGCTATGTGCGAAAAATTTGCCCAACAAAGTGGAGCAAGAATTACCGTAACAGACGATATTGATCGTGCCGTGAAAGGGGTAGATTTTGTCCATACCGATGTGTGGGTATCAATGGGTGAACCTTTAGATAGTTGGGGTAAACGAATTGATTTGTTAATGCCTTATCAAGTTACGCCTGAACTAATGAAACGCTCTGGCAATCCTAAAGTGAAATTTATGCACTGTTTGCCTGCATTCCATAACAGCGAAACAAAAGTTGGTAAACAAATTGCCGAAAAATACCCCGCACTTGCCAATGGTATTGAAGTGACTGAAGAGGTATTTGAATCACCAATGAATGTGGCATTTGAACAAGCGGAAAACCGTATGCACACCATTAAAGCTGTGATGGTTGCCAGCTTGGCTTAGGAGGAAATATGCGAATTGTGATTGCTCTAGGGGGAAATGCGTTATTACGCCGTGGAGAGCCGTTGACCGCAGAAAACCAACGGCAAAATGTACGTATTGCTTGTGAACAGATTGCTAAAATCTATCCCCATAATGAATTAATCATCGCTCATGGTAACGGTCCGCAAGTGGGTTTACTTGCCTTACAAGGGGCAGCTTATAAAGACGTGCCGACTTATCCGCTTGATGTGTTAGGGGCGGAATCGGTGGGGATGATTGGTTATATGATTCAACAGGAATTGGGTAATTTAGTACCGTTTGAGGTGCCGTTTGCCACCATATTATCCCAAGTGGAAGTGGATAAAAATGATCCTGCGTTCCAACATCCGACTAAACCGATTGGTCCTGTTTATACCAAACACGAGGCTGAACGTTTGGCAAAAGAAAAAAATTGGACCATCGCTCAAGATGGCGATAAATATCGCCGTGTTGTGCCAAGTCCATTACCAAAACGTATTTTTGAAATTCGCCCTGTAAAATGGTTATTAGAAAAAGGCAGTATTGTGATTTGTGCCGGTGGTGGCGGTATTCCAACCTATTATGATGAGCAAGGCTCACTACATGGGGTGGAAGCGGTGATTGATAAAGATTTATGTTCTGCTTTGCTGGCAGAAAATATTGAAGCGGATTTATTTATCATTGCAACCGATGTTTCTGCTGTGTTCCTTAACTGGGGAAAACCCGATCAACAAGCGATTGCCCAAATTCACCCCGATGAACTCAGCAAACTACAGTTTGCTTCAGGTTCAATGGGACCAAAAGTGCAAGCGACAATAAACTTTGTTAATCACACTGGCAAAGATGCTGTGATTGGTTCGTTGTCTGACATTGTTGAGATCGTAAAAGGTACAGCTGGTACTCGTATTAGCAAAAATACCAAACATACCACTTATTACTAATTACGCACTTGAGAATAGAGGCTAATTAGCCTCTATTCTGATAAGGAGTTTATTATGAGTAGTACAAAAAAATTTAAATTTCCCACCGCATTTACCATACTTTTTATCATATTAATTATTGCCGTGGGACTCACTTGGATTGTTCCCGCAGGTTCATATTCAAAACTAACCTATAATAGTACAACGCAACAATTTGTGGTGAAATCGCATCAACAAGAAGATCAATTTTTACCAGCTACACAAGAATCGCTTGAGCAACTTAATGTAAAAATTAAACTGACTAATTTCCTTGAAGGTAAAATTAGAAAACCCATTGCTATTCCGGGTACATACAGACAGGTTGAACAACAACCCAAAACGTTAAAAGATATTACCCTCAGTATGGTCAATGGGACGATTGAAGCCGCAGATGTGATGGTTTTTATCTTCGTACTGGGTGGTATGATTGGTGTAATCAATCGCACAGGTTCTTTCAATGCAGGTTTGACTGCGTTGGCTAAACGAACCAAAGGCAATGAATTTTTGATTGTATTCAGTGTTTCCGTACTCATGCTTATCGGCGGCACAACCTGCGGTATTGAGGAAGAAGCGGTGGCATTCTATCCGATTCTCGTCCCTGTATTTATTGCATTGGGCTATGATGCAATCGTCTGTGTAGGTGCAATATTCTTGGCTTCATCAATGGGAACTGCATTTTCTACCATTAATCCGTTCTCGGTGGTCATCGCCTCCAATGCGGCGGGTATTCAATTTACCGAAGGTATCAGTTTCCGCATACTGGGTCTGATTTTAGGCGGTATTTCGGTGATTACTTATCTTTATTGGTACAGTAAAAAAGTCAAAGCGGATCCAACTTTCTCCTATTGCTATGAAGAACGGGAAGAATTTGAACAGCATTATTTAAGTTTTCATCAAGGCGATAACAATGAACTTGAATTCAACACGAAACGCAAAATTATTCTGACACTATTCTGCCTTGCCTTTATTATTATGGTATGGGGAGTGATGTTTGGCGGCTGGTGGTTCCCACAAATGGCATCATCTTTCTTGGCAATCACGATTATCATCATGTTCCTGTCCCGTTTATCCGAAGATGAAGTGCTTAATGCGTTTACGACTGGTGCAGCGGATTTAGTGGCAGTATCCTTGATTATCGGCTTGGCTCGCGGGGTAAATTTAGTGCTTGACGAGGGCATGATTTCAGATACGATTTTGAACTACGCTTCCAACCTTGTAGCAGGTATGCCACCGACAATATTCATCTTGGCACAATTAGTGGTATTTATCTTCTTGGGTTTGTTTGTACCGTCTTCTTCAGGTCTGGCTGTATTATCTATGCCGATTATGGCTCCGCTTGCCGATGCTGTCGGTATCCCACGCGATATAGTGGTATCCGCTTACAACTGGGGACAATACGCCATGCTCTTCTTAGCTCCGACAGGATTGGTCTTGGTTACATTACAAATGCTGCATATTCCATTCAATAAATGGGTCAGATTTGTCATGCCGATGATTGGAATGTTATTGCTGATAGGTTCTATTTTATTAGTGGTTCAAGTTTCATTATATGCTTGACCTAACGCACAATGATAAAGCAGTTACCTTATCTAAGTAACTGCTTTTACTTAATTTATTTTTATTTACAAAAAATAAGGCGACTTGTATCATGACCTAGGTCACAAATAGATAAGGAAAATTAAAATGCCAACCAAAATTCTTGATAATACTGATTTACGCATTTTAAGAGCACTGCAACAAAATGGAAAACAACAAAATAACGAACTTGCTGAAACCATTGGTCTATCTAGTTCTGCTTGTTTACGGCGGGTAAATTTACTTGAACAAAGTGGTGTCATTGATAAATATGTGTGCCTACTTAACCCGAAAAAACTAAACCTTAATGTGACTATCTATATTCTAGGTTCATTCATTGAAGAAGATCTCAAATTAAAAGAACGCTTTATCTTTGAAATGCGATTAATTCCACAAATTACCGAATGTCATTTTATGGCAGGCGATTATGATTTTATTTTAAAAATCCAAACCCATGATTTAGATGAATTTTATAGTTTACAAAAACAATATCTAACCACGTCATTAGGTATTAAAAATCTAAAAACAGAAATTATTCTACAAACTGTAAAAAATACGACTGAATTACCCCTTTCACCTTATTATCAAAAATAGCAAGAATTGGGATAATAACTCGTCTTGTATAATCACTCTTGATTATAGCAAAAAATATGTTACCATAATCACCAAAGATTAGATTACACAAGCCAATTATGTTTACCCTACACCTTATCAAACAAGCTCAAAAAGAAATTCTCAAAATGCCAGCCACATTAAGAGAATCGACTTTTGAATCCCTTAAACAGCTTGAACTACAAGGCAATCAACTAAAAGAGCCGAATGTCAGGGATATGGGCGATGGATTAAAAGAATTGCGAGCATCTTCAAAAGAAGGGATTTCACGCAGTTTTTTCTTTTTTCATATTGGCAAACAAATCTATGTCGTCCACGCATTACATAAGAAAACACAAAAAACACCTAAGCAAGATTTAGATCTTGCCAAGCAACGAATGAAAGCCATTAAGGAGCAACTCCATGCAAAATGAAACCTATGAATTTGTCACCCTTGCGGACTTTGAAAAAGAATTAATGCAAAATCCTGAATTTGCCGAATTACGCCAAGCACGTGAAGTGCAACAAAAAATGATTGCAGAATTAAGACAATACCGCTTAACTCAACATCTTTCACAAGGTGAAATTGCTAAACGTACTGGTATCAAAGCTCAAAATATCAGCCGTCTTGAACGTGGTCTGGTGCGTCCAACCTTGGAAACGATCACACGTTATGCCCACGCTTTAGGTGGTTCTATTGTATTCCAACCTAATACATAAAATTATTTCATAAATTTATCTTTTAAGGACATTCTATGTGGTTCAAAAACGCCATTATTTATCGTTTAACCAAAAATCTTGATTGGTCGGATAGCCTATTACAAAACTGCCTTTCACAAAACGAATATCATCCCTGTAATCAGTCAGACACCAGTAAATTCGGCTGGGCAAAGCCCTTACGTAATACTGATTTACTCTATTTTTCCAACGGTAAACAGCTTCTATTAGTTGCACATAAAGAAGATAAAATTTTGCCGAATCATGTGATTAAGCAAGAGTTAGACGAACGTATTCGCCAGTTGGAAGAAAAAGAAAATCGCAAACTGAAAAAGACGGAAAAACAGGCATTGAAAGATGATGTGGTGGCGATGTTGTTGCCCCGAGCTTTTAGTAAACATCAGCAAACGGCGATTTGGATTAACACCGAAACCAATTTAATTTATGTTAATGCAGCCTCTTATAAACGAGCCGAAGATGTGTTGGCATTGTTGCGTAAATCGTTAGGATCGTTACCTGTGGTGCCGTTAGCTTTTGCCAATGAACCCTCTATCGTGATGACCGATTGGTTGGTGAAACAAAAAATACCGTCATTTTTCACAGCACTTGAAGAAGGAGAATTAAAAGCCTCAGATAATCAAGGCATTATTCGTTATAAAAATCAATCGCTGGAAAGTGAAGAAATGCTCTCTCATTTGCAAAGTGGCAAATTTGTCACCAAATTATTGCTAGACTGGGAAGATCATTTGAGCTTTGTATTAAACGATGACGGCACGCTTAAACGCTTAAAATTCGCCGATAATATTCGTGAGAAAAATGATGATATTCTAAAAGAAGATGTCACTCAACGCTTTGATGCAGATTTTATTTTGATGACTAGTGAATTAGCAAAATTAACTGAACATTTACTAGATGAATTTGGTGGCGAAAAACAACGGTTGTAATTATTTTATTGTACTACTATAATAGTGCAATTTTAAAATAACCCTAGGAATTATCTCATGACAACACAAAAACAACCGTCTTTACTCGGCGGTATTATGATTATTGCGGGTGGTACCATCGGGGCAGGAATGCTCGCCAACCCGATTTCCACTGCTGGTGTTTGGTTTACTGGCTCATTGCTGATTTTGCTTTATACTTGGTTTTGTATGACTTCATCAGGTTTAATGTTATTAGAAGCCAATTTACACTACCCTACTGGTTCAAGTTTTAATACCATTGTCAAAGACTTACTCGGCAATGGTTGGAACGTCCTCAATGGCTTATCCCTTGCCTTTGTAATGTACATTTTAACCTATGCCTACATTACCTCAGGCGGTGGTATTACCGAAGGCTTTATTAATCAGCTGTTAAGCAGCGAACAAAGTGCGGTGGAAATTGGACGAACTTCGGGATCGTTAATCTTTGCTGTGGTATTAGCTTTGTTCGTCTGGTTCTCCACCAAAGCCGTGGATCGCTTTAGTACGGTATTAATCGCAGGTATGGCGATTGCGTTTTTCCTGTCTGTCGCCAGTTTAATTTCCTCCGCCAAACCTGAAATTCTATTGGATCAACTTGCCCCAGCGGATACCGCTTATTTACCTTACGCTATGGTGGCGTTGCCTGTGTGTTTAGTGTCCTTTGGCTTTCATCAAAATGTACCTAGCCTTGTGAAATACTATGATCGCAACGCAGCTAAAGTGGTAAAATCCGTAGTGTTAGGCACCGCAACGGCGTTAGTGATTTATGTGTTGTGGCAATATGCGGTGCAAGGCAATTTACCTCGCAGTGAATTTGCCCCTGTGATTGCAAAAGGTGGCGACATTGCGGCATTACTTGATGCGTTACATCAATATATGCAAACCGATTACATTGCTCTCGCTCTGCGTTTCTTCGCTTATATGGCGATTGCCAGCTCTTTCTTAGGGGTGACGCTCGGTTTATTTGACTATATCGCTGACTTGTTTAAATTTGACGACAGCGGATTAGGGCGTGCCAAAACGGCATTAGTAGTGTTCCTACCGCCATTATTATTAAGCCTCCAATTCCCTTATGGCTTTGTGATCGCTATCGGTTATGCTGGTTTAGCCGCCACCGTATGGGCAGGGATTGTGCCAGCCTTATTAGCGAAAGCCAGCCGTGAACGATTTGGTCAAAGTAAATACACCGCATTCGGTGGTAACTTTATGATTTACTTTATTTTCCTATTTGCGATTTTAAATATCGTGGCTCAACTCGGTATGCAATTTGGCTGGATTGCAGATTTTAAAGGCTAATTTTAATGCACATTTCAGTTTACGATAAAGAAAACTTTTTTGAGCTTTATCAAAAACTTCGTGCCAATCCAATCAGTTTAAACAACATTGTGGAGAAACCCACAATGTTGTCTTTATTGCCTGATTTAACAGACAAAAAGCTGCTGGATCTCGGTTGTGGTACGGGCGAACATTTGGCGTTATATTTAGCTCGTAAAGCAGATTTTGTGGTTGGCATAGATCTGTCTTTGGCAATGTTACAACAGGCAGAAAAAAATCTTGCCGATTTTACACCGCACTTTTCTGAACCCCATTTTGCTAAGTCACGCTTTGCCTTGCATCAACTTTCCATGGAAAACTTAGCCGACCTTAAAGAAACCGATTTTGATGTGATTACCAGTTCCTTTGCCTTTCATTACGTGCAAGATTTTCGCCAACTATTAAGCCAGATTTATCGCAAATTAAAGCCCAATGGTCGGCTTATTTTTTCCCAAGAACACCCTATCGTCACCGCTTACCAAGGCGGTGAACGCTGGGAGAAAAATGAACAAAAAGAACAGGTTGCCTATCGTTTAAATTATTATCGAGATGAGGGTGAGCGAGATCGAAGCTGGTTTCAACAACCCTTTAAAACCTATCATAGAACCACCGCAACCATTATCAATGGGCTTATCGAAACAGGCTTTCAAATTGAACAAATGGCAGAACCCATGTTAGCCGATCAGCCTGAATGGCAAGCAGAATTTAAAGATTTACAACATCGCCCAGTGTTACTGTTCGTGAAAGCGAGAAAAGTCCCATGATTGTCGGTAATGGCATGATGGCAAAGGCATTTTCTGGCTATGCGGAAGATCCTAAGCATATTATTTTTGCCAGTGGCGTATCAAACTCACAAGAAAAAGACCGCACTTTCTTTGCCAGAGAAAGCCAATTACTTGAGCAAACGATTTTACACCATCCCGACCAAAAATTAGTTTATTTTAGCACTTGTAGCCTCTACGATCCGTCCCTACAAAATTCGCCTTATGTGCAACATAAACAGAATATGGAACAGCAAGTGCAACGATTAGCCCAGCAATACTTAATTGTGCGTTTACCACAAGTCGTGGGTAATGCCACTAGCCCAACCATCATAAATTTCCTCTATCAAGCCATTATTCATCAGCAACCTTTTATCCTATGGCAAGAAAGTTATCGGAATTTAATTGACATTGATGACGTGGTCACGATTTTAAACGAAATCCTAGCCAATCCTTTATTTACCAATCAGATCATTAATGTTGCCACGGATAAGATGATCAATGTGCAAAATATTGTCATTATGTTAGAAAATATCACAAAAATCACCGCACTTTATCAATCTATTCCGAAAGGATCTTATTATTCCATTGATATTGCCCCTATTCGCCCAATTTTGGCGAAATTACACCTCAATTTTGCACAAGATTATGTTCAAAAAACCCTTGAAAAATATTATTCCCCCAAATAAAAGAAAAAATAAACAAAAAAACGCTTGCAAGATAAAGTAGATTTCAGTATTTTAAAAGGTAAGCAAAAATCCACTTTAGGAAAACACAATGAATTTCAACCGCACTTTTACGTTTCATCATCACCATCACCGAACCTAATCTTTCGGGCGGATGGTGCTACTCGGAAGATAAAACTTCCGAAGTGGCAAAATAAGTGCGGCGAATCAGCAATATAAACCTTTCGGAAGTCAAATTTCGAAAGGTTTTTTTATACGTTTAATAGGGTCTGTTGACCTAAGGAAATAACAATGTCAAATAGCAAAAGATTACGCATTGCATTACAAAAAAAAGGGCGTTTAAGCAAAGAATGTAACGAGTTGCTTAAACAATGTGGGGTAAAAATCAACTGGAACGAACAACGTTTGATTGCCTATTCGGAAAATATGCCGATTGATATTTTACGCGTGCGTGATGACGATATTCCGGGTTTAGTGTTTGACGGCGTGGTGGATCTGGGCATTATCGGCGAAAATGTGTTGGAAGAAGAAGAACTGGGTCGTCAAAATGCAGGGGAAACGGTGGAATATAAAAAACTCCGCACCTTGGATTTTGGTGGCTGCCGTTTATCTATTGCAGTGGATCGTGACGAGCAATATCACGGCGTGCAGGATTTGCACAATAAACGTATTGCTACTTCGTACCCGAATTTGCTGAAACGCTATATGGCTGCCAAAGGTGTATCCTATAAAAACTGTTTTTTAAATGGTTCAGTAGAAGTCGCCCCGACCGCAAATTTAGCCAATGCCATTTGTGATTTGGTGTCATCAGGGGCAACCTTGGAAGCCAATGGTTTAAAAGAAGTGGAGATCATTTATAAATCAAAGGCTTGCCTAATTCAACGTGCCGAACCCTTATCTGATGAAAAACAAGCACTGGTGGAAAAATTATTAACCCGCATTCAAGGGGTACAACAGGCGGCGGAAAGCAAATATATTATGTTGCACGCCCCGAAAAATAAATTGGAAGAAATCACCGCACTTTTACCCGGTGTGGAAAATCCGACCATTCTGCCATTGGCTCACGATAACAGCAAAGTCGCCATGCACATGGTGAGCCAAGAAAATCTGTTTTGGGAAACCATGGAACAGCTGAAAGAAATTGGTGCTAGCTCAGTGTTAGTGTTACCGATTGAAAAAATGTTGGCATAGGGAGAAACATCATGATGCAAACCTTAATTTGGAAAAATTTATCCGAAAATGAGAAAAAACAGGCTCTCACTCGTCCAGCGATTAGTTCTTCTGCCAATATCCAACAGGCGGTCAATGAAATTCGTGAAAATGTGTTACAAAACGGCGACAAGGCACTATTTGAACTTAGCGAAAAATTTGATAAGGTGAAATTGGACAGCTTAACGGTATCCAAATCGCAAATTGAGCAAGCCGCTGCTCGCTTGCCCGATGAACTCAAACAAGCCATTCAAAACGCCAAAGCCAATATTGAACGCTTTCACCAAGCCCAAATTCCACAACCCGTGGATATTGAAACGCAAGCGGGGGTGCGTTGTCAGGTAGTAACACGCCCGATTAATCGGGTGGGGCTATATATTCCAGGGGGATCTGCTCCGTTATTTTCCACCGTGTTAATGCTGGCTATTCCTGCTAAAATCGCAGGCTGTAAAAAAATCGTGCTGTGTTCGCCACCGCCGATTGCCGATGCGATTTTATATGCGGCGGATCTTTGCGGAGTGGAAACGATTTATGCGGTAGGTGGCGCACAAGCCATTGTGGCGATGGCATTTGGTACGGAAACAGTCGCCAAAGTGGATAAAATTTTCGGACCAGGTAACAGTTTTGTTACTGAAGCCAAACGCCAAGTGAGCCAAACTGTCAACGGGGCTGCCATTGATATGCAAGCAGGACCATCGGAAGTGTTGGTGTTAGCCGATGAAAATGCTGATCCTGAATTTGTGGCAAGCGATTTACTTTCTCAGGCAGAACATGGTACGGACAGCCAAGTGATTTTAGTCACCAACAGCGAAACTCAAGCAGAATACACTGCGCTTGCTATTGAGCGTCAATTAAACCAATTACCAAGAGCCGACACCGCCCGCAAAGCGTTAAGCCATAGTCGTACCTTTATTGCGGAAAACATTACTCAAGCCATTGAAATCAGTAATGATTATGCTCCCGAGCATTTAGTGGTGCAAGTGGAAAATGCCCGTGATTTGCTCCCTCAATTAGACAATGCAGGATCGATTTTCTTAGGCGCTTATTCTCCCGAAAGCATGGGCGACTACGCCAGTGGCACCAACCATGTTTTACCGACCTATGGCTATACCAAAACCACATCAAGTTTGGGACTGGCTGATTTTAGCAAACGTATGACTGTACAAGAACTCACCCCACAAGGCTTTAAAGATCTCGCTTATACAGTAGAACTCATGGCACAAGCAGAGCAGCTGGAAGCTCATAGACAGGCGGTGAGTATAAGGTTGGCAAAATTGAAAAAACAAAACCGTTTTGATGAAAATAATAAATTCAACTAACGAGGATTACTCGCTAGTTCAAACCATAAACAGGAACAAACAATGACAATTTCACCACTTTCGCGAAAAAATGTACAGGCACTTACGCCATATCAATCCGCTCGCCGTTTAGGTGGCAAGGGCGATGTATGGCTGAATGCCAATGAATATCCTACTTCACCAAATTTTGATTTATTGCACCGCACTTTTAACCGCTATCCCGAACCACAACCAGAAGCCGTGATTAATGGTTATGCGAATTATGCTGGTGTGAAACCTGAAAATGTGATTGTCACCCGTGGCGGGGATGAAAGTATTGAGCTGATTATTCGGGCATTTTGTGAACCAGACGACCATGTTTTATATTGCCCACCGACATATGGCATGTATTCTGTGAGTGCAGAAACTTGTGGCATTGCGTTAAAAACTGTCCCGTTAACTACCGATTTTCAACTGAATTTAGCCGAAATTGAGCGAAATCTTGATGGGGTAAAAGTCGTGTTTGTATGTAGCCCGAACAACCCGACAGGTACATTAGTTAACCGTGTGGATTTACTCAAATTGCTCGACATCACCAGAAATAAAGCCATTGTGGTGGTGGATGAAGCCTATATTGAGTTTTGTCCACAAGCCAGCCTTGTGAATGAATTAGCCAATTATCCGCATTTAGCCATTATCCGCACGCTCTCCAAAGCCTTTGCGTTGGCAGGATTACGTTGTGGTTTTACCCTTGCCAATGCGGAATTAATCGGCATATTGCAAAAAGTGATCGCCCCCTATCCATTGCCTGTGCCAGTATCGGATATTGCTGCTCAAGCCTTGCAACCACAAGGTATTACACAAATGCAAGAACGGGTTAATGATGTGCTAAACAATCGTGCGTGGTTAATTGAACAATTAAGCAAAATCCCAACCGTGGTACAAATTTTTGAAACAGAAGCAAATTATGTATTAGTGAAATTCCAAGACAGTGAAAAAATCTTTAAAACTCTCTGGGAACAAGGCATTATTTTGCGTGATCAACATAAAGCATTGGGATTGCAGAATTGTATTCGGATTACTATTGGAACAAGAGAAGAACTCGAAAAAACCATTATCACAATCCAATTAGCCTAGGGTCTGTAGTATTTTTTAAGCGATAACATTGGAAAATATAAATGTCCACATACCCTAAGCATAATAGCGATTTCTTTTGGTATAGAACGGATACCTAAACGGTATTAGGCAAATAAGATTCAGCCATTTATACTCATTATATATTAATTGACATAAGTGAGGATAATTATGGCTGAACAAACCACAAAACCAGCAGTGTATGATTTACGCTCTGCTTTAGCATTATTAGAAACTCTCCCGAATGAATTAGTCTCAACTGATGTTGAAGTTGATCCTATTGCTGAACTTTCAGGTGTTTATCGTTATGTGGGAGCTGGTGGCACAACACCACGTCCGACAAAAACTAATGGACCTGCAATGGTATTTAATAAAGTAAAAGGCTATCCGAATATACGTGTTGCCATTGGCTTAAACGGTTCTCGTAAACGTATCGGATATTTTTTAGGTTGTCCGCCTGAACGTTTAGGCTTTCTATTGAGAGAATCCGTTAAACACGCTATTCCACCAGTAACTTTAAACTCAAATGTAAAACCTGCCTGTCAAGAGGTGGTGCATTTAGCGAGCGATCCTGATTTTGATTTACGCACGCTTTTGCCAGCACCGACCAATACCATTGAAGATGCAGGTCCTTATTTTACCATGGGTTTATGCTATGCTTCTGATCCTGATACAGGTGAATCCGATATTACTATTCACCGTTTATGTGTGCAAAGTAAAGATGAATTATCGATGTGGTTAACGCCAGGTCGCCATATTGATGCGTTCCGTCAAAAAGCGGAAGCTGCGGGCAAACCATTACCTATTTCTATTAGTATTGGGGTAGATCCTGCGATTGAAGTGGCAGCTTGCTTTGAACCGCCAACAACACCTTTAGGCTATGATGAATTAGCGATTGCAGGTGGATTACGTGGTAAAGCAGTTGAAATGACAAAATGTATCTCCATTAATGAACGTGCTATTGCTCATGCGGAAGTGGTGATTGAAGGTGAATTATTACCAGATATACGAGTGCGTGAAGACCAAAACAGCAATACAGGTAAAGCGATGCCCGAATTCCCAGGTTATACGGGAGATGCAAAACCTGCCTTACCGATTATTAAAGTGAAAGCAGTCACCACTCGGCATAATCCAATTTTACGTACTACAGTGGGACCAGGTCAAGAACACGTTAATATGGCGGGTATTCCAACCGAAGCCTCTATTTTAGATATGGTAGAACGTGCGATGCCAGGTCGTTTGCTTAATGTATTCGCTCACACTTCAGGTGGCGGTAAATTGTTAGCAGTCATGCAATTCAAAAAATCAGCCGCCGTGGACGAAGGTCGTCAACGTCAGGCTGGTTTGTTGGCTTTTTCTGCATTTCCTGAATTAAAACACGTTATCGTCGTTGATGAGGATGTCGATATTTTTGACACTGATGATGTGTTATGGGCAATGCAAACCCGTTATCAAGGGGATATTGATACCGTCACCATTTCAGGTGTCCGCTGTCACCCATTAGATCCGTCACAATCACCAGATTATAGCTATAAATTGTTCCAAGCTGGAACATCGTGCAAAACCATTTTTGACTGTACGGTACCATTCCACTTAAAAGACCATTTCCAACGCTGTAAATTTAAAGAAGTGGATGTAAAACGCTTTTTGCCTGATTTTGAAAGCTAAATAATCAACAGCCTAATTTTCATCAATAGGATCGGAAATTAGGCTATTTTTAATTTTACCGAAGGGAAAAATAATGAGTAAACGCCGTATTGTGATTGGAATTAGCGGAGCAAGTGGCTTTCAATATGGTTATTGTGCTTTGCAAATGTTACAGAAAATCGAAGATATTGAAACGCACTTGGTGATTTCCAAGGGGGCAGAAATGACTCGCCGTCTTGAAACTGATTATTCAGCGGAAGAAATCAGTGCGTTAGCGGATGTGGTACATCCCATTCAAAATCTGGGAGCAAGTATTTCCAGTGGTTCTTTTAAAACCATCGGAATGTTGGTTGTTCCTTGTTCTATGCGTTCACTTGCAGCGATTGCTCATGGTATGAGCGATAACCTATTGACCAGAGCAGCAGATGTCACCTTAAAAGATCGCCGTCGTTTAGTGTTAATGGCTCGAGAAACACCGTTAAATCTCGCCCATATTGATAATATGCGTAAAGTTACGGAAATGGGTGCTATTGTTTTCCCCCCTGTGCCAGCGTTTTATAACAAACCACAATCGGTTGATGATATTTTAAAACATAGCGTTGCCCGAGCATTGGATTTATTCGATATACATATTTCGATGCCACGCTGGGGTGAACAAGGTAAAAGTGAAATGGATGAATAATCAATTAAATTCTTAAGGAGTATCTTATGACAATGCCAATTGGTCCATTTGTGAATGGCTCTGCCGTCTTGTTAGGCGGTTTACTCGGAGCTTTTATGGGAGTGAAATTACCTGAACGTGTACGAGCCAGTTTAAATCCATTATTTGGTTTAACTTCTGCTGGTTTGGGTATCATGGCAATCCCTGGCGTAAAATACTATGCTGCGGTAGTTCTTGCTTCCGTGCTTGGTTTAGCCATCGGTGAATGGTTATACCTAGAAAAAGGCATTAACAAAGGGGCTGGTAAATTACGTGGTGTGGTAGATAAAATCTTTCCGCCCGTACAAGGTTTAAGCCCCGATGAATTTGTAGAAAAATTTGTGGCTATTTTGGTCTTATTCTGTGCCAGTGGGACGGGGGTATTTGGTTCAATGAACGAAGGTATGACTGGCGATCCGTCCATTTTATACATCAAAACCATTTTAGACTTCTTTACTGCGGGCATTTTTGCGATTACGCTAGGCTATGCCGTTTCAACTATCGCTATACCGCAATTAGCCATTCAGTTGACATTATTCTTCTTGGCAACATTAATCGTACCGTTAACAACACCAGAAATGCGTGCTGACTTTGCTGCTTGTGGCGGATTAATTATGTTAGCAACGGGTTTTCGTATTATGGGAATAAAATCTTTCCCTGTAGCAAATATGTTACCAGGGTTAATTTTAGTCATGCCAATATCTCATTTATGGGCAACATATATTGCAAATTAAATTGAATGAAAGCCACTATTGATTAATATAATAATCGTGGCTTTTTTCTTTACTAAGGATTTATGATGACTCAGATTCCGCAATCTATCATTGATTTTCTGCAAACGCATCATGTTGTTAGTTTAACTAC
This sequence comes from Lonepinella sp. MS14435, assembly GCF_042485795.1. Lineage (GTDB taxonomy): Bacteria > Pseudomonadota > Gammaproteobacteria > Enterobacterales > Pasteurellaceae > Lonepinella. Next base: position 2,025,367 of record NZ_CP169368.1, read on the forward strand.
AATGTTCAATAATGAGTTGTGGGCGGCAAGCTGTTTTTATGTTTTTGATGAAAAAAACACCGCACTTTGGGTTATGACCAGCCAACAAACTAAACACGGTAGAATGATGTTACAACAAGCCAAGATTGTGGGTACTATCGCAGGGCAGCCCGAAACCATACGAGAAATCCAAGGTATTCAATTTACCGCACATGCTAGGCTAATTGATGATCCTAATGAGTATAAAATAGCTCTTGCTCATTATGCCGAAAAACATACTATGGCAAAATTATTACATACCGATATTTGGCATATCACATTTGATGAACTCAAATTTACCAGTAATAAATTGCTTTTTGCTCAAAAAACTTACTGGAAAAGAACAGATTAAGGTTGATAACCATCGGCAAGAATTTCAGCTAATATAGGTGGCATTGGCGTGGTCGATAATCTCACTACACAAGGAAAGAAAAGCTGTGGATCTGGGGTCACGGGTAAAATATGACAATTCGATAATTTTAGGTTTTTCACTTCTGAAATGGGTAGTAAAGCGGCTGCTCTTATTCCTGACTCAATCCAATCTATGGTTACACTTGGTTGTGAAACTTGCATTAATACTTTGGGTTCAATACCGTTCTTACGCAACTTATCTAACAACACAGCCACAGTACCTCGACCACCACTACGTTTAAGCAAAATCAACGGCAATTTAGATAAATCCGCTAAATGTAGCTGATCAGCTGGAGAAACTAAATCATTATGCACAACCGCGGCTAATGCAGTGCTAGGACAGGCAATATAATCATATCCTTGCATATTTTCAGGTTTTTGCATTAACGCAATATCAATAATTCTCTGCTGTAACAAATATTCCAAATGATCAGAATCCGACACCATGACATCAATTTTTAGATCGGGGGATCGTGCTTGCCATTGTAAAATTAATGGCGTGAAATACTTCTGAAATAAATGGGTCAAGCCAATTTGTAAACATTGTCTATTTTGCTGAGATAAATACAAAATATTTTGCTCTACTTGGGTAAAGTGAGTAAGCAATTCCACTGCTTGTTTATATAAAAACAAACCTGTTTCTGTAGGGCGTAATTTACCATTTTGGCGTATAAATAATTGAATACCTATTTCTTCTTCTAATTCTTGCAAACGTTTCGATAACGGTGGCTGAGAAATATGTAACATCTCTGAAGCTTTGGTGATACTGCCACATTCCAAAATAGTACAAAAATATTTTAATCGTTTAATGTCCATAGAAGATCAAAGCATTTTAATTTACTGATTCACTTTCCGCTTTTAAACGAGCAATCAGCTTTGCATTCGCTGGTGGAAATAATCCCGCATCAAGATCATTTTGTGCAAGCCAAAACCCCTCTTGTCCTTCACGTCCAAAAGGCTCACCTACCCACTCTTCCACTAAGTAGAAATAGAAGCTAATAATCTTAGTCGGATACTCAAATAAAAATTGCTCAAAAAGCACCGCACTTAGCACATGCAAACCAATTTCTTCTTCAATTTCACGTTTCAAGGCTTGCTCTGGTGTTTCGCCTTGATCGACTTTGCCCCCTGGAAACTCAAGAGATTGAGAAAAATCTTGCCCCTCAAGTCGTTGTGTTAGATAAATTTGTCCAAATTCATTACGAATAATACCTGCTGCAACCTGCACTAATGGTTTAGGCATAATTAGATTCCTGTATTTTGGCGGATAACTGTTGATAAACTTGCTCAATCACAGAGTCCCATTGTAAATCCATGCGTTGACGAAATAAGCGTACACTTTGATACCAAGGGCTATCTTCTCGATCAATAAGCCAACGAAAATCAGGATGATAAGTTAATAAAATCCAAGTTGGCTTTCCCATTGCTCCAGCTAAATGAGCTACTGCGGTATCAACACTGATAATTAAATCTAGCTGACTAACTAAACCTGCCGTATCTGAAAAACTATCTAAATGCTTATGCCATAGATAAAGATTATCAATTTTTAAGGCTAATTCAAGATCTTGTTGGTTAATTTCTTTTTGTAAACAATGAAATTGAGCATTTAACTTGAATAAAGGCATAAGTTGGCTCAAAGCTAAACTCCGAAAACGATTACGCTCGTGTCCTGCCGAACCAGACCACACAATGCCAATTTTCAATATATTAGTTGCTGGTAATTTCTGCTGCCACCTAGCAGTTGCATCATCTTCTGCTTGCAAATAAGCGGTGGTACAAGGAATAGTATCCAGCTCAGTAGCAAAATAATAAGGCAAACTCATCATTGGTACATAATAACTTAATCCATTGATAGTTTGTCCATTATTTGAAGTGGTAATACCATAACGAGCCAAATTGGTATTAATTAATTTCTCAACAGGAAGATGATTAACCACAACGATATTTAATCCTTTCTGTTTGGCTAAAATAGCATAACGTACAAATTGGATATTATCGCCTAACCCTTGTTCGGCATAAATCAATAATTTAGCTTGTCCAATATTTTCACCTTGCCAGCGAGTTAAATTCCAATCAGGCTGCTTAAAGGTATCAATATCTACTTTCCAACGCCATTCATAGGCTTGCCAACCTTCCTTATAATGTCCCAATATGTTGAGAATAAAGGCTTTGTTACACCACGCAAGAGCAAAATCAGGCTTTAAAGATAAACTTTTTTCTGCATCTCTTAAAGCTAAATCATATAGACCAAGATTTTTTAATTGTTCGGAACGCTGGTGATAGGCTTCTGGGATATTTGGATAAGATAAAATAAAACGATCATAATTGCTGACGACTTCCACCATTCCAGTTAAACTTTCAGCACATTTTTGCATTAAACGAATGTAAGAATATTGATAATCAAGATTATGTTTTCGTTGGGTTTCATTTTGCAAATCAAATGCCTTTTTATAACAGCAAAAGGATTGTTTATATTGCCCTGTTTTTTCAAAATATTTTCCTTTGAGATAAAACAGCTCTGGTGTTGGCGTATATTTTTCCGCATTTTGCAAAACCACATACATTTGCTCAATATTATCATTCGCACAATAGAATTTTGCTAACAAAATCCATAACAAGGCTTGCTGATTATCGCTTAATGCTTCATTTCGCAAAGGGGAATCGCACAAGAATTGTAATAATTCTTGTGCTTGTTGAAGTGCATTTGCTTGCAGATATTGCTCAATCAGAGCAACATTCTGCTCAAAAGTTGTGGTCATTTTATATTAGAAATTAAGCGTGGCTAGCCCGATTACCATGACAATGTTTATATTTCTTGCCCGAACCACAAGGACAAGGTTCATTACGACCAATTTTGCGTTCACTCTCCGCAAGTGCCACTTTTTCGTTCACTTCTTCAGTTGCTCCGTTGTATTCTCTCGCTTCGGCTTGACGCTCTGCCATTTGTTGTTGCTGTTGTTGAGCTTGCTCTACTTCTTCAGCAGAACGTACTTGTACACGGCTTAAGGTTTTCACCACACTCATTTTCAACGCATCTAGCATTTCAGTAAACATGGCAAAAGATTCTTTTTTATATTCTTGTTTTGGATCTTTTTGTGCATAACTACGTAAATGAATACCTTGACGTAAACGATCCATGGCGGCTAAATGTTCTTTCCAAAGTTCATCAAGGGTTTGTAACATGATGCCTTTTTCAAAATTACGCATGGTTTCTTCGCCCACCATCTGCTCTTTACGTTGATATTCATTAACAGCAGATTCCACCACTCTTTCACGCAGAGTATCTTCATTAAATTGATTATCTTCTTCTAACCATTGTTGAATCGGTAAATCCAAGGCAAAGTCTTGACGTAAACGTGTTTCTAGGGCTGGAATATCCCATTGTTCTTCCAAAGATTGCGGTGGAACATATTCATCAATCACAGCGTTAAACACATCAGATCGAATCGCAGCAATGGCTTCGGATACATCTCCGTTATCTAATAGCTCATTACGTTGAGCATAAATTGCATGACGTTGATCGTTCGCTACATCATCATATTGCAATAGGTTTTTACGTCCATCAAAGTTATAGGCTTCTACTTTCGCTTGAGCCGATGCAATGACTTTCGCCAATAATTTCGATTCCATAGCTTCGCCTTGTGTACTAAAGGCTTTACGCATCATATTCAATTTACCTTCATTTAAATAAATCCGCATTAACGCATCATCTAATGAGAGGTAAAAACGAGATGAACCTGGGTCACCTTGACGACCTGAACGACCACGCAACTGGTTGTCAATACGGCGTGATTCATGACGTTCTGTACCGATAATATGTAAACCGCCCGCTTGCATCACAATATCATGACGTTGTTGCCAAGCTGATTTAATGGCTTCAATCTGTTCTGGAGTTGGATTTTCTAATTTATCAATTTCTGCTTTCCAGTTACCGCCTAATACAATATCCGTACCACGCCCAGCCATGTTTGTCGCTATGGTAACAGCCCCTGGATAACCTGCATTTGCCACAATTTCCGCTTCTTGAGCATGGAATTTGGCATTTAACACATTATGCGGAATACCTGCTTTTTTCAGTTCTTTTGATAGCAATTCAGATTTCTCAATAGACACAGTTCCCACCAAAACAGGCTGTTGACGTGCCACACAATCTTTGATGTCTTCAATAATCGCATCAAATTTATATTGCTCAGTTTCAAACATCACATCAGTACGGTCATCACGGATCATTGGACGATTGGTCGGGATAACCACGGTTTCTAAGCCATAAATTTGTTGAAATTCAAATGCTTCTGTATCTGCCGTCCCCGTCATACCCGCCAATTTTTCGTATAAACGGAAATAATTTTGGTAGGTAATAGAAGCAACAGTTTGGTTTTCCCCTTGAATTTTCACACCCTCTTTGGCTTCAATCGCTTGATGCAAACCGTCAGACCAACGGCGACCTGCCATAGTCCGCCCCGTGTGTTCATCCACGATCACAATCTCACCATCTTTCACCACATAATCCACATCTTTTTGGAATAAGGTATGCGCGCGTAATGCGGCATTAATATGATGTACCAAACCTAAACGTTGTGGCGAATACAGACTCTCATTTTCGCCCATTAAACCTTGCTCAATCAGCCATTGCTCACATTTTTCTTGACCCCGTTCGGTCATATTCACTTGCTTGTGTTTCAAGTCTAAGGAATAATCCCCTTCGCCTTGAAATTCATCACTATCTTCTTTCTCTTGTTCAATCAGAATTGGAACTAATTTATTGATAGCAATATATAATTCAGAACTATCTTCGGCTGGACCTGAAATAATTAACGGTGTACGTGCTTCATCAATTAAAATGGAATCCACTTCATCGACTAAGGCATAATGTAATGGACGTTGAAAACGTTCTGCTGCTGAATGTGCCAAATTATCTCGCAAATAGTCAAAGCCCAATTCACTGTTAGTGGCATAAGTAATATCCGCTTGATAGGCTTCACGTTTTACTTCTGGCGGCAAGCCTGGCACATTGACCGCAACGGTCATTCCTAGAAATTCAAACAATGGACGATTGGTTTCCGCATCACGGCGAGCCAAATAATCGTTCACCGTTACCACATGCACGCCTTTACCAGTTAACGCATTGAGATAGCAAGGTAAGGTGGCGGTTAAGGTTTTCCCTTCCCCCGTACGCATTTCCGCAATATTACGATCAGTTAACACCATACCACCCACTAATTGCACATCAAACGGACGCATACCAAGGGTTCGTTTACAGGCTTCTCGCACCGTAGCAAAGGCTTCGGGTAATAATTGTTCTAGGGTTTCGCCTTGGCTCAAACGTTGACGAAACTCGGCAGTTTTTGACCGCAGTTCATCATCACTCAAGGCTTCAAAGGCAGGTTCTAACGCATTGATTTTTTTAACTTGTTTATTTAAACGGCGTAATACACGCTCATTTCGACTACCAAAAATTTTGGTCGCAATAGTACTTAACATAATTCTGTTTCTCTTAATAAAAAATATTGAGCCTTTGTTTATATCAAAAGCGGGAAAATAAAGATAAATCAAAAATTATGCGAAAGGGCTACCACGAATAGGGGCATATTCGGCAAAAACCTTTGCCACAAAGTGCGGTGTAAATTTAACAAATTTTTTTGAAATAACAGCAGGTTGTGCAGGATAAGTGAGAGATAGATTTTGCTGTTTAATTTGATAAATTGCACGCAACACTTGCTGTTGATTAGATTGATTTTGATATTCTTGCGGATACTCGTTTATGCGATCCGTCACCTGAACATCAGGCAAAGCAAAAATCGCAATCATACTAACCAGTAATTGCGACCAAAAATTGTGCTTACCCTTTGTTAAAATCATTATTCTCTGTTATCTCATAAAAAATTAGTCAAATTATACCGAAAATCCGTTAGAATGTCGTTAAATATATGGGTGATTGACGAGAAAACAAGCTATGACACAAAAACGCTATCAAAAAGCCGTAAATATCAAGGATCTATTAAACACCTCCGAGCTTGCCAAAATAATGAAAAAAGGCTTATTTATTAATGAATTAAATAAAAAGTTAGAAAAACGCTTCCCCCCCCAGTTCAAGGGATTGTATCGTCTGGCAAATTTCACTGAGAATAGTCTAAATATTGAAGTTACCAACGCAATGGTGCGACAAGGTTTGTTGTTTCATCAAAATGAATTGTTACAGTACGTTCAGCAAGATATGCCAGAAATTACGCAATTAAAATTTACTATCAATCCTGAGTTAAACAAAACAAACTAAAGTGCGATATTTCACACCGCACTTTGCCCCTCTCATTTACTCATCAAACATCGTATGCTGACGAATTTGGTCAAAATCAGTATGATTATGTAATTTACCGTTTTCGAAAATAAGCTGTAATTTATCATCGCTAAAATCACTTTCTGCGGTTAAACCATCAATATAATGATCTAAATCCAGCACCTTAACGCGTCCCCGTTGGGATTTTTTCAAGCCATTATCCGTTTTGGGGGCTTTAAAAATCGCTTTTTCTACACCATTAATGGTAATCGAAGTGGCTTTTACTGCAAAACCTAAGGTATCTCTGGTGTTACTTTGGTAAGTGCGAGAACCGACACCGAATACAATATTACTTGAAGCAAAACCTTTTTCTTTCAATCCATTAAGAATATTCACCATTTTCTCAAAGTTTACGCCGTCACCATAAATTACGCCAATATGCGGATCTAAAACTTTATAGCCTTTACTATTCAGCGTGCCACCGAAAATATCCCATAGGCTTTCCACTAGCCCTTTGCGTTCTACCTCGGTTTCAGCTTGTAAATTGCCACATAAAATATCCATGGCATCACCACTATCAGGGCGGATCACAACACGAGCGTGTTCAGGGCGAGCCATTATTTCATCTTTCAGAATAGGTAAATTTACCGCAATGTTATGCCAAAAATCTGTGGTATCTGCCACGATAGACAGCATATTATTGGGAAATTTTGCCATTAAATAACGAAAAGTTGGCAATTCATCTACACCGTGGGAACTCATCACTGAATGTTCACTGGCGGGAATAGAGGTGCCAACTAATGCTTGACTACCATAATAATAATCTACATAGGAAATGGCTGGAATAGTGTCTGTACCTAAAAACGCAGTTAAATGTCCTGCTCCTGATGTTTCGGCACTTTCCAAGGAACTCATGCCTCGCATAGAAAAATCATGGGATTGAAAAGCAATATGAGCGTTGTTATCACAGGTTTGTTTGGCATATTGCAATAAGGTTTTTCGATAAACTCTCGCAATCGAAGCGGAGGTAATTGGTTGCCATAAGGATACATTAATCAAGGTTTCCACATAGTTTGTCAACCAGAAAAAATCCTTATGGGTATTTTCAATCGTCATCATCGGCACTCGCATTGCTACGGAAAGCCCCTCGGGAATAGCTTTAATGCGTAATGGTAAATAACCTAGATCATGTAATTGAGCAATATGTTCGCCTGTGGTTTGAATGGCTAAAGTGCGGTGAATAAATTTAATATATTCGTCAACTACTTGCTGTTTTGGGCGAGCAAAAAAGTTTTGGTTAAAATAATTTATCAGATATTTAACAATAAACGATTGAAAACCAAAGGAAACTGCTCTATCCAAATGTGGAGCTAAGTGATTGCTGCGAGGTGTAAAAGTGCTATAAATAATTTCAGAGTGTTCAGGATATTGTTCACGATGTGATACTTTATAAAAATCGCAAAGTAACATAGGTATCGCAGTGGCTGGTTGTAAATAGGGTGCTGGATATTGGTTATGTATCATAAAACTCTCCTTAAGTATCGTCTTACAATACAAATTGTATCAAATTTAGCCACAATAGGAAATATATATTACAAATTTACGTTAAAAATAAATAAAATAAATATTTTGTAATATTTATTTTACCTTAAAAAAAGCAATAATTTCCCCAACTTTCACTCGACTAGCAGATTGATGACTGATAGAACGTTGAACGCGAATTTTCCGTAAACTTGCTCCTTTATAAATTTGTCGGATAAATTTAGTATCATGATTAGAAATCAGCACGGGGATATTTCGCTCTGTTTGGGTTTGTTTGGCTAAATCCGCTAACGCTTGTTGATGTACTACGCTAAAATCATTGCCTGAATACTGGGTGAAATTACTCGCTTGTACTAAAGGGGCATAAGGTGGATCACAATAGATCACTGAATTTTCGTCAGCCAAAGCAAAGGTTTGTTGAAAATCTCCGCAAATAAACACCGCACTTTTTGCTTTCTCAGCAAAATAACGCATTTCTTGTTCGGGGAAATAGTGATTTTTATACGAACCAAAGGGGACATTAAATTCATTTCTAGCATTGTAACGGCATAAACCGTTAAAGCCAAAACGGTTTAAATAAACAAATAATACCGAGCGTAAGAAAGGATCAGTCGATTGATTAAATTCATCACGCCGTGCGTAATAATAGTTGGCAGTGTTAGCATCTGGGTGAAAAAAAATCGGTTTTAGGCTATCTATGTAGTTTTCAACATCAGCTTTAATGGTATTGAACAGATTAATCAGATCTGGATTAATATCCGCTAAAATATAACGCTCAAATTGACTATTCAGAAACACCGACCCAGCCCCGACAAAAGGCTCAATAAGACATTGTTTACGTTTTGGCAACAGGCGATTAATGTCATCGGTTAAGCGGTATTTTCCTCCCGCCCATTTTAAAAAGGAACGATATTTTTTGACCTCTTTAACTGATTTTTTCGCCTGTTTTGCCATATTTATAGGAAAAAAGATTAATTGGTTTGAGTACAAGCAGAAATTGCAGCCAACACCAAAGATTTATCGGTGTCTGTTGCTACATAGGCTTGTCCTAAAGTTTTTAATAATACGAGGCGAAGTTTGCCAGCTAACACTTTTTTATCACGCATCATGTGGGGTAAATAATCTTCTGGCTGCATTGTGTCAGGGCTAACAGTGGGTAAATTGGCTCGAGCTAATAATTTTTCTAAACGCCCTATCTCAGCTTTGCTGATATGACCTAGTTGCTCGGATAAGGCAGCAGCCATCATCATTCCTGCGGCAATCGCTTCACCATGTAACCAATTACCATAGCCTAAATGGGTTTCAATGGCATGCCCGAATGTATGCCCCAGATTTAATAAGGCACGGTCACCTTTTTCTGTTTCATCACGAGCCACAACATCGGCTTTGATTTGACAACAGCGAGCTATACAATATTGCAATTCATCTTGTTTTAATGCCACTAGCTGATCAATGTGTTGTTCCAACCAATCAAAAAACGCTAAATCTAAAATTGCCCCGTATTTAATGACTTCCGCCAAACCCGCATTAACTTCTCGTTTTGGCAACGTATTTAGGGTTAAAGTATCAATAATCACGGTGATCGGTTGATAAAATGCTCCGATCATATTTTTACCTAACGGGTGATTGACGGCTGTTTTTCCTCCCACGGAAGAATCGACTTGAGCCAATAAGGTAGTAGGGATTTGAATGAATTTAATGCCACGTTGATAGCTAGCTGCAGCATAACCAGCAACATCACCAATTACACCGCCCCCCAATGCAATCAATGTGGTATCTCGTCCATGATTTTGTTTTAAAAGTGCGGTGAAAATTAAATCTAAAGATTGTAAAGTTTTGTATTTTTCACCGTCAGGCAATAATACTGAATTCACGTTACAACCGATTTTTTCTAGGGTTTGCGTAACTGTCGCTAAATATAAAGGTGCAATCGTTTCATTGCTGACGATCATCACTTTATCGCCTGATTTCAACGGATAAACGGTAGGATCTTTTAGCAAATTCTCGCCAATGCAAATTGGATAACGGCGTTCTTTTAATTCAACATTGACAGTCAACATATTGCACCTATTAAATTGTTTTAAGAATGATTAACCTTGGAAATTATCAATCAAATCAATAATTTGATTAGCCATCAATTTCGCACTTTGCTCATCAGTTGGCAAGACAATATCTGCCACCTCTTCATATAATGGATTACGCACTTCGGCTAAATCTTCCAACACTTGACGAACATCATCGACCCCTTGTAGTAATGGGCGTTTCTTATCACGTTGAGTTCGTTCATATTGTTTATCTACCGTTGTTTGTAGATAAATAACGATACCACGCGCAGAGAGATGATTACGCGTATCTTTAGAAAGCACTGCCCCCCCCCCAGTTGAGAGTACAATGCCTTGCCGTTGCGTTAATTCGCTAATAATCCGTTCTTCACGCTTACGAAAACCTGCTTCGCCTTCAATATCAAAAATCCAGCCAATATCAGCCCCTGCCCGAGCTTCAATTTCATTATCGGAATCAACAAATTCCATACTTAGTTGCTGTGCCAACTGGCGACCAATAGTGCTTTTTCCTGCCCCCATTGGACCAACTAAAAAAATATTACGTTTTTCTGCCATTGTTATTCTTTTCGTCTATTATTTAAAGTAAAAAAATTAATCCCATATCGTAAAAATTATCAACGATAAAAAAGGATCACCAAAACTGTGGAATTATCGCAATAAATGCCCTATGTTTTCAACCTTAAAGCAAAATTTATTTTATGTTTTGCGTATTTTCTCCACATTATTTAACCACGAGGGTGGAATTTTTCATGTAAAAGTTTCAAGCGTTCTTTCGCCACATGAGTATAAATTTGTGTAGTTGATAGATCACTATGCCCAAGTAACATTTGTACTACCCGAAGATCTGCCCCATGATTGACTAAATGCGTAGCAAAAGCATGACGCAGAACATGAGGTGAAAGACTTTCGGTATTAATTTCTGCTAAAATCGCATAATGTTTGATCCTATGCCAGAAAGTTTGCCGAGTCATTTGCACTGCTCTTTTGCTTGGAAAAACCACATCTGAACTCTGTCCATTCAATAACATCGGACGACCATATAACACAAATTGATTCACCCAATAACTCGCTTCTTCACCCATAGGCACAATACGTTCTTTATTACCTTTACCAATTACTCGCACTACACCTTGCTGTAAACTAATATTATCCATAGTTAGAGAAACTAATTCGGTAACTCGCAAGCCTGTCGCATACAATAACTCCAACATAGCTTTATCACGTAATTCTAGTGGTTCATCGGTGCTAGGGCATTCCAGTAAATCCCCCACTTGCTCTTCACTTAAATATTTCGGTAAACGACTTGGTAATTTGGGAGAACTTAATACCGCACTAGGATCATCTTGGCGATATTGTTCTCGATATAAATATTGAAATAATTTCCGCATTGCACTGAGCAAACGAGCCGTACTGGTTGCTTTATAGCCCTTTTCCACACGTTCACCGAGAAATTGTTGTAAATGAACTGCATCTAATTCAAGCAAGGTTAGTGCTTGCTGCACAGACCAATCAGAAAGTGCAGTTAAATCAAGGCGGTAGGATTGAATAGTATTATCCGACAAGCCTTTCTCTAACCACAGTTCATTTAAAAATAATTCAATAAGTGCGGTGTCTTTCATGGTTGTTTTTTAAGTGAAATTACAAACCAAAATCTTCAGGTAAATTCTTCAAAATATCTATCCAAATCACACTATTACGTTCTCGATGCTGTGCCAAGCAAGTGGCGACTTGTTCACTGTCTTTTATCTCGCAAGCCTGTTGTAAAGATTGATAAAACATAAAAGCCATTTGGCGATAAATAGGATTAACAAAAAATAACTTTGCTACTTGATGATACATTTGTTTAAAACTGTTTAAGATTAAACCATAAACAGGTTTATTCGCAATAAAAGTAAATTGACGGAATAAATAATAATCAAATTCCGCATAGGATTGAGCATCATCTTCAAGTTTATTTAACTTTTCGAATACTTTCAAGGATTCTTCAGGGTTCATTTGAACGGCTTCTGGAATATAATATTCCGCCATTCTAGTACGTAATGACACTACATTAGAAATAATAGTTGGCATCACACCACGATCGAGCTGAATAATCGTACTAATAATATTTGGTCCTCCCGTTTCCCAAATATCATTCACATGAGTGGGTTTGCCATGTTGGATACTTAACCAACCTTCACGGGCTAACCGTTGTAAAACTTCACGTAGGGTTGTGCGAGTTACCCCAATTTTGTCTGCTAACTCACGTTCTGCAGGTAAATCTGATCCAGCAGGGAAACGATTGTTCCAAATACTTTGCACAATATATTCTTCTGCTAATGCTGCAGGACTTTGTGCTTTTAATAATAGTTGTTGATTTGTCATATTTAGGTACTTTTCTTTAACGTAGATCAAAAAAATTCTCAAATAAGAGTGAATATACTGGCAATTTTTTTATTTACAGGTAAAAATAACAACCTATTATCAGTTTAAACCAACAGATATGCAAAGCATATTTTAAAAGGATGTATTTATATGAATTATGTTCAAGCATTTATGAATAACTTTTTGGGTAAAAGCCCAAACTGGTATAAAGTTACCATTGTAGTATTTTTGCTCATCAATCCTGTAATATTTTGGGTCAATCCTTTTATTGCTGGTTGGTTACTAGTGGTAGAATTTATTTTCACCTTAGCCATGGCATTAAAATGTTATCCGTTACAACCTGGTGGTATGCTAGCGATTGAAGCTATTACCATAGGAATGACCAGCCCAGAACATGTTAAAGCCGAAATTATGGCGAATTTTGAAGTTATCCTGTTATTAATGTTTATGGTAGCAGGTATTTACTTCATGAAACAATTACTACTTTATGTTTTCACCAAATTATTACTCAGAATCCATTCTAAAATCACTTTATCTGTTTCTTTCTGTTTAAGTGCGGCATTTCTTTCCGCTTTCTTAGACGCCTTAACCGTTATCGCTGTAATTATTAGCGTTGGTATGGGATTTTATGGAGTTTATCACAAAGTTGCCTCAGGTGCATCTTTTGAAGATTCTACCGACATCACTAATGATGATAAAATTAGCAATAACAACCGCACCCTTGATGAATTCCGAGCTTTCTTACGTAGCTTATTAATGCACGCAGCAGTCGGAACAGCATTAGGTGGGGTAATGACCATGGTTGGTGAACCACAAAACTTAATTATTGCGGAACAATCTGGTTGGAAATTTGTAGAATTTTTCTTACGTATGGGACCTGTTACCGTTCCAGTCCTAATCTGTGGTATTTTAACTTGTATTCTAGTAGAAAAATTCCGCTTATTCGGTTATGGTGCTAGATTGCCACGTAAAGTCTGGTCCGTATTAGCGAAATACGACCGTAACCAAGAAATGAAAATGACATCACAAGATAAAGTCAAATTATTGGTACAAATTTTCGTTGGTATTTGGTTAATACTTGGTTTAGCTTTCCATTTAGCCGCTGTTGGTCTAATTGGTTTAAGCGTCATTATTTTGACCACTGCTTATTGCGGAGTAACAAGTGAACACGAGCTAGGACGAGCTTTCCAAGAATCGTTACCTTTCACCGCTTTATTAGTAGTATTTTTCTCCATTGTTGCTGTGATTATCGACCAACACTTATTTGCTCCACTGATTCACTTTGTACTCAATGCAGCGGAAAATGTACAATTACTGCTATTCTATGTGTTCAATGGCTTATTATCTGCTATCTCGGATAATGTTTTCGTAGCAACGGTTTATATCAATGAAGCCAAACAGGCATTAATGGAAAATTCGATTTCTGCACAACAATTTGAACTCCTCGCCGTAGCCATTAATACTGGTACAAACTTGCCATCCGTTGCCACACCAAACGGACAAGCTGCATTCTTATTCCTATTAACCTCTTCACTTGCCCCGCTAATTCGTTTATCCTATGGTAGAATGGTCTATATGGCATTACCTTACACCATTGTTTTAACGATTGTCGGTCTAATTAGCGTAGAATATTTTCTACCAGGTGTAACACAATGGTTAATGAATGCTGGTTTAATTGGAAGTCCACACATTCCACTTGAACCAGTTATTGCACACTAATGACTTGTAAAAGGGAAATTAAATGCTTAATTATATTAAAGTGCTGTCAAACAAAAGAACAATTTGGTTATTATTATTTATCTCTGCATTTTGTTTAGAATTGACCGCACTTTATTTTCAACACGGCATAGGATTAAATCCTTGCGTAATGTGCATTTATGAACGTGTTGCATTATTTGGCATTCTATTTGCTGGCTTAATCGGTTTACTCGCTCCACGCTTTACCTTGATGCGATTACTCGCCCTAGTATTTGGCTTATGGGGAGCGATTAAAGGTTTATTGCTTTCGATTAAGCACCTCAACTACCAACTTAATCCAAACCCTTGGGATCAATGCCCTGTGACCGTAGAATTTCCCAATACCTTGCCACTAGATAAATGGTTCCCTGAAATATTCCATCCGACAGGGCTGTGTAGTGAAATTAACTGGACATTTCTAGGTTTTACCATGGTGCAATGGTTGGTATTTATTTTTGCGGTTTATAGTATTATCTTTGCTGTGATATTCCTCAGTCAATTTCTAGGTGGTCGAATAAAGAATCATCGTAGATTATTTCACTAACTGATACAAAAAAAGTGCGGTGTAAAAAATTTATCTTTTTTACACCGCACTTGCTATTTAACTTCAACTAAAACAACTCTTGCCGACCATTTGGCGTATCCACTGGTGGTAAATGACTACCATTTGGATTATTAAACCGTTCCATTACCGCTGGTGGTACATAATAGCCTTTTTCTTGTATAAAGGCTCGTTTTGGTTCTGTGCCTTTAATAAAATATTCCACTCTACCACCACTTGCTGAGAGTAAGCCTGAACCAGTGTCAATTTGTTTTTCTACAATATTTGGCGGTACTACAGTTTCTCTTTCAGGAATATCTTGCAAGCTGGTCTTCATATAAGCAATCCAAGCTGGCATTGCACTACTCGCCCCTGCTTCCCCCTTACCGAGATTACGCTTATTATCATCAAAACCAATATATACTGTAGTAGTAATATTCGCCCCAAATCCAGCATACCAAGCTACTTTAGAATTGTTGGTAGTCCCCGTTTTTCCGCCAATATCTTGACGTTTAATTTCATTCGCCATACGCCAACTAGTGCCTTTCCAGCCTAAGCCTTTCTCACCGAAAATAGCTGTGTTTAACGCACTACGAATCAGGAAAGCCAGCTCGCCACTAATAACACGAGGGGCATATTGCACTTGTGAATTTTGGGTTTTACTTTCTGTCATAAAACTCAATTCATCTTCCTTTAACTTACCATCTTTCCCTGCTAATTCTGGGTTATCGTCTGATACATCAATATCTTCGGGATCAACATTCGCCACATTATCCCGTGCCAATGCCCCATTTTCTAACGCTTGGGCATTGACTTGGAAACCATCAATTTTCTCGTTGGTTGTACCATAAATCACGGGAATATCATCACAACTTATACAAGCAATTTTTGGATTCGCCACAAAAATTTCTTTGCCCGTATTATCCAACACTTTTTCGACTAAATAAGGCTCAATTAAGAAACCACCATTGTCAAACACAGCATAGGCTCTTGCCATATCTAATGGAGTGAAAGATGCTGCCCCTAAGGCAAGAGATTCACTAGCAAAATATTGCTCTCGCTTAAAACCAAATCGCTCTAAAAATTCGGCGGTAAAAGGTACACCTGCCATCTGAATGGTGCGAATCGCAATCATATTTTTTGATTGACCTAACCCCACACGTAATCGCATTGGACCGTCATAACGATCAGGCGAATTTTTGGGTTTCCATTCCTTTTGACCAGCTTTCTTAATCACAATCGGACTATCTTGTAATACACTAGATAAGGTTAAGCCCTTTTCTAATCCTGCCGCATAAATAAAGGGTTTAATGGTTGAGCCAACTTGAACTAAAGATTGCGTAGCACGATTAAATTTACTTTGTTCAAAACTAAATCCACCGACAATGGCTTCAATCGCACCATTATCACTATTTAATGCCACCAACGCAGAATTCACTTCAGGAATTTGCCCTAAAATCCAGTCACCATTATCACGTTTACGCACCCATATTTGTTCTCCTGTTTTTGGTGCCTTACTCCCCGCCCAACTCATCGCAGAATTTGCTAACGTGATATTATCGCCAGAACTAAGTAATAATTTAGCCCCATCCTTACCTGTAGAAAGCACTGCCGCTGACACAAAAGGTTCGGAGTTTGGCAATTTACGTAATTCATCAATAATTTTCTCTGGGTCCCATGCCTTATCGCCTTTCCCCCATAACATCACACCGCCTCGATAACCATGTCTTATATCATAGGCAATCACATTATCACGTACTGCTTTTTGGGCTTGATATTGATCCTGAGATAATACCGTAGTATAAACTTTGTAACCCCGATTATAAGAAACATCTTCGCCATAGCGTTTCACCATTTCTTGTCGCACCATTTCGGTCACATAATCCGCACGGAAATCTAATTGAGCCCCGTGGTATTTAGCCACCACAGGTTCTTGAATAGCAGTATTATATTCTTCTTGAGTAATAAATTTGGTTTCTAACATCCGCCCTAACACTAGATTACGGCGATCAGTAGCACGTTTTAAGGAATATAAAGGATTCATTGTAGATGGAGCTTTTGGTAAACCCGCAATAACCGCCATTTCAGATAAAGATAATTCATTCAGACTCTTACCAAAATAGGTTTTAGCTGCCGCTGCCACACCATAGGATCGATAACCAAGATAGATTTTATTTAAATACAACTCTAAAATTTCTTCTTTAGTTAAGGCATTTTCAATTTCAATCGCCAACACGGCTTCTTTAACCTTACGAATTAAAGTTTTTTCAGGCGTTAAAAAGAAGTTCCGAGCTAACTGTTGGGTGATCGTACTTGCCCCCTGTGATGCACCACCATTACTAATAGCCACCGATACTGCTCGAGCAATCCCCACGGGATCCACACCATGATGTTCATAAAAACGGCTATCTTCAGTGGCAATAATGGCGTTAATTAACTGTTTTGGTACATCCGCTAATTTCACTGGAATACGGCGTTGTTCTCCCACTTCACCAATTAATTTACCGTCTGCCGTATAAATTTGCATCGGTTGTTGTAATTCCACTGTCTTTAAACTTTCTACATCTGGCAACCCCGATTTAATATGCATATAGCCCAAACCGACCAAAACACAACCTAATATGACCATTGTGAGTAAGGTACTTAATATTAATTTTGCGATCTTCATTCCAAAATTTACTCTTAATTAATGTGTTAATACATTTTTTCGATAATACTCTAGCCTAATAGTATAAAGATTAACACCCTTAAGCGAAAGTAAAAAATAGCAATAAAAGGATGACAAATGGGAAAATTAATTAAAAAAAATACTACTATCCAAGTGGGAATATGGCTTACTCAGCATTATTTTGAATTAGTTTGGTTTAATCAAGATAAAGTGGAGAATAATTCACCGCACTTTTGTCGTGTCGATATTAATGCACCCAATACCATTAACTCAACCTTATTCGAACAAATTTCAAACCAAATGGAAATTCAACGACCGCTAGAAATCAAATGGGTAACAGCCATATTGCCACACCAAGTTTGGTTTAAAAGTTTACTCTTACAACATCATCTAAACGAGAGTGAATGCGATCACCAATGCCGTTATACACTAGAAAATGAATTACCGATTCCCCTTGATGATCTTTGGTTTGATTATATAACCCTACCCTTAAAGCAAGGGTTACGTTTGGATATTTTTGCCGTTCGGAAAATCGTGGCACAAAGTTTATTGATACAGTTTCTACCCTTAAATATCAAGGTATTAGATACGGTTGTGAGCTGTCTATACAGAGCCTTTTGCTATACGCTACAAACTACACCATCAAATCATAGTTTACTTATCTACCAAGATGAACAAAACACCATTTTATTTCGTCAAACACAGCAAGAATGGCAAATTCTATCCCATCCCTCACAAGCTAATTTAATCGAGCTATATCAGCTATTTGCACAACGTTACCAGCAAAAAATCGATGATGTTTGGCTATATTCACAAGCTAAAAATATCCAGTTTCATGCGAAATATCAACGAATAACATCTGATATACCACTTATCGCATTAGGTGCATCACTTTGGCAAAAAAACTGGCAACAAAATGAAAATGGCTATTAATTTATTGCCTTGGCGTTTGGAATTACATCAACAACGTAGTCGTCAAGAATTATGGCGACTCGCTTTGTTGATCATGTTGATAATGTTAAGTTATTTCGGTTTAACCCAATTTGCCGATTATTATCAACTGCAATACGCAGAACAATTACAAAAACAACAAAGTATTCAGCAACAGTTGAATCAAGTAGAACAGAAAATCATGCAATTTCAGCAACGATTACAGCGTAACGGCAAGCAAAGTGCGGTGGAAATTCCATCAAATTTTGTGGACGTTTTATTTCAGTTACTGTCTGAATTGCCGATTGAACAAGGTGAACTGCAAATACTACAATTTTCTGCCAGCCAATTCACCTTACAAGGTAAAGCACACGATCAAGCAGAATTTGAACAAATCCATCAATTTTTTAAACAACATCCACAAATCAATCAACTAAAACTTTCACAATTTTCACCACAGTCTGACGGTACTTTACAATTTGAGTTTCAGTTGCAATTCATTAATATGGAGAACCCAAATGCACTGGACGATACTGAATAATCCTGAGAATTTGTGGGGAAAGTGGCTTAAACTTTCCTATGGCAAACACCTTATCAGCTTTATCCTATTAGGGATAGTTGTCTTATATTTTCCGTTATTTCAAGGGATATCCCATTATTATTTATTCACCCAAACCGAACAACAAACTATCCATATTCAACAGGATCTTGAGCATAAACAACAACTATTACAAGGTATTAAACAACAAATGGAACAACATTTACTAACCCCTGAATTAGCTAATCAGTTACCGCCAATCAATCAAACGGTACAACAGTTATCTGGCACGTTACAATTTGAAAATCATCAATGGATCTTTAATCAAAAGCCACAATTAACCTTGCATATACAAGGTTATTTTAGCGATCTAACCCATTTTATCACCACACTTTTAGCTCAACACAATGCGTTACACTTGGTATCACTACAAATTCGTAAAGCGGAAAATATTGATTATTCCATTGAAAGTGATGTTATCTTCCAATTAAACTTCACTCAACATCAGAGAGAAAAATAAAATGTTAACAAAAATAACTAGCCTCATTATTGCCTTATTTTGTTCGGTTGCTCTAGCCAAAACGGATCCATTTGATAAAAATCAACGTACTCAGGACATGGTTCAATCTGACAACACAGCAAAAACTCAAACTGCCCAATGTTTACAAAAACACGCCAATATCATGCCTAAAACCCCCTTTAACCAATTAACGCTTATCGGCATTTTACTGTTCAAAGATAGAAAACAAATTTTACTGCAAAATAAAAACGGTGAGATTGATAGTGCCAAAGAACATGATTTAATTGGCATAGACAGTTATCAACTACAAAATATCAACAAAACACAAGCCGAATTCTTAACTTGGAAAGCGGATTGTAGTGCTGGTGAAGTAATCATTTTAAAATTATAGGAATAACCAATGAACACCTTGATTTATCTATTAAAGTTTAGCCTAAAGTGCGGTTTAGTTTGGGCTATTTTTTTCACCAGCAGTTATGCTGAACAACCCGCTGATCTCACTTTTTCAATTCGATTAAAACAAGCACCATTGGTAGCCACCTTGCAACAGCTCGCATTAGAACAAAATGCGAATTTAATTATCAATGATGAACTCACAGGAACCTTATCCTTGCAATTAGAAAATACCACGCTCGATCAATTATTTCATTCTGTGGCAAAAATTAAAAATCTCTCCCTGATTAAAGAAAAAGGAATTTATTATCTGAATCAAGAAAATATGCCAACAAACGATGGTACAGGTGATTTTCCTGCAATATCTGATATATCTGCCCCAATCATAGAACCACTGCATACCGTTACTCTTAAATTACATTTTGCTAAAGCCTCAGAAGTGATGAAATCTTTAACCACTGGGAATGGATCTTTATTGTCTGGGGAAGGTAGCATTAGCTTTGATGATCGCAGTAATTTATTAATTGTGAAAGACAATGCTCAGTCTATTAAAAATATCCGCAAGTTAGTCAAAGAGTTAGATAAACCGATAGAACAAATTGCGATTGAAGCTCGCATTGTTACCATTACAGATGAAAGTTTACAAGAATTAGGGGTTCGTTGGGGATTATTTGATCCAACTAGCAGTTCACATAAAGTGGCAGGAAGCCTTGCTGCCAATGGTTTTAGCAATATTGCAGATAATTTAAATGTGAATTTCGGAGCAGTCAATACCCCTGCTGGTTCGCTGGCATTACAAGTGGCAAAAATTAATGGGCGTTTATTAGATTTAGAATTAACCGCACTTGAGCGAGAAAATAACGTCAAAATTATTGCCAGCCCCAAATTACTTACCACTAACAAAAAATCAGCGAGCATTAAACAAGGTACTGAAATCCCTTATGTATCGACCAACGAAAAAAGCGGTTCGCAAAATGTAGAATTTCGTGAAGCCGTATTAGGCTTAGAAGTAACTCCCCATATTTCACAAGATAATGCCATTTTGTTGGATCTTATCGTCAGCCAAAATTCGCCTGGAGCAGCAGTACAATCTGGTGAAGGAGAGGTGATCACCATTGATAAACAAGAAATTAACACGCAAGTATTTGCCAAAGATGGCGAAACCATTGTATTAGGTGGTGTATTTCAAGATACATTAAGTAAAGGTGTCGATAAAGTCCCTGTATTAGGTGATATTCCTGTGGTAAAACATCTATTCCGTAAACAAAATGATAAACACCAGAAACGAGAATTAGTCATTTTTGTTACCCCACATATTTTAAAACAAGGACAATCTATTCAAGATTTTGAGAAGAGTCGCCAGAAAGACAACAAAATTGTCGAAAGCAGAGGGAAGTTAATTGAATAGAAAAAATTTAGGCGGTTATTAAAACCGCCTAAAAGAAATTATTGATTGTTTTGAACGTAATCAATCGCAGATTGAACAGTGGTAATTTTCTCAGCTTCTTCATCAGGAATTTCAATATCAAATTCTTCTTCTAAAGCCATTACTAATTCAACGGTATCTAAAGAATCTGCACCTAAATCTTCAATAAATGAAGCTTCAGATTTTACTTCTTCTTCCTTAACACCTAATTGTTCAACAATGATTTTTTTTACGCGTTCTTCAATGCTCATTTTTGTTTCCTATTGTAATTTACCTAAATGGTGAGAGTTGTTAGTTTATGGATTTTTACAAAACTTGCAAGTGTTTTATTACAGGTCAAACCGCAAAAACCCTATACAATTAGGCTAATTCTACCATTAAGAAAAGAGTTTGGCTAGATAAAAACCCATTCAAAATGGAAAAAGTAGGCAAAATTAGAGTGTGTTTTCTTCGCTTACTTGCTTTTGCTCATGCAAAAGCAAGTAAGAAACTAAGCCATGTACATGCCACCATTAACGTGCAATGTATTTCCTGTAATATAACCCGCATCATCAGATGCCAAAAATGCAACTGCTTTCGCAATATCTTTCGGATCACCTAAACGACCAGCAGGCACCGCAGCAAGCGTAACAGCTTTTTGCTCTTCAGTCAGAGCTTCCGTCATATCTGTTGCAATAAAACCAGGTGCTACTACATTTACCGTAATACCACGCGAAGCGACTTCTTTAGCTAATGCTTTACTAAAACCGATTAAGCCTGCTTTAGCTGCACAGTAATTTGTTTGCCCAGCATTGCCCATTGAACCCACTACAGAACCAATGGTAATAATCCGTCCAAAGCGTTTTTTCATCATGGACCGTAGCATCGCTTTAGATAAATAGAACACAGAGGTTAAGTTGGTTTGTAAAATATCAAACCATTCTTCGTCTTTCATTCGCATTAACAGATTATCACGTGTAATCCCTGCATTATTGACTAAAATATCAATATCACCATGTTCAGCTTTAATTTTTGCTAGAACCTCTTCTATTGAGTTTTGATCTGCCACATTTAATACCAGACCTTTACCTTGTTCACCTAAATAAGCGGAAATACTTTCAGCCCCTTTTTCAGATGTAGCTGTACCAATAACAAATGCACCTTTGCTAACCAATTCTTCAGCAATAGCTTTACCAATACCACGAGTTGCCCCTGTGACTAATGCGATTTTACCTTGCATAATTTCTCCTTTTAATTTTATTAAGCCAATAGCTCTTTTACGCTTTCTAATGATTTCACATCATTGACTGCTATCGCTGTAAGATCTTTGACAATGCGACTTGTTAAGCCAGTTAATACTTTATTCGGTCCAATTTCTACTAAGACTTCTACACCACCGCTTTTTGCCATTTTTTCTACACTTTCCGTCCAGCGTACTGGGCTATAAAGTTGGCGTACAAGTGCGGTGCGAATAGCTGAACTTTCGTTTTCGGTTTTGACATCAACGTTATTAATCACTGGGGTAATAGGCGATTTTACCGCAATACTTTCTAAAGCAACGGCTAATTGATCAGCAGCTGGTTTCATTAATGCACAATGTGATGGCACACTCACCGCTAAAGGTAAGGCACGTTTTGCACCTGCTTCTTTACACGCCACAGCTGCACGCTCAACCGCTGCTTTCGAACCAGCAATCACTACTTGTCCTGGTGAGTTAAAGTTCACTGCAGAAACCACTTCACCCTGTTCCGCTGCCTTACACGCATTGATAATACTGTCATTATCTAATCCGATAATCGCATACATTGCTCCCGTCCCCTCAGGTACGGCTTGTTGCATTAACCGACCACGTAATTCCACCAGTTTGATTGCATCTTGGAAATCTATTGCTTCAGCACAAACTAATGCCGAATATTCACCCAAACTGTGTCCTGCCATAAGGTCTGGTTTTAGATCAGGATATTGTTGTTGCCAAACACGATAAATTGCCACAGAAGCGGCAAGTAAAGCAGGTTGGGTTTGCCAAGTTTTGTTTAATTCTTCTGCGGAACCTTGCTGAACTAATTGCCATAAATCATAACCAAGCACTTCTGAAGCCTGTTTAAACGTTTGTTCTACTACAGGAAATTCGGTGGCTAATTCCGCTAACATTCCTACACTTTGCGAACCTTGACCGGGGAAAACCATTGCAAATTTTTTCATTTTTCTTTCCTTCTCTAAAAAATTCTAAAAAAACACCGCACTTTTTACAGTTAGTAACGCACTAAAGCCGAACCCCAAGTCCAACCACCACCAAAGGCTTCAAGCAATAAAAGCTGACCGCGTTGAATACGTCCATCACGAATTGCTTCGTCTAAAGCGGTTGGCACTGTTGCCGCACTGGTATTAGCATATTTATCAAGCGTTACCACCACTTGCGACATATCCATTTCTAATTTTTTTGCCGTTGCTGAAATAATGCGTAGATTAGCTTGATGTGGCACTAACCAGTCAATAGCAGATTTATCTAAATTATTTGCTCTCAAAGTTTCTTCTACCACATTAGCCAATTCTCGCACGGCTAATTTAAAGGTTTCGTTACCTTGCATTTGAATAAAACCCGATTTTTCATCACCACGATTAGATTGCGGTAATAATAAGGTTTCATGGTGATCAGGGCTAGAATGTAAATGGCTAGATATAATACCTTGTTGTTCACTAGCTTCTAAAATCACTGCACCTGCACCATCACCAAATAAAATCACTGTACCACGATCAGTTTCATCTAAATTACGCGAATTAAGATCTGAACCAATGACTAGGGCTTTTTTTACTTGCCCAGTGCGAATAAATTGGTCTGCTACCGTTAAAGCATACACAAACCCTGTACAAGCCGCTGCAACATCAAAAGCAATAGCATCATCAATGTCTAATAGGGTTTGAATTTGGCATGCAGCACTGGGATAAGCATGTGAATTTGTAGTTGTCCCCACTACGATTAAATCAATATCATTAGGATCAAGATTTACCTGTTCAAGTGCCTTTTGAGCGGCTTGATACCCCATTGTAGCAACGGTTTCATCTGCCCCTGCAATACGGCGTTCTCTAATACCTGAACGAGTAACAATCCATTCGTCAGAGGTATCTACCATTTTTTCTAAATCGGCGTTAGTTCTAACTTGTTGTGGTAAATAACTACCAGTGCTTAAAATTCGACTATACATAGTTTTCTCATTATCTTTTATAATTTGTTAATCTTTTAAGGCTAATATTTTTCTAATCCAGCCAAAATCTTCTGTGGAATTTGTTGGCGAACCTGTAATGCCGCATCTTTAATTGCATTATCAAATGCCTCTACATTGGCACTACCGTGGCTTTTCACCACCACGGAAGTTAATCCAATTAAAGATGCCCCATTGTATTGATCAGGATTAATACTTTTTAAGCGTTGGTAACTATCTTTAAATAATCGACTCATCAACCAATTAAATAACGGTTTTAATAAATGATTACGTGATTTTCCCTTTAGTAAACCAATCACATTTTTCGCCGCCCCCTCAAGGGTCTTTAACGCAATATTACCAGCAAAACCATCACTCACAATCACATCAGCATTGCCATTGAGTAAATAATTGCCCTCAATAAAACCAATATAATTAAGTGCGGTGTCTTTTTCCAACATTTCTGCGGCAACGCGAATGGATTGATGACCTTTAATTGCTTCTACACCAATATTTAATAAAGCAATTCGTGGATATACTAAGTTTAACTGATTTTCAGCAAAAATCGATCCCATTAAGGCAAATTGATATAAATTTTCTGCATCACAATCAATATTTGCTCCAAGATCTAACATTACCGACCGCTTACCATCAATGGTAGGCAATAATGCCAGTAACGCTGGACGCTGAATTCCCTTTAAAGGTTGTAAAATGACTTTCGATAAACCCATTAATGCTGCGGTATTTCCAGCACTAACACACCCTTGTGCCTCCCCTTTTTGCACGGCTTCAATCGCTAATCGCATCGAACTTCCCCTACTATGACGTAAGGCATAGGTTAAACCTTGATCATTCTCAATTTGATGCGAGGTATGATAAATAGTTAGACGTTCAACTAATGCTTTCGGAGCATTGACGAGAAAAGGAGCAATCTGTTGGCTATCGCCAAACAATAGCAAAGATAGCATTGGATCATTTTCCAATGCTTTCAACGATGCGGGGATAGTAATACGGGGACCAATGTCCCCGCCCATCACATCTAACGCAAGGGTTAGACGACTCAAGTTATTACCTTATAACAGCAATTACTTATTGATCACTTTACGACCACGGTAGAAACCGTCAGCAGTAACGTGATGACGTAAATGAGTTTCACCACTTGCTTTATCAACTGATACTGCAGCAGTAGTCAAGGCATCGTGAGAGCGACGCATATCACGACGTGAACGAGATTTTTTATTTTGTTGAACAGCCACGGGCTTATCTCCTAAATTTACTTTTGCTTTAAACTAGCTAATACAGAGAACGGGTTCGGTTTTTTTGCCAATTCTTCTGGCAATTCACCAAATACCTGTTCCGCTACGGACACTTCACAGTGTTCAGATGAATGCATTGGAACGATAGGTAAAGACAAAATAAATTCATCTTCAATCGTACCAAGTAAATCTATTTCACCAAATTGATTAAATTCAATTGGTTCATAAATTTCGGGTAATTCATCGGCTCGATCCAAATTAGCCACTGGGCTATAACAGAAATCACAGCTTAGTGTTTGTACAAAAGGTTGTTCACAACGTTGACACTCGAGTTCGACATCAACTGTTGCATGACCTTTCATTACTACCAACTTTTGCGGATCAATGAAAAACGATAATGTCACCAGTGCATCACCAAGCACTTTTACTACAGACTCATTCAGACGTTCAAGCTGACTAGCGGCATAATAGCCATCATAATCAAGTCTTCGTTGGGCATCTTTAACAGGATCTGTCGTTAGGGGTAGTTTTACCTTTTGCATAGGGTGCGAATATTACCTTTTGATCGCCAATTAGTCAAAGAAAATTATCATTTTTTCTGCGAAAAGTCGATAATCTAATGAAAATTTAATTTAATTGTATCTACTTATTAAACCAGTTACTCAATTTAACCTAAATTTAAAGATTAATGCTATAATTAAAATGGAGTGATTATTTATTATTTAAGGAAAATGAATTTATGAATCAATTAACCTATTGGCAGCGTGTGAAAATTGCTTTTCAGTACGTTATGCCACAACTTTATCTAACGCAATTAGCAGGGTGGTTTGCCAAGCAAAAATGGGGGGCGGTAACTCACTTTGCGATTAAATTATTTGCTAAGAAATACAAAGTAAATATGCAAGAAGCAACTAAAACTGAATTTCATGCTTACGAGAGCTTCAATGAATTTTTTATTCGTTCCTTGTCAGAAAATGCTCGACAAATCAATCAAGATGCCTCTACACTGTGCTTACCTGCTGATGGCAAAATTAGCCAATGTGGGCGTATTTCTGATAATTTATTATTACAGGCAAAAGGTCACTTTTTTAGCTTAAATGATCTGTTAGCGGAAGATCAAGAATTAGTCAATGAATTTAAAAATGGTGAGTTCGCTACCACGTATTTATCACCCAGTGATTACCACCGCGTCCACATGCCTTGTAACGCTACCTTACGCAAAATGATTTATGTCCCAGGAGATTTATTCTCGGTTAATCCATTCTTAAATACCCATGTTCCTAACTTATTAGCTCGTAATGAACGTGTTATTTGTGTGTTTGATACTGAATTTGGTAAAATGATCCAAATTTTAGTGGGAGCAACCATTACCGCTAGCATTAGTACCGCTTGGGCTGGTATCATCACACCGCCACGTCCTAATGAAGTAAAAACTTGGACTTACGAAGGCGAAAACGCAATGAAACTTCAGAAAGGTCAAGAAATGGGTGCATTTCAACTCGGTTCAACCGTCATTAATTTATTTCAATCCAATAAAGTCCGTTTAGCTGACAACTTAGATGTGGATGCTGTAACCCGAGTTGGTCAAGTTCTCGCTTATAAAAAATAATCAATTCATAAAATTCATAAAAAAGGAAAATCTATGTCAATTTTTGACTCAGTAAAATTAGTAACAACTGCTGAAAAAGGCGGTTATGGTATCGGTTTACAAATTGGTCAACAGCTTGCTGATAGTGGTATGCAAGTTTCTGCGGAAGCTGTTGCCAAGGGTATTTATGATGTATTAAATCAAAATAAACCAGCCATAGATTTAAGTGAAGTCACTACAGCTTTACAACAAATTCAACAACAAGCACAAGAAGTGGCAAATGCACAATTTAAACAAATTGAAGACGAAGGTCGTGCATTCTTAGTGGAAAATGCCAAAAAAGATAATGTAAAAGTCACTGAAACAGGCTTACAATATGAAGTATTAAATCAAGGCAATGGCAATAAACCTACTCGCCAAGACAGTGTACGTGTACATTACACTGGCAAACTGATTGATGGTACTACCTTCGATAGCTCTGTGGTACGTGGTACTCCAGCGGAATTCCCTGTAAGTGGTGTTATTGCTGGTTGGACAGAAGCTCTCCAGTTAATGCCTGTAGGCTCAAAATGGCGGTTAACTATTCCACATAATCTTGCCTACGGTGAACGTGGTGCAGGTCAATCCATTCCACCGTTTAGTGTATTGGTGTTTGAAGTGGAATTGTTGGATATTTTGTAATGCTAACCCCAAAAGTGCGGTATTTTTTACCGCACTTTTCTAGTTCTAACTCACTTCCTTAATCCGCAACTCTTTAGGCACTTCAAAAACCGTATTTTCTTCACAGCCTTGTAGTTCTTCCACTTCTGTTACGCCCAGCTCTTTCAAACGACTAATCACCGATTGTACCAACACTTCGGGAGCAGAAGCACCAGCCGTTAAGCCGATGGTTTCAACACCTTTTAACCATTCAGGATCAATATCGGTCGCATCATCAAGTAATTTCGCAGGTGTTCCCATTCTATTAGATAACTCAGCTAAACGATTTGAATTAGAGGAATTTTTGGAACCGACCACAATTACCAAATCCGATTGCTCGGCTAAATCTCGCACCGCCTGCTGACGATTGGTGGTCGCATAGCAAATATCATTTTTACGAGGACCTTGAATACTCGGATATTTTTGTTTTAACGCCTCAATCACATCTGCGGTATCATCAATAGACAGTGTGGTTTGGGTCATAAAGGTGAGATCTTCATTGTCATGCAATTTGAGTTTAGCAATATCTTCCACATCTTCCACAAGGAAAATACCGCCGTCATCATTACTATATTGCCCCATTGTACCTTGCACTTCGGGGTGTCCTTGGTGTCCGATTAAAATAGCTTTGGTGCCTTTTTTACTGGCACGAGCCACTTGCATGTGGACTTTGGTGACCAATGGGCAAGTGGCATCAAATACTCTCAGATTTCGGCGTTTGGCTTCCTGCCGTACCGCCTGCGATACGCCATGAGCAGAGAAAATCACAATCGAACCATCTGGCACTTCGTCCAATTCTTCGACAAAAATTGCCCCACGTTCCCGCAATCCATTGACGACAAAACGGTTATGTACCACTTCGTGACGTACGTAAATCGGTGCCCCATGAATTTCTAACGCAAGTTCAACAATGCTAATCGCTCGGTCAACGCCCGCACAGAATCCTCTCGGGTTGGCTAAAATGATTTTCACGCTTTTTTCTCGCTCTTTTTATGTTCACCATTTTTTAAGGCATCCAGTACCAACAACCCTGCCCCCACACAGATAGCAATATCCGCCACATTAAACACGGGATAATGCCAATCTTGCCAATAAAAATCCAAAAAATCGACCACGAAACCGTGATACATGCGATCCACCATATTACCTAATGCTCCGCCAATAATCAGGGCATAAGCAGAATTTTGTAA
Source organism: Lonepinella sp. MS14435 (assembly GCF_042485795.1). Classification (GTDB taxonomy): domain Bacteria; phylum Pseudomonadota; class Gammaproteobacteria; order Enterobacterales; family Pasteurellaceae; genus Lonepinella. Next base: position 2,054,704 of record NZ_CP169368.1, read on the forward strand.
CTTTTGAAGTGCGGTGTTTTTTTGCAGAAAATAAATTAATATGGCAGAAATGGTTAATGCTAGCCCAATAAAAAAGTATTTTTGCCAACCACTGTGATCGGCTAAAAAACTAAACGCTGCCCCTGTGTTGCGGGCGTAGGTTAGGTTAAAAATTGGGAGTATGTTGATGCTTTCGTAGAGTTGGAAATTTTCTACGATGATGTATTTGGTCGCAAGATCGGCGATAAAGGCGAAGAGTGCGAGCCAGAGGTAGGGTAAGCCGTTTTTGTTTTGTTTTGATGTCATTATTTTGTTTTTTATAAATTTGGTTGATTTTAATTTAAATCGGGTTTCGCTGTTGGCGATTTACTTTTTCTTTGCTTTTAATAAGTTCGTATTTCGCCCGCTGGGCGACCGTACTTTCTTTTGCTTGTGCAAAAGAAAGTAGGCAAAGAAAAACACACCCCGACTTCACCGCTTTTCTTCGCTTATTTGGTATTTTCTTCACGCTAAATTTTGAACTCGCTTCGCTCAGACAGGCAAAATTTAGCTAAAAATACCAAAACGCTCAGGCGGTTCAGACGGGGAATATCTTAGCTACGACTACTACGCAAATTTTCTCACTTCGCCGTTGCCGTTGACGTTTTCTTCGCAGCGTGAACAGAGAGTATTTTCTGTCGGGCTGTCGGAATAGTGCCAGCAGCGTGGGCATTTGTGGTTAGCGGAACGAATGACTTTGATTGCCAAGCCTTTTACTTCGCCCTCAGCGACATCGGCTGTTGCCAATGGTTTAACATCTGCTTTTGAGGTAATCGTTACGAAACGTAATTCATTGCCGAGTTTTGCAAGTAAACGTGCGTATTCTTCATTGGCAAAAATCGTCACTTCTGCTTCCAAGCCACCGCCGATTATTTTGTCGTTACGGGCGGTTTCTAACACACGGTTGATTTCATCACGCACTGTTAAAATTTGTTGCCAGTAAGCGTCATCAAATTGTTCATTTGAGTCTAACGCAAATAAGCCGTCATAAAATTCTTCGGTAAATACAAATTCGCTGCGTTCACCTGGAATATAGTGCCAGATTTCATCGGCAGTAAAGGATAAAATCGGGGCAATCCAACGCACTAAGGCTTCGGCAATATGCCATAAAGCAGTCTGACAGCTACGGCGGGCAAGACTGTCCGCTTTGGTGGTGTATTGACGGTCTTTGATAATATCCAAATAGAATGAACCCATTTCGATCGAACAGAATTTCATCAAACGTTGCACCACGGCATGGAATTGATAGTTGTCATAATTGTCTTTAATTTCATTTTGTGCCTGCAAGGCACAATCCACTGCCCAACGGTCTAAAGAAATCATTTCTTCAGGTTTGACTAAATCCCGTGTTGGATCAAAACCGTTTAAGTTTGCCAATAAAAAACGAGCGGTGTTGCGAATACGGCGATAGCTGTCGGCAGCACGTTTTAAAATCTCATCAGAAACGGTCATTTCACCTGTGTAATCAGTAGAAGCTACCCAAAGACGTAAAATATCACCACCGAATTTGTCCATCACCTGTTGTGGGGTGACAATATTACCGATAGATTTCGACATCTTGCGACCTTGACCGTCCACCGTGAAACCGTGCGTCAACACTTGTTTATACGGGGCTTTGTTATCCGTGGCGGTCGAAAGCATTAAAGACGACATAAACCAACCGCGGTGTTGATCCGAACCTTCAAGATACATATCAGGTTCATTGCCGTGAAATTCAGGGCGGAACGGTGCGACCGAAGAATAGGTTGATCCAGAATCAAACCACACATCAAGGGTATCAGGTACTTTGTGATAATTTGTCGCATCGTCACCAAGTAAATCTTTTGGATCGAGATCCCACCAAGCCTGAATGCCTTTTTGTTCCACCAATTTTGCTACTTGCTCAATTAATTCTTGGGTACGTGGATGCAATTGTTCGGTTTCGTTATGAATAAATAACGCCACTGGCACACCCCAAGTACGTTGACGTGAGATACACCAGTCTGGGCGGTTTTCCACCATTTTTTCAATACGGGCTTGACCCCAATCTGGAATCCAACGTACTTTTTTGATTTCACTTAACGCCTGTTGACGTAATCCTTTCACTTCCATACCGATAAACCATTGTGGTGTCGCACGGAAAATCACAGGGGTTTTGTGTCGCCAACAATGCGGATAGCTGTGACGGATTTTTTCCAATTTGAGTAACGCACCAACTTCTTCTAATTTTTCCAGCACTTTGCCGTTAGCTTCAAACACGCCAAGCCCTGCAAAAAATTCAGTCGTGCTAATAAATTTACCGTCATTACCAACCAAACCCGCCATACCAATATTATATTGACGGGCGATTACATAGTCGTCCTGACCATGATCGGGAGCGGTATGCACCAGCCCCGTACCGCCATCAAGGGTAACGTGTTCGCCTAAAATAAACGGCACTTGGTAAGCATAAAACGGGTGATTGAATGGCAATAGTTCAAGCTCTGAACCTTTGGCGGAACCAAGCACTTTCCAATTTTCTACCCCAATGGCTTTCGCCACAGATTCGACCAATTCTTTAGCCAAAATTAAACGTTCGTCACCGAATTGCACTACTTGATAGTCAAATTCTGCGTTTAACGCAATGGCTTTATTGGATGGAATGGTCCAAGGGGTCGTCGTCCAAATCACCGCTGATAATTTGCCTGAGCCTTTTTCGCTCAAATTAAAGGCTTTTTCCACCGCACTTTCATCGGCAGCTTGGAATTTCACATAAATAGACGGTGAGGTTTTATCCTCATATTCCACTTCCGCTTCGGAAAGCGAAGAGGCACAATCCAAACACCAATACACAGGTTTTGCCCCTTTGTACAAATGCCCGTTCGCCACCGCTTTACCGAAAGCACGGATAATATTGGCTTCGGTAGTAAAGTTCATGGTTAAATAAGGATTATCCCAATCGCCAATTACGCCCAAACGGATAAAATCTTTTTTCTGCCCCTCCACCTGTTCACGGGCGTATTTACGACATTCTTCACGAAATTCTGCCGCCGTCACTTTTTGATTCGGCTTACCCACTAAGGCTTCTACTTTTAACTCAATCGGCAAACCATGACAGTCCCAACCAGGGATATAAGGCGAATCATAACCCAAAGAGGTTTTGGATTTGACAATCATATCCTTTAAGATTTTATTCACCGCATGCCCGATATGAATCGTCCCGTTGGCATAGGGAGGACCATCATGCAAAATAAAGGTTTTTTTGCCTTTGCCCGCTTGACGGATTTTGCCGTAAAGATTCTTATCGTACCAATTTTTTAACATGGCTGGTTCACGCTTAGCCAAATCCCCACGCATTGGAAAACCTGTTTCAGGCAGGTTTAAGGTATTTTTGTAATCAACTTGTTCTGACATATTTTTACCAATTTATAAATTTAAATAAAAGAGATCGTATTAATCTAAAATTAACACACAGGAACGCACGCATTATACGCTGAAATGATGGAATATTAAAGGCAGATTAACGTATTGATTGGGTTAATTTTTGCTGTTTCTTCTGTTCACGTCGTTGTCTAAAAAAATCACTCAATTTTTCACCGCACTTTTCCGCTAAAATCCCCCCTGTAATTGCCAAAACATGGTTCATTTTATAATCATCAAAGAAATGAAAACGTGATCCTACTGCTCCCGTTTTGTAATCATAAGCTCCAAAAACGAGGCGTTTAATGCGACTATGTAAAATAGCTCCTGCACACATGGTACAAGGCTCTAAGGTAACATAGAGAGTTGTATTTAATAAACGATAATTTTGGATAGTTTCCGCCCCCTGACGCAATGCGATTATTTCGGCATGAGCAGTGGGATCGTTGTTGGTAATGGATTGATTCCAGCCCTCACCGATGATGTGGTTATTTTCATCTACTAAAACGGCACCAATGGGAATTTCACCTGCCTCTTGAGCTTTTTGAGCAAGTGTTAGGGCGTGGGTGATGAAGTGTTGGTCGAGTTCAGTTTGGGTCATAATATTTTTCACCCTGCACTCTCGTACAGGGTTACGCAATTAACGATGCTCCGCATCTTATCTATCATCTCGCTACGGAGTAGCGATATCATACTTAACCTAGTACGTCAGTGCTAGGCATGTTAAACACTAAACGGATACTTAATCGGCTCATGACACTCATACCCCACCACATTAAAATCATCCATCGTCACCCAAGTTTCCAAATCTTCAAGACTTTTAATATCAGGATTAATCTCTAATTTCGGCGATGGAAACGGTTCACGTTTTAACTGCACATCACGCATCAACGCTAGCTGATCTTCATAAATATGGGCATTCACAATTTTGTGATAGGCACGACCCGCTTTTTTGCCCGTAATCTGTGCCATTAACGCTAAGAAAGTAAATACTTGAATTTGATTAAAATTTAATCCAAGCGGTACATCACAAGAACGCTGATAGCTGGTTAAATAAAGCGTGTCACCCAATAAAGAAAAGGTATGATTGTACATACAAGGGCGTAAACAACCGAGATCAATTTCACCAGGATTGAGGAACGTTAATATCTCACCACGATCATCAATGCCTTTGCTCAAATGATTGACGATTTTACGCAACTGATCTACGGTTTCGCCGTTCGGCTTTTGCCAACGTCTTCCTTGTACGCCGTAAACCCGCCCCATATCGTCTGTACCTTTACGGTTCGGATTATTTAACCATGCTTGATTTTCATTAGCATTAGCGTCCCAAGTTTTTGCTCCCAGTTTGCGAAAATCGGCGGCATTATCATAACCACGGATATAACCTAAAAATTCTGCAATGGCAGCTTTCCAATAACTTTTTCGGGTGGTAATAATCGGAAATTGATTATTCGCTACATCATATTCCAGATCGGCATTGATTACGGTTAAACAACGTTTTCCTGTTCGCTCGTTCTCAATCCAAGTCCCTTCATTAATAATGCGTTGGCATAAATTTAAATATTGTCGCATACAAAATTCCTTATTTTTTCACCGCACTTTTCACCGAATGAGAACGGCGATATGCCCAAACCATAATCGCAATTCCGCCAATAATCATAGGTAAAGAAAGTAATTGACCACGGGTAATCAAATCTGTTGTGGAGTTAACGTGATGATCGATTTCTCGCACATATTCCACCAAGAAGCGAAAACAACCATAACCAATTAAAAATAAACCAGAAACTGATCCTGTTGGACGAGGTTTACGAATAAATAAATTTAAAATAGCAAATAACACCACGCCCTCTAAAATGGCTTCATATAATTGAGAGGGGTGCAATGGAATATCGCCTTGATAACCATAAGGGAACATTGCCCAAGGTACTGTATCCAGATTTTCTACTGGTCGTCCCCAGAGTTCGTTATTGATAAAATTACCTAAACGACCCAAGCCTAAACCAAATGGTACGAGAGGTGCAATTAAATCAGCGGTTTGCCAGAAACTGCGTTTTTGACGGAATGATACCCAAATCATTGCCACAATCACACCGATTAACCCACCGTGAAAAGACATTCCGCCTTCCCAGATCCGAAATAAATATAACGGATCCTGTAGGAATTTATCAAAACTATAGAAAAAAACATCTCCAACTCGACCACCTAAGATCACGCCTGCAAAACAGCTATATAACAGTTGATCAAATTGATCTGTATTCCAATCGCCTTGCGAATGCTTTACTCGTTTCATACCGAGCCAATAGGCAAAACCAAAGCCCAATAAATACATAATCCCATACCAATGTAAACTGATAGGACCGAGCGAAAAGGCAATGGGATCAATATAAGGTAAATGAATAAAATCGTGCATAAATTCCTTTTTAAATTAACTAATGAGCATTTTTAATGCAACAAAAATCAAAAATACCGCAAAACAACGTTTTAGCGTAACAACAGGTAAACGGTTCGTCACCATTACCCCTAACTTGGTGGTAAACATAGATGTTAAGGTAATGCCTAATACCGCTGGTAGATAAACATAACCTAACGACCATTCTGGCATACTGTCTAGGTTCCAACCACTTGAAATATAACTTAATGAACCTGAAATAGCCAGTAACATACCACAAAACGAAGATGAACCAATGGCTTGTTTCATTTCATAACCACGAGCATTTAAAAATGGCACAATAAAACCGCCACCACCAATACCAGCAAAACTTGAAGCAATACCAATCAATCCCCCACCAATAATGGCGGATTGCGTCGTTAGCGGTTTATTTTGCATTTTAGATTTGGCTGATAAGATCATTTTGATCGCTAAATACACCACTAAGCAAGCAAAAATTTTACTGGAATAGGCTTTTGGTAGCTGGCTGACAAAAAAACTAGCTAAATAGGTTGCTACCATAATAGAGGGGGCGAAAATCTTTAAAGATGACCAAACAATGTTGCCTGATTTGTAATGATTATAGGCGGAAGATGCTCCCGTAATAATAATCGTGGTAAACGATGTGCCTAATGCCACCGACATTAACATCGGATCGGGAATACCCATCATTGGTAACAAATAGACCAACACAGGCACAATGACTAAACCACCACCGATACCAAATAGACCTGCTAAAAAACCGACTACACAGCCGACTAATAGGCAAATGAGTAAAAATGAAAGCATATTACTATCTCCGCTTTTTCTTGGTGTTGTGTTGAGATTTATGATAATAAGGGGTTCTATTGAGTGTTTCTTTTTGTAGTGAATTTTGCACCGCACTTTGTGCATTTTTTTGATTCACTACTACCATATCTGGTTTATGTGGATCGAATAAAGTAAGTGCAAATTCTTTCATTGCTTTACGATAGACTTCACGTTTAAAAGATACCACCTGACGCACTGGATACCAAAAACTGACCCAACGCCAACCATCAAATTCAGGGGTTTTACTACAATTCATATCAATCGTATTTTCATCAATCATCAACTGCAATAAAAACCACTTTTGCTTCTGTCCAATGCACATCGGCTTGCTATCATGACGTAATAAGCGTTTCGGCAATTTATAACGTAACCAATGTTTTGATGAGCAAACGATACGAACATCTTGCTTGCTTAAACCCACTTCTTCATACAATTCACGATACATTGCTTGTTCGGGGGTTTCATTATCATTGATCCCCCCTTGCGGAAATTGCCACGAATTTTGTCCGTACCTTTTTGCCCACAACACTTGTCCTTTATTATTACAAATGACAATGCCAACATTCGGACGGTAGCCATCGGCATCGATCACTATCGTTTATCCTTAATATTTATCTAATCTGAAATACAGTGTGGATTATGGCACAATCTGTGATTTTAGCCAATACTATATGAATTTTATTAGGATAAAATGATGAACCAAAATAAAAGATGAAATTACTGAAAAGCAAATAAGCGAAGTTTATTTATTAATCATACAATTAACCCTACACTTTCGTGTAGGGTTGCTCATACTATGGAGTAGTAATTATCAAGATAACCAGAAAATCAGTGCTAAGTTATAAACACTCGTTAACCTGACGATCACCCAAAGTGCCGTCATCAAACATTTCTCGCTCAACCCCAACAATTTCTTTAATCAATTCACCATCTTTAAAAAACACAAAGCCACCACTGAGCATTTTTGTCCATTTTTCATCTTTGGTTAATGGAAAAGTGGTAATGATGGTTACTTTATCGCCCTCTTTAGCATACTCACTAAAATCAATTACCCCTTCATCATCAATACGTTGAGCTTTGCCAAAAGGGGCTTGGCGAGTAATATAATGTAAATTAGTTGCACAATGCCCGATCATCCATTCACCATTAGATAGGATAAAATTAAAGGTACCATGTTGGGATAAAAATTCCGTTACTTCTTGCACGGCAGCAAAAATTTCTTGTTCTGCTGGTTTACGACGAAAACGGTTTTTTAAGAATTCTGCCATATAACAAAATGCGGCTTCAGAATCTGTTGAACCAATCGGCTGGCAAAAACGACCTGTCATATCTGGTAAATCATGCAAATTACCATTATGAGCGAACACCCAATTTTCACCCCAAATTTCACGAATAAAAGGATGGGTATTTTCAATATCTACACTCCCTTGCGTTGCTTTACGAATATGTGCAATGACGTTTAATGACTTTATGTTATATTGTTTTACGCAATCACCAATCGGCGACAATGCGGCAGGACGATTATCCCGAAAAATACGTACTCCCTTGCCCTCAAAAAAAGCGATTCCAAAGCCATCTGAATGACTATCGGTTAAACCTGCACGGCGGCGAAAACCCTCAAAAGAAAACACAATATCCGTTGGAGTATTGCAATTCATACCTAATAATTGGCACATAATAATACCTAAAAAGAAAAACCTTATAATTGGTGCTGATTTAACACGATAATTTGAAATATTACAATATTTTTTGAAAAAATTTTTTAGATCAAATTCGCATGAAAAACCACGAAAAATTATAATAACATCAAATTTTCATCTGAAATAACACCGCTTCTACTTCACAACAAAAAGTAATTTGCATATTTAATACTATCGTATTGTCAATTTGTTGAATCTCACTGTAAATTTCACAAGGCTCACTTTCTACTTGTTTAGCTTTTTGTATGAAATATTGTAAAGCCTGTTCTGCATCTTGTTGGGTAGCAAAAAATTGTGAAATTTGCACCGCACTTGAAGAACCATCGAAAAATCCTTCAGCTTTTGATTTTGAACCACAACGACTATTTTGTTCAATGCGTTGAATTAAATTATTTGACATATTTTTCCCTTTGTTAAATCGTTTTAGCAGATTTTATCACTAATATTTTATGACACAATGTGATTTTTTACTACTGGTCGGAACAGATGGTTTATTAGCAAAAAAGATTGAACTATTTATAACCGTTCATTAGAATTCGACTGCTTTTTTTCTTTATGTGTTAATTATTAATAATTCTCTAGGAAAACCAATGAAAAATATTTTTACAAAAACCTTATTATCCTCTGCTTTATTAGTAGCAACTGGTGCAGCTAACGCTGCTGCATTTCAATTAGCTGAAATTTCAACTTCTGGTTTAGGTCGTGCTTATGCGGGTGAAGCCGCTATTGCGGATAATGCTGGTGTGGTAGCAACTAATCCTGCATTAATGAGTTTATTTAAACGTCCTGAAATTTCACTAGGTGCAATTTATGTGGATCCGAATATTGATATTGAGGGAACTACATTATATGGCACTGGAGCAGATACCAATGCAAATGCCAAAAACATCGCCAAAAGTGCGGCGGTTCCAAATATCTATTTTGTTGCTCCGCTCAATGATAAATTTGCGGTCGGCGGTGGATTAAATGTGAACTATGGTTTAGCCACTGAATATGATGATAATTATTCGGCTGGTTTTATTGCTGGGAAAACCGACCTAACCGCATTAAACTTGAATTTAAGTGGATCTTATAAAATATTAGACAGCCTTTCCTTAGGTTTAGGTGTAAATGCAGTTTATGCGGATGCAACTGTTGAACGCCGTTTAGGTTCTTTAAATGCGACACCATATCTTACCGCTGCTCAACGATATTTCGCTGCAGGCAATACTGCTGGTGCTAGAGCCGCATTGGCAGCAGCTAGAAATGCTGCGAATAATCCATCATCTGCTGTGTTACGTAAAATTGAAGGGGACGAATGGGGCTTTGGTTGGAACGCTGGTTTAATGTGGCAAGTAACAGAAACAAGCCGTTTTGGTTTAGCTTATCATTCCAAAATTGATATTGATTTCGAAGGTGATTACAGTGATGCTGGTGATGCGTTAATGATTGCTCCAGCTTATAGCTTATCGCAAGGCAATCAATCTGGTTCATTAACCTTACCATTACCTGCTTACTGGGAATTCTCTGGTTTCCATCAAGTGACCGATAAATTTGCTTTCCACTATAGCTGGAAATATACCGAATGGTCTAAATTTAAAGAATTACGTGCGGTAGGTTCTTCAGGTAAAGAATTATTCCAAAAAACTGAAAAATATCGTGATAGTTCACGTTTAGCCCTTGGTGCAACTTATAATGCGACTGATGCGTTAACCGTGCGTGCTGGTATTGCTTATGACGAAACCGCTGCAGGCGATCATCATTCTATTTCAATTCCTGATACCGATCGCATGTGGTACAGTGTAGGGGCGACCTATCGATTTACCCCAGATCTTTCTGTTGATGTTGGTTTTGCTCACTTGCGTGGTAGCAACAACCATTTCAAAGAAACACAGTCAGGTGTAGTAACTGATGTGAAAGTAAAAGCCACTGCCAACCTTTACGGCTTAAACTTAAACTATCGTTTCTAATTGATTACAAATTAGCATATAATCGGGCGTAACTTTTACGCCCTTTTTTATTGAATAACCATGATCGACTATTGCTATTACGCTTCTCCCATTGGCAAACTATTAATCTTAGCGGAAAATAATCGGCTCACCCATTTAGACTTTGAGCTTGAACAAATTGCCCCAAATCCTAACTGGCACTATCAACCTGATTTACCGATTTTTCAACAAATTTGCACCGCACTTGAACGTTATTTTCAAGGTCAACCAGAAACCTTTGCAGAGATTCCTTTAGCACCTAAAGGAACGTTATTTCAACAACAAATTTGGCAAGCATTACGTCAGATTCCCTATGGCAAAGATTTAAGCTATGGCGAATTAGCTCAACAAATAAATAACCCTAAAGCAGTACGAGCGGTGGGTGGTGCAGTGGGACGCAATCCGATCAGTATTATTATTCCTTGTCATCGTGTGCTAGGCAAAGATCGCCAATTAACGGGATTCGGTGGTGGCTTACCCACCAAACGCTATTTATTAGATTTAGAACAGATCCCTTATGTCAATAAGGGTGTCGAATATGTTAAACAAAAATTATTGAAAAAATACACCGCACTTTAAGATGAGAAATATCAACAGTCCACAAACTGAACAAGAACTTTTGCAACGAGCCAATGCTATTGCTGGCTTAACCTTTGCCGAATTGGCGGAAGAACTAGGCATTATTGTTCCCCCTGATTTAAAACGAGATAAAGGTTGGGTAGGTCAATTAATCGAAACGGCTTTAGGGGCAAAAGCGGGCAGTAAACCTGAACAAGATTTCGTGCATTTAGGTATTGAGTTAAAAACCATTCCGATTAATTCAAACGGTTATCCACTAGAAACCACCTTTGTCAGCCTTGCTCCATTATTACAAAATTCAGGTGTAGATTGGCAACATTCACACGTTAAACATAAACTGAGCAAAGTATTATGGATTCCCGTGCAAGGCGAACGTCAAATTCCACTGGCAGAGCGTTATATTGGTAGCCCAATTTTGTGGCAACCAAACTCACGGCAAGAGCAACAATTACGCCGAGATTGGGAAGAATTAATGGATTACATTGTACTCGGTAAAGTCGCACAAATTAATGGAACATTAGGTGATGTATTACAACTCCGCCCCAAAGGTGCAAATAGTCGAGCAATCACCAAAGGCATTGGTAAAAATGGCGAAATGATTGATACCTTGCCATTAGGATTTTATTTACGCAAAGAATTTACCGCAGAAATTTTGCAAAATTTTTTATTGGGGAAATAACTAATATATCTCCAGTAAAATTAAGGATTAAATTTCCTATAACACCAAACTTAACCCTTAATTGAATAGCTAGACTTTAAATCCGCTCAAACCACTTTTAGTTGCTTATTGCACAGGATTCTGTCCCTTTAAAATCTGCTCCGCATTTTCCTTGCTTAGTTCATAATTATAATATTTTTTATAAAACTGTTGGGTTTTCGCGACCATATCAATATCAGCAAATTGTGCTGGGTGGAATAATTTGGCTGCCCATAGAATTTGTAAGGCTTCTTCACCGCTATAACGATCCCAAGGGAATGTACCTGTTGGATTAACAAAAACTTTACCATTTTTCACCGCACTTACACTTGCCCAAAGGGGATCTGCCTTGATTTGCTCTACCGCTTTATCCGCATTAGAACTGCCCACAATAATGACATCGGGGTTGGCTTTCAGCACGTCTTCAATATTCACTTCTACTAAATTGGCTTGATCTTCAAAGGCATTGTGACCACCTGCTAATTTGACCCACTCACCGATAATAGACTTTCCACCGTCAATTTTAAACAGGTTCGAACCGTTGGAAATATGAATCACACTTGGGCGTTTTTCCTGTGGAACGTCTTTCAACCGCTCATTCACCAACTGAATATTAGCATCTAATTCTTGAATATAGTCTTCTGCAATGGTTGGGGCTTTGTCACCTAACACGTCAGCCGTAATGCGAACAGTTTTCTTCAAGCCATCAAAATCCTGAAAACCAATTAATAATGCTTTCAGCCCTGCTTTTTCCACTTCTTCTTGAGCAGGTTTATTGGACACCAACACCACATCAGGCTTGGCAGTCAACAACTCTTCTAACTGCACACCATTTTGGCTATTAATCGCTGGTACATTTTTAATGTTCGGATACACCGCATTAAACCACGGATTAGCTTTAATCACATTGGTCGTCCCCACTAATTTATCCGCTCCACCCAGTAACAGCACCACTTGATTATTAGCGTGCCACAGATCCACTACACGCTCTACTTGGTCGGGAATCTCTACCATTTTGCCTTTTACATCAGTAATGGTTTTGGCAAAAGCCATGTTAGCCGTTAAGCTCAGAGATAATACTGTGGTGATAAGCCATTTTTTTAGTTTCATTTTTAGTCCTTATTAGATTGATTTTATTGCACAAATTTTACGGTTTAATTCCGCCACGTTCACCATGCGTAGATCTGTATGATAAAGTGCGGTGAGATTTTGTTCAGTAATAATATCAAGGGTTTTGCCCACTTGCAGATTGCCTTGGTCGGTTAAAATGGCGACTAAGCTGTTGGGTAATTTGCTTTGTAATAACATTGGGTGATCGGGGTTGTGGGTGGTCATAATGATCGAAAATCCTTGTTCCGCCAATTCTTTAATCAGCGTTAAGGTTTTAAATACATTGCCGTAATCCAATGCTGAAGTCGGTTCATCAAATAAAATGAGTTGCGGTTGTTGTACCAGAATTTTGGCAATATTCACCAACTGTTTTTGTCCGCCACTAAGTTGCATATAGATTTTGTCGCTTAAATGCGAAATACCTAATTTCGCTAAGGCTTCATCAACAATAGCAAAATCCTGTTCGCTCGGCTGATCGAACAGGCTCAAATGCACCGCTCGCCCTAGCACCACATAATCACGCACGGCATATTGATAAGTTTCTGGTGGTTGTTGCGATACATAGGCAATATGTTTGGCAATTTCCTTGTGGCTTAATTCTGCCAAATTGCGATTATTTAATAAAATTTCACCGCACTTTGGTTGCAGAAGTCCTGCGATACAGTTCAATAAAGTAGATTTTCCTGTGCCGTTCGCCCCAAGAATGGTGAGTAATTCCCCTTGCTTGACATGCAAATTGATATTTTGTAACAAGCTCGCTTGTTTGGCATGATGAAAGGATAAGTTTTTAATTTTTAACATTTTTGCACCGCACTTATTTCACCATTCGCTGTTTCACTAGCACCCATGCGAAAAACGGTGCACCAATAAAGCCCGTTAAAATCCCGAGTGGAATTTCTTCCGTATAAAGATTTCTTGCCAAGGTATCGATCAATAACAGAAAGATTGCCCCAATTAAGGCGGCTAATGGTAAGGTTTTAATATTATCATCACCGATCAAAAGCCGTGCCAAATGGGGAATGACTAAGCCGATCCAACCTATCGTGCCACTTAAACACACGGCTGAAGCGGTGAGCAAGGTGGAACATAAGATCATTAAATTGCGTTCCATTTTGATATTCACGCCAATCAGTTTGGCTTGTTGTTCGCCCAATGAAAGCAAATTAATTCGCCAACGAAGTAGGAATAACACAAATGCGGTAAGGATCATAATGGGAGAAAAGGCGAGCAAATTTTTAAAATTTGACTTGGTTAAACTGCCTAACGACCAATACACAATATCTGCCAGTTGCGTTTCGGGATCAGCAAGATATTTGATTAAACCTAAACTTGCCCCCATAAAACCACCGACAATAATCCCTGCTAACACTAAAATAATCATGCTATCTCGCCGCATTAATATTGGTACAAGCATGGTTAGCGTAACGGCAATAATCCCACCGATAAAAGCGAACCCCTGAATAGAAAATGCCCCTAGCCCAAGTAAAATCGCAATAGACGCTCCGATACAAGCACCACCTGATACCCCCAATAAATCTGGTGAAACCAACGGATTTTTAAACACACCTTGATAGGTCACGCCAGCAATGGCAAGCCCAGCACCGACTAAAAGTGCGGTTAAAATTCGCGGTAATCTTAGGATTAAAATGACGTTATTCTCAATTTCGTTGGTATTGTTGCCTAACAAGGTAGCCACAACATTCTCAAGAGAAATAGACATTCGTCCCACAGAAAGGGAAATTAAGATGCCGACTAACAGTAGGCAAAATAAGAGAAAAAGAGATAAACGATATTTCATTTTAATAGTTTCGTATGTTATTTAATTGGTACATTGGCAAAGCCCCCCTCAGTCATTCGGACAGCTCCCCCCGCAAGCTGGGGGAGCGAAAATTACACAATCTTCTGTTCCTAAAATTTCACAGAACGAAAATACTTTCCTTTCCCCTGCTCACAGGGGATATTCCCGAAAGGGAATGAAATTTAAACAATCTTCTGTTCCTAAAATTTCACAGAACGAAAATACTTTCTTTTCCCCTGCTTACAGGGGATATTCCCGAAAGGTAATGACATTTACACAATCTTCCGTCCCTAAATTTCACAGAGCGAAAATACTTTCCTTCCCCCTGCTTGCGGGGAATATTCCCGAAAGGTAATGACATTTACACAATCTTCCGTCCCTAAATTTCACAGAGCGAAAATACTTTCCTTCCCCCCTGCTTGCGGGGGGAAGTCCCCGAAGGGGGATGGGGGGCAAAAATTAATAAAAATAGTTTAACCGATTTAGCCAAAGGAATAAACAATCTTTATATAGACGTTTACATAATGTTAATTTCCAGTAAAATACGCTATCTACTCTTATATATAACCTAACCAAAAGGATTACTCCATGTCTAAAAGCAAAACTATCAGCCACAAGCTATCTGTTATCAGCCTAGCATTTTTCTCTCTCTATGCCACTGCTGAAACGCAACAGCTTGATACTATTTCCGTCACAGCTGAAGATCCAAGCCATTCTGCCACCGCATCTCAAGCCCAACAATCACTAGGTCACACTACAGTAACCAGTCAAGCCATTGAAAAACAACCTGCGGTCAATGATATTGCTGATGTAATTCGTCATCAACCAGGTGTCACCTACAATTCAGGCAGTGCCACAGGGCAATATGGCAATAAACGCCAAATTGATTTGCGTGGTATGGGGGCAGAAAACACGCTGATTTTAATCGATGGTAAACCTGCCACCTCTCGCCAATCAGCACGTTATGGACGTAATAACGGGCGTAATACCTTGGGCGACAGCAAATGGGTGCCGATTGAAGAAATTGAATCGGTTGAAGTGATTCGTGGTACCGAGGCTGCTCGCTATGGTAATGGGGCGATGGGTGGTGTGGTAAATATCAAAACTAAACCTGTTACCGATAAATTAAAAGGCAGTATCACCTATAGTTTAAATGTACCTGAAAATAGCAAATATGGCACTAGCAACCGTGCGACTTTTAATTTAAGCGGTCCAATCCTGCAAGATGTATTAGGTTTCCGTTTATATGGTAGCTGGAATAAAACCAAACAAGATGCGATTGATGCCAATCCACCAACAGTAACTACTAGTAACAATGGAACCACCTCTACTACACATTATGCGGCTCGTGAAGGTGTACGCAACAAAGATATTGCTGGTCGTTTAAGCTGGAAAATCACCCCCGATCAAGTCTTAACCTTAGACGCAAGTTATAGCCGTCAAGGAAATTTATACGCTGGTGGTGATTCCGAATCTTCCAGCATTCCTGCTGCTACGTTAGCAATGCAAGGGGCAGAAACCAACCGTGTGTATCGTCAAGTTTATGCTCTGACTCATGAGGGGAAATGGTCTTGGGGTGAAAATAAAACCTACTTCCAATTTGATAAAACGGTAAATAGCCGTTATCCAGTAGGTTTAGGTTATTCGGCGGAAGGCTCTTGGAGCGATTATTCTTTTGTTGATAGCAAGTTAACTAACTATCGTTTTAATCATGAAATGATTATTCCATTTGAATGGCACGCTGATCACAAATTTACCCTTGGAATGGAAGCGAGCCACAGTAAATTAAATGATCCTGATTCAATGAAATATGATTTTGTAAACAACGGTTTCTTCAATTTAGGAACGATTCCTTGGCTAGAACAAGGTAATCGTGGTGGTGAAACCAGTGCCAGTGAATATGGTCTTTTTGTTGAAGATGTGATTGATTTTAAACAAGGCACTGTAGTCACGCCAATGATTCGTTTTGATTATCATTCAGTATCTAAAGTCAACTGGAGTCCAAGCCTAAATATTAGTCATGATGTCAATCCTTATTTAACTATCAAAGGTGGTTTGGCACGTGCTTATAAAGCACCTAACCTATATCAATCCACACCAAACTACGTATTAGCAAATCGTCAAAATAACTGCCCTGTAAATGGACGTGCTTTAGCTGATGTGGGTTCTTGCTATACGGTGGGAAATAAAGATCTAAAACCTGAAACTAGCTTTAATAAAGAAATTGGTTTTGAATTACACAATCAAGCAGGTTATAAACTAGGCTTGACTTACTATCACAATGCCTATCGTGACAAAATTGAAGCCGATACCAATGTGTTAGCTACGGTTTATAATCCTGAATGGCGACGTGCAAGAATTAGTGAATCTGCTGGTACCACGGTTTATAAATGGGATAACATTCCTCGTGCCACCGTTGAGGGTTTAGAGGGCTATTTAAATTTACCGTTGATTGCGGATAAATTAGATTTCTCCACCAATTTTACTTATATTCGTAAAAGTGTGAACAAGACCACGGGCAACCCGTTGAGTTTAATGCCGAAATATACGATTAGTTCAACGCTGACCTATCAAGTTACAGATAACTTTGATTTTGCCACCACTTACACCCGTTACGGCAAACAATTATCTCGTCCAAATGGAGTGCGTTATATGGACTTTAATACTGCCACAGGTTCAGATAAAACTGTACAAGATCGCTTAGGTAGCTATGGAGTTTGGGGAGCGAGCATCGGTTATAAATGGGGCGACTTTAGTGTGCGTGCTGGGGTAAGTAACATTTTGAATAAGCGGATTTATGTGACCAATAGTGCGGCGAGTAAATCGAATGAGATTGGGCGGGCGTATTATACGACACTTAAATATTCGTTCTAATTTAAATCGGTTTTCGCCGATGGCGACTTACTTTTTCTTTGCTTTGCCAAAGAAAAAGTAAGCAAAAAGAAAGGCAACCCCGATTTTGCCTTGTTTCCTGAAAACGATTTAATTTGCTTAACGGAAAATGGCTAAACTCGCTACGCTCAAACAGACGCCATTTTCCTACAAATTAAATCATTTTCAGGCGGCAAAGACGGGGACCCCGTTTAGGTTACAATAGAGTGCGGTGAGAAATCAGAAACTTTTGATTTTTTCACCGCACTTTTTTTCTGTTCATTTTCCCCGTTTTCCGCTATTCTATTACCCATTTTCCAAATCAAAACAATGCCGTAAAAAGTGCGGTGCTTTTTTAAGAAATTTTAAGGTAAAACTATGCAAGAACAATATCGTCCAGATTTGATTGAAAGCGAAGTGCAAAAATATTGGGCTGACCATAAAACATTTAAAGCAGTGAAAGATCCAAGCAAAGAAAAATATTACTGTCTTTCTATGTTCCCGTATCCATCAGGGCGTTTACACATGGGACACGTGCGTAATTATACCATTGGCGATGTGGTATCTCGTTATCAACGCATGAACGGTAAGAATGTATTGCAACCAATGGGGTGGGACGCATTCGGGTTGCCAGCGGAAGGGGCGGCGGTGAAAAATAAAACGGCTCCAGCCAAATGGACCTACGAAAATATTGAGTATATGAAAAATCAGCTCAAAAATTTGGGCTTTGGTTTTGACTGGGATCGGGAAGTCACCACTTGCCGTCCTGAATATTACAAATGGGAACAATGGTTCTTTACTGAGTTGTATAAAAAAGGCTTAGTGTATAAAAAAACCTCTACCGTAAACTGGTGTCCGAATGATGAAACCGTGTTGGCGAATGAGCAAGTTCACGAGGGTTGTTGCTGGCGTTGTGATACCCCTGTGGAACAAAAAGAAATTCCGCAATGGTTTATTAAAATTACCGATTATGCCGAGCAGTTATTAGGCGGATTAGAAACGCTCCCACAATGGCCTGATATGGTGAAAACCATGCAACGCAACTGGATTGGGCGTTCAGAGGGGGTGGAAATCACCTTTAAGATCGAAAATTCTGATGAAACAGTTTCTGTTTACACTACCCGCCCAGATACATTCTACGGGGTGTCTTATATGGCTGTAGCGGCGGGGCATCCGTTGGCGGAACGTGCAGCACAAAATAATCCTGAATTGGCGGCGTTTATTCAAGAATGTAAAAATGCCAAAGTAGCAGAAGCAGAACTTGCTACCATGGAGAAAAAAGGCATGGCAACGGGTTTAAATGCCATTCACCCGATTACGGGCAAACCAGTGCCAATTTGGGTAGCGAACTTTGTGTTAATGCACTACGGCACGGGGGCGGTAATGGCGGTGCCTGCTCACGATCAGCGTGACTTTGAATTTGCCACGAAATATGGTTTGCCAATTCAGCAAGTGATTGAGCCTGCTAACGGTGAAGAAATCGATTTAAGCAAAGTGGCGTTTACCGAACATGGCAAACTCGTTAATTCTGATGAATTTAATGGTTTAGAGTTTGATACAGCATTCAACGGCATTGCGGATAAATTAGAAAAATTGGGGGTAGGTAAACGTCAAGTAAACTATCGTTTGCGTGACTGGGGCGTTTCTCGTCAGCGTTATTGGGGGGCGCCAATTCCAATGTTGACGTTGGAAAATGGCGATGTGGTGCCAGCTCCATTACAAGATTTGCCGATTGTGTTGCCAGAAGATGTGGTGATGGACGGCGTGAAAAGTCCAATCAAAGCTGATCCAAACTGGGCAAAAACTAGCTTTAACGGGCAACCTGCATTAAAAGAAACCGATACGTTTGACACCTTTATGGAATCCTCTTGGTATTATGCACGCTATACTAGTCCACAAAGCCACGGGGCGATGTTGGACTCAGACGAAGCCAATTATTGGTTGCCAGTGGATCAATATATCGGTGGCATTGAACACGCTACCATGCACTTGCTGTATTTCCGTTTCTTCCATAAATTATTGCGTGATGCAGGTTTGGTCAGTTCTGATGAGCCAGCACAAAAATTGCTTTGTCAAGGAATGGTATTAGCAGACGCATTCTATTACACCAGCCCTAGCAATGAGCGAATTTGGGTCAGCCCGACTAAAGTTACCCTTGAACGTGATGAAAAAGGGCGTATTGTCAAAGCCATTGATGATGAGGGTCACGAGTTAGTGCATAGCGGTATGACCAAAATGTCGAAATCCAAAAATAACGGCATTGATCCGCAAGAAATGGTGGACAAATACGGGGCAGACACCGTTCGCCTATTTATGATGTTCGCCTCCCCTGCAGAAATGACGCTAGAATGGCAAGAGTCAGGTGTAGAGGGAGCAAACCGTTTCTTACGCCGTTTGTGGAATTTGGTGTTTGAATATAACAAAAATCCAGCCAAAACTGCGGTGGAAATTACCGCACTTTCTGGAACGCAAAAAGCCTTACGCCGTGATGTGCATAAAACCATTGCTAAAGTCAGCGATGATATTGGTCGCCGCCAAACCTTTAACACGGCGATTGCGGCGGTCATGGAGTTGATGAATAAATTGACTAAAGCACCGTTAGACAGCGAGCAAGATCGTGCAGTAATGGCGGAAGCCTTAAATGCTGTAGTACGTATGCTTTACCCAATTACACCACATATTTGTTTCCAATTATGGCAAGATTTAGGCAATGAAAACGCTATTGATTTCGCCCCTTGGGTGGTAGCAGATGAAAATGCGATGATCGAAGATGAAAAATTAGTGGTGGTGCAAGTGAACGGCAAAGTGCGTGCCAAAATCACTGTGCCTGCGGATATGGCAGAAGATGACATCAAAGCGGTGGCATTAGCTGACGAAAACGTGCAAAAATTCTTGGACGGCTTAAACGTGGTGAAAACCATTTATGTACCAGGCAAATTGTTTAGTTTTGTGGCGAAGTAAGCTAGTAGGTGATTATACTATTGCCAATAAATAATAGATTGGGAGGCATTATGAGTATCAAAAGATTATTTGCAATTACTTTAATTTCCACCGCACTTTTAGGCTGTGCTACAGGAACTGAAGAACCTAATTGGCGACCATACAAAGATATTGATGGTGAAACTAAAGCGGTTTCTTTTGTAGAAGAAACAAGCGTATATGAAATGGATAAACCTTTGGAAAAACGTGATTTAACGGTATTTCAAGGTCATGCCACGAGAAAATCAGGTGATAAACTCACACAATTAGGTTATTTATCCGTACTGATTAATGGTAATGGCAATGGTATGGCAACGATTTTCAACATTAACGGAGATTCTCTAAATCCGCATAGAAAAGAAGATGTTGATAAACTTGCTAAGGCAAAATCTTTTGATTTCTATGAGTTCGGTAATTTTCGTTTAAGCCATGCCAAATTCTCAGCTAAAAATAACATTTGCAAGGATTTCAACGGTAAAAATGGGGTAAATTTATTGATGACTACCAACTATTACCCTGAAAATAGTTTTACGGATTTTTACACCGCATTAATTGAAGTTAATTTACAAAGTAAGCAAGCACCGCAAGAAATAGGCTATAATGCGAGCTTTACTGGTAATGATGCTAAAATGCAAGAGCAAATGAAACAAGATGAGCAAAAGCATGGTAAAGGCGTTGCGGTGGAAAATATCAGAGAAAAAGCCAGTATTTTATTTAATATTATTTGTAAAGGTTAAACAGATGTTAAAACAAATTAAAACTGCATTTTTAATGCTTAGTATCACGCTACTAACTGCATGCGGATTTCACTTTCAAAATGGTGAATTGATTCCACAAGAATTGCATACTTTAAAATTCGAGAGTAGCGATCCTTACAGTGATATGTCAATGGCAATGCGTAAACAGTTAATTGCCAACAATATCACTTTAGTGGAACAAAAAGATGTACCAGTGTTACGCATTACCAAAGTCAGCACCGATGACGAAGTTGCGTCTGTGTTTAAACAAGGACGTGAGGCAGAAAAAATGTTGATGTTGCAAGTCGATGCGACTGTGCAGTTACCAAACAAAGAAGCCTACCCTATTTCAGCTAAAGTGAGCCGAACTTTCTTTGATAATTCACGAGCTGCCTTAGCAAAATCTTCTGAACGTGAAATGATTTGGAGTGATATGCGAGAGCAAGTTGCTCGTAAATTGATCTCGAAAATGGTAGCTTTACAATTACAAGTGCAAACAAAATAATTGTCTAAATAAGTATGAATCGCATCTTTCCCGAACAATTAAATACCTCGCTAAACAGCCGTTTAGCGAGTATTTATTATTTAGTGGGGCAGGATCCCCTTTTACTCAGTGAAAGCCAAGATTTAATTTTTCGCAAAGC
Source organism: Lonepinella sp. MS14435 (assembly GCF_042485795.1). GTDB lineage: Bacteria > Pseudomonadota > Gammaproteobacteria > Enterobacterales > Pasteurellaceae > Lonepinella. Next base: position 2,076,423 of record NZ_CP169368.1, read on the forward strand.
AACGGAACAGGGTTTTGATGAAAAATTTGCAATTCAAATAGACACGAATACGGATTGGCAAGCATTATTTGAACGTTGTCAGTCAATGGGACTTTTTTTCAATCGACAAGTCATTAATCTGATTTTACCTGAGAATTTAACCGCCCCTTTACAAACTAAATTAACCGAGCTAATCAGTCTATTAAATGAAGATCTGTTATTTATCTTGCAAATTCCTAAATTTCCCAAAACCGCTGAAAAACAAAGTTGGGTGAAAAAATCACAAGAATTTGAACCGCACTTAATACTTGTAAACTGTCAAACACCTAGTGTAGAACAGCTTCCTCGCTGGGTTTCACAGCGTATTAAACACATGCAATTTACTGCCGAGCAGAATGCCATTCAATTACTTTGCTATAGCCATGAAAATAACTTAATCGCGTTAAAGCAAACATTAGAACTATTAGCTTTACTGCATAGCGATCGTAAATTAACTTTTACTCGCGTACAAAAAGTTGTAGAACAATCTTCTGTTTTCACCCCATTCCAATGGATTGATGCTCTACTTGAAGGAAAATTTTCTCGAGCTAGACGTATTCTGCAAGGATTACAAGGGGAAGATGTACAACCCATTATTTTATTACGCACCTTGCAACGTGAATTAATCATATTATTAGAACTTTCCAAACCACAACAACCAATTAGCTCTTTAAACCAACCTTTACCAACAGCACAACTGCGTGAAGGATTTGATCGCTTAAAAGTTTGGCAAAATCGTCGTGCTTTTTACACTACTGCTTTTCAACGTTTAACCTATGCTAAACTTTATTTGATCATTCAACAACTGGCTGATCTTGAACGTGCCTCAAAATTAGATTTTAGTGCAGATATTTGGCAACAGCTTGATAACCTTTCTGCCAATATTTGCCGATAAATACCTTATTTGGGTTCCCCTCATTTAGCTTTTTTGATTTAGATAAATCTTTTGTGTAATAAATACAAAAAAATTAAGCTAATTATTGTATTTTTTCTATAAAAAGATATTATTCACACATCTCCTCATCACTCACTCTACGAAGGTATTTTATGCTTTATTTAGAATTTTTATTTCTGTTATTAATGCTCTATACAGGTAGTCGCTACGGCGGTATCGGTTTAGGGGTCGTGTCTGGTATTGGTTTAGCCATTGAAGTCTTTGTTTTCCGTATGCCCGTAGGTAAAGCACCTATTGACGTAATGTTAATTATTTTGGCTGTCGTCACCTGTGCTTCGATACTTGAAGCGGCTGGTGGATTGAAATTTATGCTTCAAATTGCCGAACGGGTATTACGTAGTAATCCTAAACGTGTCACCTTACTTGGACCTATCGTCACCTATTTGATGACGTTTATGTTAGGTACAGGACATTCTGTTTACTCTATTATGCCAATTATCGGTGATGTGGCGTTAAAAAATAAAATCCGTCCTGAACGTCCAATGGCAGCCTCTTCGGTTGCATCGCAATTAGCCATTACTTCAAGTCCATTATCAGCCGCCGTGGTATTCTACCTCGGTCAAATCACAGGTTTACAAGGATTTGAACATATTACCTTGTTAGACATTATTTGTGTTACTGTGCCAGCAACCTTTGCAGGTACTATTGCATTGGCTTTATACAGTATGCGTCGGGGTAAAGAATTGGAAGATGATCCAGAATATCAACGCCGTTTGCAAGATCCTATCTGGCGTGAACGTATTCTAAACACAACAAGTACGACATTAAACGATGAGCTACCTATAGCAGCAAAACAATCTGTTTATTTATTCTTGCTTGCGTTAATCGTTATTGTGGTCATTGCTATGTTCCCTGAAGTTCGCACCATTGGTGATGCTAAGAAAGCTATTTCAATGAACTTAATTATTCAAATGATGATGCTATGTTTCGGTGGTCTGATTCTTTTACTTACCAAAACGAATCCACAAATTGTACCAAATGGCGTGGTATTTAAATCAGGTATGGTGGCTGCGATTGCGATTTTCGGGATTGCATGGATGAGTGATACTTACTTCCAATATGCGATGCCAGAATTTAAAGCAGGTATTACCGCAATGGTACAAACCTATCCATGGACATTTGCCCTTGCACTGTTTGCGGTATCTGTGGTAATCAATAGCCAAGCAGCTACTGCGGTGATGATGTTGCCTGTGGGTATTGGTTTAGGTATTCCACCAGCATTATTAGTCGGCTTAATGCCAGCCACTTATGCTTACTTCTTTATTCCAAATTATCCGTCAGATATTGCCACTGTAAACTTTGATGTAACGGGGACAACTAAAATCGGCAAATACTACTTTAATCATAGCTTTATGATGCCAGGTTTAATCGGTGTAGTTGTAGCTTGTTTAGTTGGTGTGGCGGTAGCTGAAATCGTTATTCGTTAATTCTCTACTCTACTATATAGAAAGAAAAAAGCTCTCATTGATATTGAGAGCTTTTTTATCATGAAAGTAATTTAATGAGATTCGTAGGCTGATAAGGTATTAAACATTAACATTGCCACCGTCATTGGACCTACCCCCCCTGGAACTGGTGTTAAAAATCCTGCTTTTTCCACCGCACTTTGTGCAACATCACCTATTAATTTACCATCAGAACCACGATTAATCCCCACGTCAATCACAATAGCACCCTGTTTAATCCATTCTGCTGGGATAAATTCAGGTTTACCCACGGCAACCACTAAGATATCCGCCTGACGAACATGATGCTCCAAATCCTTAGTGAAACGATGGGTTACTGTCACGGTGCAACCAGCCAGCAATAATTCTAATGCCATAGGACGACCCACAATATTTGATGCTCCCACAACCACTGCATGCTGACCATATAAATCTACTCCTGTGGTTTCTAATAATTTCATCACGCCATAAGGGGTACAGGCTCGCAAAGTTGGAATACGTTGACACAACCGCCCTACATTATACGGATGAAAGCCGTCCACATCTTTAGTTGGTGAAATACGTTCAATTACCTTACTACTATCAATTTGTTTAGGTAACGGCAACTGTACTAAAATCCCGTCCACTGTTTGATCTTGATTAAGTTCATCAATCAAATTTAATAATTCTGTTTCACTCGTTGTTTCGGGCAAATCATAGGACTTTGACTGAATACCAATTTCCGCACAGCTTTTACGCTTACTCCCAACATAAACCTGTGATGCGGGATCGGCACCCACTAAAATCACTGCTAAACAAGGGGAACGTTTACCCTGAGCTACATACTCTGCAATCTTTTGTGCCACATCAGATTTAATTTTTTTTGCCAGCTCCGTACCAGAAATCAATTTTGCCGTCATAGTCTTACCCGTATTAGAAATAGAAGAAAACGGTTGCTATTTTGTCAGAAAATCACAAAAAATGCGAATAGAATTCTATTTTGGGATAAATTTAATCAATTAAACCGAAAAAGTAAAAAAATGATTGACGGAAATCTACAGCCACTTATAATACTTACCACTTCATCGGCGAGTAGCGCAGCTTGGTAGCGCAACTGGTTTGGGACCAGTGGGTCGTAGGTTCAAATCCTATCTCGCCGACCACTTTATTTTTAATATCCTCTGCAATGCGCCCTTAGCTCAGCTGGATAGAGCAACGCCCTTCTAAGGCGTGGGTCAAAGGTTCGAATCCTTTAGGGCGTGCCATTTATTGAAAACATCAGACAAAATTTCCTTTATTTAGAAAAAAAAGATATAATCGTAGCAGATTTTCTATTAATAAGGAGTTTGTATGTTACCAATACTAGGTATTCATCATGTTGCGATAATTGCTTCAGATTATGAAAAATCAAAAAATTTTTACGTTAATATACTTGGTGCAAAGATATTAACTGAGATTTATCGTGCTGAACGACAAAGTTATAAATTAGATTTGACTTTTTCAGACGGTAATTACATAGAATTATTTTCTTTTCCATCTCCCCCTACACGTCCATCTACGTATGAACCTTGTGGTTTGCGTCATCTTGCTTTTAAAGTACAAAATATGGAAAGTGCGGTGAATTATTTGAAACAATTTCATATTGAATGTGAGCCGATTAGAATAGATGAATCAACGCAAAAACGTTTTACTTTTTTTCGTGATCCTGATAATCTCCCTTTAGAACTTTATGAAATAAATAATTCTATGGGATAAACAAACACTTATGTTGATTCTAACCAACAGAAGGAAATTATTACTAATGAAGTACGCCATTGCTATATTGTTGAGTTTAACAAGTCTAAATACACTTGCTGAATCAGTTTCTATTCATTTTTCTGAAAATAATACTGATATTAAAAAATTAAACCAAACCCCTGAACAGAGCTATGTGAGTAAAGATAACTCACAAAAAATAGATTTAAAAGATTTACAAGATCTAAAAGATGTCAATGAACTAGCTCGAAGTACCGAACTTGAAGTATTTACTATCAACGAAGACAGAAAAATACATACTGTTTTCGAACACGGTGGTGGAATCTGTTACGGTTATCTTGATAATGGTGTAGAAATTACTGATTCAGCAACTTATTATGTCAAAGATAAATCACAAGAAGAATACTATTCCAATATTTCAGGTGGTGTAGTAGATTATCGAGGACACCTTGAAAAACTGCAATATGCTTCTGTGTTTAATATTAAAGATCCCAAAATATCTAAACATTTAAAAGAACAAGATGCTAAACATGGACAAGAAACTGCCCAGCAAAATATAAAGGATCGCTCTACTATATTGTCTAATGTAATTTGTAACACCCCTAAAAAAGGACGTAAAAAATGAACAAATTAGTCTTTATCTTAACCAGCATATTATTAACCGCTTGTACTTCTCATCCACAAGTAGGACAACCACAAGCCCCTTTAGATATGAAATCTGTGGATACTTACAATGCTAAGATCTATAGTGGCAATACCGTTCCTGATAATCAAAAAGTGAAACAGAATACACCAGTAAATATGCCAATGAATGCCAGTGATAACCAACCTAAAGTCAGTTCAAGAACAACCACGCCAGTGATCTTAATGCCGTCTATTGGTTATCATTATGGATATCATCACTGGTAAACATGAAATAAGTAAATATCTACAAAAATTATTAGACTCGCCAACTCTCTCAAAGCAATTAAGTTTATTGTGCTTTAACTATCACTTTGAAGCTGCACTTTTATGGTTACATTCTCCCCATTCTAAAGGATGGGGAGAATGTCAATAGATCAAGTTTCTAGTGGGATTATCTCCAACCGCCACCTAACGCCTTATACAACCCGACCCAATTTTGAGCCTGAGCCAGTTGCGATTGTACCACTGCTTCTTGGTTGTTTAATGTCGTTACTCTGGCACGGATGGCGACATCTAAGGTCTTGTTGCCGTGCTGGAATAAGGTTTGTGCATCTTGAGCCTGTTTTTTGGCAAGGTTTACTGCTTTTTGATTTAATGCCGTTTGCTTTTTCAATGCACCGCTCATTTGATAAGTGTTATCCACTTCTTGTAATGCCGTTAATAAGGTTTGGTCGTATTGGATCACCGCTGATTTTAAACGTGCATCGGCGGCATCAATGTTGGCTTCCAAGCGTCCGTTGGTGAAAATCGGCAGTTGTACGCCCGCACTGACCATGCCTAATATGCCTGAGATGTTGGATAGATCGTTGTCGAGCTTGACGTAACCACCGTCCCCCATAAAGCTGATGTTAAATCTCGGGTAGAGATCTGCTTTGGCACTTGCCAGTTTAGCTGCGTAGGCATCTACGTTATGTTGAGCGGTGCGTAAATCAGGACGATTACTGATTACATCACTTGGCAACACGCCGTTAGGTACGGCAGGAATACGAGCAAGCGGGTTGCCTGACTTGACAATGCGGAAACCTTGTGGCGTATCACCCGTCAGCACTGCGATATTACGTTGTGCTTGGTCGGCTTGTGCTTTAAGTGTTGCCAGACGTGCTTGTTGAGCCGTAATTTGAGTGGAAATTTCCGTTACTTCATAAGCCGTTGCACCGCCCGTGTTAAAGCGTCCTTTCACATAGTTTTCCAGTGATTGTAATTCTTTGATCGCTTGGTTGATTAAGTTTGCCTGAAGATCCAAAGCGTAGATTTGGAAGTAGTTGTTAGCAATTTCGCTTGCTACTAGCATCTGTGCCGCATAAAGCTGTTCCTGTTGAGCCAGTGTCAGGCTGTGAGCCGCATCAGCATCGGATTTTTTCTTGCCGAAGAAGTCCAATTCCCATGATGCGGATACTCCGCCGTAAATATTGCCTGAACCAGACGTATCCGCCGATGAATTACCCATTTTCATTCGACTTATACCACCGCCAGTGGAAGCATTACCGCTTACGTTTATACCTTTGTCGGCTTCTGCGTAGTCATAGTTGGCTCTGGCTTCGTTTAAGCGAGCTTGAGCAAGGGCAATATCAAGATTCTGGCTTAAGCCTTTTTCGATTAAACGGGAAAGTTCAGGGTCATTCCAGTTTTGCCACCATTGTTTGATTTCCATTTGGCTTTGACCTGCTTTCACCTGATCAAATTGTACAGGCGTGTTTACCGAGCTTGCCTGTTCGGCATCAACAGTTGCATTACAGGCGGTAAGAATTGCCACAAGACCTGCAATCATTGAGAGTTTGAAAGTGCGGTGTAAAATTTGCATTTTTTATATATTCCTTTCAGTTTAGGGTACATAAGAACGTACCGTTACGCTATTTATTTTTAGATGGTGCGTTTACACGCAATCCATGATTAACCTTGTTTCGATAACATTGATTTAAATTGTGCCAATGCTACCCCTAAGAATACAGCACCTAAAGCTGCCATTTTTGCTAAATACGGCCATACAATATTAAGTCCTGCTCCACGGAATAACACATCTTGACCATAAGCGGCTAAGATAGTCAATGGTGAGAATTGGGTCAGCTTTTGAGCCAACTCTGGCATATTTTCAACAGGTGATTGCGCCCCCGAAAGCATGTTCATAATTAAATAAATCGGAAGACAAAGTAAACCGAACTGTGGCATAGTAGGTGCTGATACGGCAAGCATAATCCCCAAAGATGCAATGGAGAATAAAAATACCAACACGCCCAAACCAAATAGTGCAATTTGTTCGGTTGGAATGGGAGCTCCTAAAATCCCTACGGTAATAAAACGTATTGATAGCATTGAAATCACCAGTAATACCAAACCGTTGGCAAATACTTTCGCCATGGCAATTTCACTTGAACCGATTGGCATGACAAGTAAGTGTTCTAAGGTGCCACGTTCCTTTTCACGGATAATCGCCGATCCCACTAACATTAATGCTAATAAGGCAAGATTAGTCATATTTTGGGTTGTCGCCATAAACCATTTTGAACTATGGTTCGGATTATATAGCACATTATTGACCACTTTAATTGGTGTCGCTATGCTACCAGTATTACCCATAAATTCATTCACTTCTTGAGTAAAGATTTGGCTGATATAGCCTGAACCAATGCCCGCTTGGGTAATGGCGGTGGCATCTACTAACACCTGCACCTGTGGATTATCGCCTTTAAGCATATCCTTTTCATAATTCGGTGGAAACTCTGCCACGAAAGTGTAGTTGCCGAGATCCATTTCTCGGTCAATCTCTTTCGGACTGACTTCATGCACCTTTTTGAAGTAAGGCATAATCAAAGCATCTCGCATACGGTGCGAAAGAGTTGATTGGTCGTAGTCAATAATTGCCACCGAACCGTTTTTCACATCGGTCATTCCCATATTAGATACCACTAAAATCGCTGCCGAAAACATATAAATAGCAAGGATAATCATCACAATATCACTGAACAGGCTTTTGAGTTCTTTAAACATGAGATAACCCACATTTTTTAACCAACGTAACATTTATTTCTCCTGTTTTTTCAAGCCGAGTGTGGCAAGAGCCATATAAGCGACATAAATCACGATTAAGGCAATATAACTATTAGTGAAATCAGCAAAGCCCAACCCTTTAGTGAAGCCACCCAGACTGATTTGCTGGAACCACGAACCTGCGAAAATCTTTGATACAATCAAGGTGTTACCGTCCAAACGTGAAGTTGGGAACATCATACCTGAGAAGTTCATAGTCGGTACGATTGCAATAATCGCTGCGGAAAAGATAGCAGCAACTTGAGATTTTGTGATACTTGATACCACCAGACCAAAGCCTGTGGAGGTAATAACCCCTAAGAAACAACCCAAGAACATTGCCCACGCCGAGCCTTTGATCGGTACCTTAAAGATAAATATCGCCGTGGCAACCATCAGCAAGTAACTGGCAAAAGCAATCACCACATAAGGAATTTGCTTACCAAATAAGAATTGGAACTTGGTTGCTGGCGAACCATACAAGTTCATGATCGTCCCCATTTCTTTTTCACGCACCACGCTTAATGCCGTCATCATTGGTGGAATCATCATCATGGCAAGCATGATAATGCCCGGAGTCATGGCAAAAATACTCTTGAAGTCTTGGTTATACATCATACGTATTTCCGCTACGGAAGTACTGTTAATAGTTGCTCCGTCTTCAATCATCAATTCACGATTAAATTGATTCACCACTCCTGCTGCCGAACTTACCAAGTTCTCTGCCGTTGATGGATAAGCACCGTCTATAATCAGGCTCACTTCGGGAGATTGCCCTCTCAGCAATTTCTCACCAAAGCCATCAGGAATTTCGATCACTAATTTAGATATATGTCTTTGAATGGTTGGGTTAATTTCGTGCGTTTCATGAATATCATTATTTTGCCGAATAAAATAACTTGAGCCTTCAAAGGTTTCAATCAATTTACGGGAAAGTTGAGTATTATCTCTATCCAACACAGTGAAATTAGTCGGGTTAATATCAAAAGAAATACTGCTTGCCATGGACAACAGGATCACCACTGGACCGAATAAAGCGAAGAACATACGAATATGATCTCGGCTTAATTCTTTCATTTCACGACTGGCGAAAGTCCAAATAATATCAAACCAGTTTAAGAACGGATTCGCTTGTGTATTAGCAGATTTTTCCTGATTTTGCACCGCAGTTTTCACCTCATTCTCATCACTTGGTGCAGTAATATCGTCCGCTTGCTCTTCCAAATAACGAATAAAGGCTTCTTCAAGGGTGTTGCAACCTTTTCCGATACGTAATTCTTCAGGCGATCCCACCGCCAGCACCCGACCAGCGTGCATTAACGAGATACGGTCGCAGCGGGCAGCTTCGTTCATAAAATGGGTGGTGACGAAAATAGTAATACGATCATCACGGGACAGTTTGATCAAATATTCCCAGAACATATCACGTGCCGCAGGGTCAACACCCGATGTCGGTTCGTCCAAAATCAACACTTCAGGCTTATGCAAACAGGCTGCTGCCAACTGCAAACGCTGACGAATACCGAGCGGTAATTCGCTTGGGCGTACCTCGGCAAGATCATATAAATCGAACTGCTTCATCGCATTATCGGTGTATTCTTTCCATTGAGCTTTTGGAATTTGGAACAGCTTCGCATGTAAATCTAAGTTTTCACGTACGGTCAGTTCTTCATACATGGAAAATGACTGGGTCATATAACCCACTTTCTTACGTGTGTTAATATCGTTCGCATCAATGGACTGACCAAGCAAAGTCGCTGTTCCCGAAGTCGGTTCAAGCAGCCCTGTCAACATTTTCATGGTGGTAGATTTACCACAACCGTTCGAGCCTAAGAAACCAAATATTTCACCTTTTGGAATGGTAAAACTAACATCATTTACCGAGGTAAAATTACCAAATTTTTTGGTTAAGTTATGAGCCTCAATCGCTGGGGCTTCATTCGGGAAAGTCTGCAACGGCGGAATAGACAGACCGTCCACCGCCCCCCGTTTTTCCTCGGGCAAGGTGCGAATATAGGCTTGTTCAAGATTTTCGCTATTGGTATCGGCAATCAGTTGTTTGGTCGGACAATCAGCAATAATTTTGCCATCATCCATTGCCAATACATACTCAAAGTTCTCCGCTTCATCAATATAAGCGGTTGCTACGATTACCGTCATTCCTGGATTTTCTTGACGCAGATTGTTCACTAACTGCCAGAATTGACGGCGGGAAAGCGGATCCACCCCTGTGGTAGGCTCGTCCAAAATCAATAAATCAGGATCATGTACCAAAGCACAGCAAAGACTGAGCTTTTGTTTCATACCGCCCGACAGTTTACCCGCTGGGCGATCCGCAAACGGCGAAAGTCCCGTTGCTTTTAGTAAACGAGCAATGCGAGCTTTCCGTTCTTTAGCGGTTAAGCCGAACATTTTGGCGTGGAATTCCACGTTGTCATAAATAGAAAGAGTAAGATAAAGGTTTTTACCCAACCCTTGTGGCATAAAAGCGATTTTGTGCGTAAGTTCTTCACGGCTTTTTTTATCCGCAATATTTTTGCCGAATACCAACACTTCGCCTTTTTGCAGGATTTTCGCTCCTGCAATCACCGACAGCATGGTGGATTTCCCTACACCATCAGGACCAATCAGCCCCACGGTTCTACCCCTCGGAATTTCAAGGTTTACACCGTTTACCGCCAGAGTCGGCGATTTGGCTTTGCCGTATTGGTGATACAGGTCGCTTACTTTAACTGCGAGTTCCGTCATCGTTATGCACCTTTATTATTCAGGTAATTTAACTGATAGGCTATCTGCCCAGCTAGATTGAGCATCATATTTCACATAACCCATAGCTGTCATACCGCCTTTCAGCAGGCTTGCATATTTAGCTGCTACATCCACAGGAACCTGTAGTTTTACTTTAAATACTAATTTAGAACGTTCTTCTTCGGTTTCTACCGATTTCGGTGTAAATTGTGCATCTGCCGCTACATAGGTAATCGTTGCAGGGAATATATAATCCGTACCGTCAATTTTAATCCGAGCTTCATCACCGATTCTGACAAGGTTTGATTGATAAGAAGGTAGGAACACGTTCATATATACATCTGAAAGATCTAATATGCTCATTACCTTACCACCAACACCTAGCACATTACCTGGTTCTGCGATTTTGTATTCTACACGACCGTTGATCGGTGATTTAACCATCATATCTACATTTTGTGCAGCCACTTCACGTTCTTGAGCTTTCGCTTGCTCAACTGCTGCTAATGCTGCATTCAATTTTGCTTGTTTATTATCCACTTCGGTTTGAGCTACTAAATTGCCACGACGAAGTTTTAAAGCATTGTCTAAATCAATTTGAGCCAATGCGACTTGTTGTTCTTGATAAGCAATTTGAGCCTGTGCCGCATCTACTTTGCTTTGAGAAGTGGTTGATGAAAGACGAACCAATTCTTGATCTTTAGTCACATTATCGCCTTCTTTGACAAACACCTCTTCCACACGTCCTGAATAAAGCGTTGCCACATCAAGACGTTCCAACTCCAAACGTCCGTTCACTGAAGCTATTCCGTTAAGGCTGGTGCTTTTACCTTGTTGAGTATAATAGTAAGCTCCACCTGCAATAGCAGCAATAATCACGAGTACAAGAAATTTTTTCATTTTGTTTCCTTTTAAAATGTTTAAAAAACAGACTATTGCATATTAATTTCAATACAATGAATATGCAACCGATAATAAACGATAAAAAGTTGGTTAATAATACAAAAAAACGAAATAAGTTGATTAAAACAACAAAACAATTAAAATAGTTGATTATTTTATAGGGTATTTTGCTATAAACAGTAAAGCAAATTTAGGGATATTTTAATGATTGAAAAAAAAGAAGATCGCCGCATCACAAGAACAAGAGAACTTTTACACCGCACTTTTTTAGAATTGTTGTCGGAAAAGGAATATGAAGATTTCACCGTACAAGAAATTATTGATAGAGCTAATATCAATCGTACCACATTCTACAAACACTATCTAAATAAAGAAGCCCTAGCCGTACAGATTGCCGAGAAATTTAAGCAAGACGTTGTGTTACCACTCTTGCAACAACGTTTTAACCACCCACTTGATGAATTTGCTCGACTAGTGTCCCCAATTTATGAGAAAAATCAAGCAACCATAGCCACCATGCTAAAAATTAACACTCGTCATTTTAATTTAAAACAGGATATCCAAAACCGCTTTAAAGATAAATTTATTGAAGTTGCGTCAAAACAAAATCACAGCGACAAAGAAATTGATATCCAACTTCAAGCCGCTATTTTCTCCAATTTAGGTACCACTATTTTGGAATACCTATTAACCACAAATAAACAGTTAGATCCTGTCATTTTAGTGAAAAATATTAAAGCTGGAATGGGCATATTTTTAAATGAAGAAAATAATTCATTTAAATAGAAATAAAAAGTTTAATTATCTTCATGTTAGATTTTAGCAATCTTTATCATAAGACTACTTTTGATATTCTTGCCTAACGTTCATTGTTAAATGACTAACGCTTACCCAACTTATTTTTTGGTTTACTACGACTACGATTATTCGGCGGACTATTCCGTTTCACTCGTACTGGTCGTGGTAAATCTTGAATTAATGAAGTTGGATCATATTGGCTGACAGGAATACTATGCCCAATATATTCTTCAATAGCAGGTAAATTCATGGCATATTGCTCACAAGCAAAACTAATCGAAACGCCACTCTCTCCCGCTCGCCCAGTACGTCCGATACGATGCACATAGTCTTCGCAATCATCTGGTAAATCATAGTTAAATACATGGGTAACATCCGCAATATGTAAACCACGGGCTGCCACATCTGTCGCTACTAAAATATCCAGCTCCCCATCAGTAAATTGTTTTAACAAACTTAAACGCTTTTTCTGAGCTACATCACCAGTCAATAATGCCACACGATGACCATCTGCCACTAAATACCCCCAAATATCTTCACATTTGTGTTTGGTATTGGCGAAAATAATGCAACGCTCAGGCCATTCTTCTTCTAATAAGGTTAATAATAATGCCATTTTATCCTGATTAGACGGATAAAATAATTCTTCCTTAATACGATGACCTGTTTTTTGTAATGGCTCAATTTCCACGTATTCCGGATCATTCATATCTTCAAAGGCTAACTCACGCACTTTATAAGATAAGGTCGCAGAAAACAACATGGTTAAACGTTGCTGTGAACTTGGACACTTACGCAACAAATAACGAATATCTTTAATAAAACCCAGATCGAACATGCGATCCGCTTCATCTAACACCACCACTTGAATGGCATTTAAGCTAATAATGCCTTGTTTAACATAATCAATCACTCGCCCAGTCGTACCAATTAAAATATCCACGCCCTGTTCAATGGCTTTTAATTGTTTATCATAACCGTCACCACCATAAGCAAGTGCAGTCTTTAATCCTGTCGTTTTTTGCAACAATTCTGCATCATGGGCAATCTGTACGGCTAATTCACGTGTTGGAGCAAGAATTAAAGCTCTAGGTTGATTTGAGCTAGATGTGATTGGCTTTTCTAATAAATGGTGAAAGGTGGCAGTTAAAAATGCCATGGTTTTACCTGTCCCTGTTTGGGCTTGCCCTGCCACATCTTTACCTTGCAAAGTAATTGGCAAAGATAACGCCTGAATCGGTGTGCAATATTCAAATCCTTTACTTTGTAACGCTTGCAATACTTGTGGATTCAATGGAAGATCAGCAAAACGTTGCTGAGATAAATGGTTTGTTGTCATAATGGATGTCATTCTAGTAAAAATTCTTGTTAGCATAGCACAATATGCAAAAATTCCCAAAAAACCACCGCACTTTATCGTCTGATTACTAATTCTCTTACATTCTTTAATGCTTTTCTCATTGAATACTAGACAATACAATAAATTAATGATACTTTAACGCCACCTAATGGCAACATTGTCAACTCATAACTATTCATTTACTCAAATCTATAATTAAAATTATGCACTTAACAGAACTTAAAAATACGCCAGTATCAACCTTAGTTGAACTGGGTGAAGGTCAAATGGGCTTAGAAAATTTAGCTCGTTTACGCAAACAAGACATCGTTTTCGCTATCCTTAAACAACACGCTAAAAGTGGTGAAGATATTTTCGGTGGCGGTATTTTAGAAATTTTACCTGACGGCTTTGGTTTCCTACGTTCCGCTGACAGTTCTTACTTAGCTGGTCCTGACGATATATACGTTTCTCCAAGCCAAATTCGTCGGTTTAACTTACAAACGGGGGATAAAGTAGAAGGAAAAATTCGCCCACCGAAAGAAGGTGAACGTTATTTTGCCCTACTTAAAGTTGACCAAGTCAATGATGACAAGCCTGAAGTTTCCCGTAGTAAAATCCTGTTTGAAAACTTAACCCCATTACATGCCAACTCACGTTTACGAATGGAACGTGGTAACGGTTCAACCGAAGACCTAACCGCTCGAATTTTAGATTTAGCTTCCCCAATCGGTAAAGGACAACGTGGTCTGATTGTGGCTCCACCAAAAGCAGGTAAAACTGTTCTATTACAAAATATCGCTCAAAGTATCACCCATAATTACCCAGAATGTGAATTGATCGTATTGCTGATTGACGAACGTCCAGAAGAAGTGACCGAAATGCAACGTACGGTACGTGGTGAAGTGATTGCATCGACCTTTGATGAACCTGCAACACGCCATGTTCAGGTGGCTGAAATGGTTATTGAGAAAGCCAAACGTTCCGTGGAACACAAAAAAGATGTGGTCATTTTATTAGATAGTATCACTCGTTTAGCTCGTGCTTATAATACCGTTACGCCAGCCTCTGGTAAAATTTTATCTGGTGGTGTAGATGCCAATGCCCTACACCGTCCAAAACGTTTCTTTGGGGCGGCTCGTAACGTAGAAGAAGGCGGTAGCTTAACGATTATTGCCACTGCATTAGTAGATACTGGCTCTAAAATGGACGAAGTGATCTTCGAAGAATTTAAAGGAACAGGGAATATGGAACTACATCTTTCGCGTAAAATTGCTGAAAGACGAGTATTCCCAGCGATTGATTTCAACCGTTCAGGTACACGTAAAGAAGACTTGCTCACCACACCAGATGAGCTACAAAAAATGTGGATTTTACGTAAAATTCTTAACCCAATGGGGGAAGTGGACGCTATGGAATTCCTCATTGATAAATTAATGGTAGCTAAAACCAACGAAGAATTTTTTGAAATAATGAAACGTTCTTAACATATCAGAACATTAAACTTTAAAAGGACGCTTGAAGCGTCCTTTTATTTATCTTAGATACTAAATTACTCAGTTTTATCACTACCAAACTTCAACCACGATGGCAAACTTAAAAATGGTTCATCTGGTTTTTTAGCTGCTTGTATTTGTTTACCTTCGTTAGCCTTAACCAATGCAGCCGCTTGCTGTTCCAACTGGGTTAAGCCTAATTCGTGATAAGCCTTTTGCATCAATGGTAAGGCATTCAAAGTGGCTTGAGTATCAGGATAAGTTCTCAACATTCCTGTTATCCGATTTGCCACAGCCACCCACGCCTTACGTTCTGCGTAAAACTTAGCAATCTCTAATTCATGACGAGCTAAATGGTCCTTAATATAAGCCATACGAGCTAAAGCATCTGGCGTATATTGGCTATTCGGAAAGTGCGTTACCAAAGTTTGAAAATTGCTAAATGCTGTTTTCATTGATGTACTTTCTCGGGTTGAACGATCAATCCCAAAGAAATCTTGCATAAAATTATCACCCATTGACGTATTGGTTAACGCTGCCATATACAACACATAATCAGTATGCTGACTATTTGGGAAAGTACGTAAGAAACTATCCGCCGTAGTGAGTGCTTTAGTATAATCTTGAGTTTTATAAGCTGCATAAATAATATTTAATTTAGCCTGTTCGCTATAGCTACTGCCGGGGAAACGAGTATCTAACGCATCAAAATAACGCATTGCATCACTATAACTTCCATCTTGAGTATAAGTCTGAGCCATATTAAACAATTCTTGCTCAGATGCTTGTTCAACGGTTTTATTGCTAGAACAAGCAGAAATTGCCAAAGCAGTTAACGCAATCAGTGTTAGCGATTTTAATTTACGCATAGCCTAATAATCCTTTTCTATGTAAAAATGTCATCTTAATGTACAATATCTGTCATATCCGTCATATTCTATCTGACATTACAAAATAATTCACGGAATTTTATTTTTTATGATACAAAATACCAAACAGATTACTCTATCAGCTGAAATTCAGCCTGAGCAAATGGGACAACGTTTAGACCAAACCTTAGCGGAATTGTTCCCCGATTATTCACGCTCACGTTTAAAAATATGGATTGAAAGCGATTGTGTGTTAGTGAATGGTCAGATTGTGAATATACCTAGGAGTAAAATGCTAGGTGGTGAACAAATCGAAATTAACGTAGAAGTAGAAGATGAAACCCATTATTTACCAGAAAATCTGCCGTTAAATATTGTATATGAAGATGATGATATTTTAGTGATTAATAAACCTCAAGATTTTGTTGTACACCCTGGGGCTGGTAATCCTAGCGGTACAGTGTTAAATGCTCTACTCTATCATTATCCGCAAATTACCGAAGTACCACGTGCAGGCATTGTGCATCGTTTAGATAAAGACACTACAGGTTTAATGGTAGTCGCTAAAACTATTCCAGCCCAAACTCAACTAGTACGTGATTTACAAAAACGTAAAATTACTCGTGAATATGAAGCCATAGCATTCGGCGTGATGACCAAAGGGGGAAAAGTCGATCAACCGATGGCTCGCCACCCGACTAAACGCACCCTAATGGCGGTGCATCCGCTAGGAAAACCCGCCGTTACACATTATCGTATTATGGAACATTTTCGTAATTACACTCGCTTGCGTTTACGTTTAGAAACAGGCAGAACCCACCAAATTCGTGTACACATGGCATATATTGCTCACCCATTGTTAGGCGATCAAACCTATGGCGGACGACCGCGTCCACCGAAAAATGCTACGCCTGAATTTAGTGCCGTGCTACGTAATTTCCAACGTCAAGCCTTGCATGCAGTAATGTTGCGTTTAGAACACCCGATTAGCCGAGAAATAATGGAATGGCACGCACCGTTACCAGAGGATTTTGTATACTTAATTAATGCCTTAAAAGCGGATTATCAACTCCATAAAGACGAATTAGATTATTAAAATGGAATGGCTAATATGAGTGAAAAAAATACTAAAAAAATCACCGCACTTTCCCCTACATGGCAAGCTCCAAATAATGTGCGAGGGTTTAGCACAACTCGTCAGGGGGGTTTTAGTATGGCACCTTATGATAGTTTTAACTTAGGCGATCATGTGGGAGATGATAAAACTGCGGTGAAAAATAACCGCACTTTATTAACTGAACAACTAGGTTTGCCACAATTTCCGTTATTTTTAAATCAAACTCACAGCACAAAGGTAATTCGTTTGCCTTATCATGGTGTAGATATTAATGCAGATGCGGTTTATACAAATCAGAAAAATCACGTTTGTTTAGTCATGACAGCGGATTGTTTACCCCTATTATTTACCAACCAGCAAGGCACAGAAGTCGCCGCTGCTCATGCTGGTTGGCGAGGTTTGTGTGATGGCATTATAGAACAAACGGTACAATGTTTTAAATCAGATCCACAAGACATTATGGTATGGTTCGCCCCAGCTATTGGAGCAAAAGCATTTCAAGTTGGACAAGAAGTGGTTGATCAATTTGTGGCACAAGATCCGCAAGCCATTTCCGCATTTGCCCCAGATCCTGCCAATCCAAGCAAATATTTTGGTGATCTTTACCAACTGGCAACACAACGTTTAAATAAGCTCGGTATTGTAAATATAAACGGCGGTGAACATTGCACTTACCATGAAACACAAGATTTTTTCTCTTATCGTCGTGAAGGTAAAACAGGGCGAATGGCGAGTTTGATTTGGTTTGAATAAAAAATTAAAAAGTGCGGTTGAATTTTTGCCAAAAATCACAATCTAATGAACAAAATCACCGCAATTTTAAGTATTGTTTAAGGAATTAATATTACAATTTAAGGAATTAATATCACAATGAATTTTATCGGTAAAATTTTAGGCTTTTTTATTGGCTACAGACTTGCAGGGTTGTTCGGTGGCATTGCAGGTGCAATGATTGGTCACTGGATGGACAAAAAACTATATGAATTAGGTTCAGTGAGTTCATCATTTTTTGGTAAAAAACTTACTCGGCAAGCCCTATTTATGCAAACTACGTTTGCGGTAATGGGACATTTATCTAAATCAAAAGGACAAGTTACCCAAGAAGATATTCAACTTGCCACAAACCTAATGGCACAATTACAGCTTGATGAAACCAATCGCCGTTTAGCCCAACAAGCCTTTAATCGAGGTAAAGAAGCAGATTTCCCATTACGTCAAGTGATCCGTGAATTTCGTTTAGGTTGCGGACAACGTGCTGATTTATTGCGAATGTTTCTGAGCGTGCAAGTACAAACCGCTTTTGCTGATGACACATTACACCAAAATGAAAAAGAAGTGTTACGTATCGTAGCAGAAGAATTAGGTTTGTCCTCCTTACAATTTGAACAAATGATTATGATGGAAATGGCTCGCCGTCAATTCTCTAGCGGTGGTTTCTATCAGCAAGCCTATCAGCAATATCAACAACGCTATCAAAATGATTATCAACAAGGTAGCTATCATGGTGGTAATTATGGTCATCAATCAAATGGTCCCACTGTAGATGATGCCTATAAAGTATTAGGCGTGAATACCACTGATGATCAACAAACCGTTAAACGTGCCTATCGCCGTTTAATGAATGAAAATCACCCTGATAAATTAGTGTCTAAAGGCTTGCCAAAAGAAATGCTCGAAATGGCAAAAGAAAAAGCTCAACAAATTCAGGCTGCTTATGATTTAATTTGTAAATCCAAGGGTTGGAAATAGTTGCGAGTTATTCTAGCACCTATGCAGGGCGTACTTGATCCTTTAGTCCGCCAACTTCTTACTGACATTAACGACTACGATTTATGTATATCTGAATTTGTACGTGTAGTTGATCAACTTCTACCAAACAAAGTTTTCTATCGCCTTGCACCTGAACTACAAAATAATGGAAGAACACCATCAGGCACACTTGTACGTGTGCAATTACTAGGGCAATTTCCTCAATGGTTAGCAGAAAATGCAGAGCGTGCCATTGCATTAGGTTCGTATGGTGTGGATTTAAATTGTGGTTGTCCCTCAAAAACCGTGAATGGTAGCCAAGGTGGTGCCAGTTTACTGAAAAGCCCTGAATTAATTTATCAGGCTACACAAGCATTACGTCAGGCAGTACCAAAACATTTGCCTGTTAGCGTCAAAGTGCGGTTAGGTTGGGACGATATTTCACAAGCCTTTGAAATTGCTGATGCCGTTCAACAAGGTGGAGCAAACGAGATCACCATTCACGGTCGAACCAAAGCCGATGGCTATCGAGCCGATCGAATTAACTGGCAGAAAATCGGGGAAATTCGTGCAAAACTCACGATTCCAGTGATTGCCAATGGTGAAATCTGGCATTATCAAGACGGACAGAATTGTTTGCAGATAACAGGTTGCCAAGACTTGATGATCGGGCGAGGGGCGTTGAATATTCCGAATTTGAGTTTGGTATTAAAACATAATCATGCCAAGTTAAGTTGGACAGAAATTATGCCAATCCTGCAAAAATATGCTCAAATGGAAAATCGCCATGATACTGGGTTCTATCATGTCGCTCGCATTAAACAATGGTTACAATATCTAAAAAAAGAATATCCACAGGCTTCAGATGTTTTTGAATTAATCAAAACTTGTCAAGATGTAGAAAAATTACGCATAAATTTATGCAAATCAGTCGTTCAAAAAATAGCCAGTTAGATAAAACGATTGAACCAATACTTGAAATAAGTGCCTTATTAAGAATACAATACCGCATCTATATTAACATACAGCCTCGTTATTAAGGTTATTTTTACTTTCCATAGGACTATTTTTAATGAATAAATTTACTAAAATCACTGCAGTATCATTATTTGCTTTATTCTTAACCGCTTGTGATAAACCAGCTGAAAATGCACAACAAACAACCCAAAATCCTCAAAGTCATCAAGTAACATTGAATGTTAATGAACAAAATATTGATGATGTAAGAAAATTCTTAGACTGGGATGCAAAACAAATTGCAATATTAAAAGACCCACAAGAAGTGCTAAAAAAAGCGTCTGAAAGTAAAGATCCAACAAAAATTAAAAATGCTTTGAAACAACTTACAGACAAAGCAAACGAAGTTTTAGCTGACGCTGATAACCTTGGTCTTAAAGATACCAACGTGAATTTATTAAAAGATAAAGCAAAAGAAAATTTAGCCTTATCCGTCATTTTTGTGAATGAATCTTTTGGTTATTTAGTACAAGGTAAACAACCAACTGAAGAAGAAAAACAACAATTAAATGCAACATATCAAAAATTAGCAGCATCAGCTCAAGAATTACAACAAGTTCGTGAAAAACTTTATCAGATTCTTGCTCCAAAACCAGCACAAGAACATGCTAAACCTGCTAAATAAATAACAAAGAAATACGAATAAAAAAGTCAGGAAATCTCCTGACTTTTTCTATTTCAGATATTCGCAAATAACGCTACTGAATTATCCCAAATCCTGTGCTGAATAATATCGGCACTTTCTTTTCTCAAATTACATAAATGCTCAAATACTTGCACGATTCGCTCAGGTCGATTCGGTTGTCCTTGATAACCATAAATCGGCATATCAGGGCTATCGGTTTCTAATAATAGGCAATCTAATGGCAATTTAGCAATAGTTTGACGTGTTTTATTGGCTCGATTATAAGTAATCGTTCCACCTACGCCAATTTTATAACCAAGATCCACAAAACGTTTTGCTTGCTCATAACTGCCAGAAAAACCATGAATTACACCGCACTTTGACAACTGAATACGTTTTAAAAAAGAAAAGAGTTGATCGTGGGATTGGCGACTATGTAAATTCACGGGTAAAGCATATTGTTTGGCAAATTGCAGTTGTGCCTCCAAAAAATCACATTGTTTTCGCCACAATGAATCTTCTAATAATTCAGGAATAGCTCGCTCTAAACCGATTTCTGCTACCGCAGTAAAATGGCGTGGACGATTAGCAAGACGTTGATTTAACAGTTCTAAATCTGATTCGGTATGTTGCTGAATATAGAGGGGGTGTAATCCTAACCCATAATAAAACTGATTGGGATAAAGTGCGGTGATTTTTTCGATAATTTTAAAATTCTGCTGTGATACTGCCACAATCAGGATTTTTTGCACGTCCGCCTGTTTGGCGTTCTGCACTAAATTTTCCAGCGTTTCGCCTGTAGTTTGTTGTAAATAATCAAGATGGGTGTGGGTGTCAAAAAACATATTTTATCTATTTTGCCTACCCCCGCACTTACGTACGGGGTTATACAAATCATGCCCCTCTGGGGCGATAATCCACATAAGATGCGGAGCATCATTACCATGCTTAACCTAGTACGTCAGTGCTAGGCGGAAACCGTCACCGAAATAATCACTACATCTTCTTTCGGTACATCTTGGTGAAAACCAGCGTTGCCTGTTTTAACGCCTTTGATTTTATCCACTACGTCCATGCCATCAACCACTTCGCCAAACACCGTATAACCCCATTCTTGCACCACTTCTTTCTCAAACATCTGTTTCGAACGATAATCCAAGAAAGTATTATCTGCTACATTAATAAAAAATTGTGCAGTAGCAGAATGTGGATCGCTGGTACGAGCCATGGCAATAGTGCCTCGTTTATTGCTTAAACCATTATTTGCTTCGTTTTTGATTGGTGCATTGGTGGCTTTTTCACGTAAACCACTTTCCATACCACCGCCTTGAATCATAAATCCATCAATAACACGATGGAAAATTGTGTTATTATAGAAACCTGATTTACAATAATCTTCAAAATTTTTTGCGGTGATTGGTGCTTTATCAAAATCTAATGCAATTTTGATGTCGCCCAAATTGGTGTGTAATGTAATCATTGTGTTTTCCTTATAAAAATAGCTAAGATTATAGCTTGGCATTATTCCATAAAAGCGAGGTTAATGCTATGGTTAAGTTTATACAAGGTGTGTATCAATGCACCATTTTCTAAAAGATATTTTATGATGCGTTAGCTCGCACTCTACCTTTGGAATTTGTTATGTTAAAAATTTTCAATACCCTAACTCGAGAAAAAAACGTTTTTCAACCTATTAATCCGAATCAAATCGGTATGTATGTCTGTGGCGTAACGGTTTACGATTTATGTCATTTTGGACATGGTCGCACTTTTGTGTCTTTTGATGTTATTGTGCGTTATTTGCGTTACCTTGGTTATAACGTGCGTTATGTACGTAATATCACCGATGTAGATGATAAGATCATTAAACGTGCGTTAGAAAATCACGAAACATGCGATGAATTAGTCGATCGTATGATTAACGAAATGCACCAAGATTTTGATGCGTTGGCTATTTTACGCCCAGATGTCGAGCCACGAGCGACCCAACATATCAACGAAATTATTGCCATGGTACAAAGCCTGCTTGATCGTAAACATGCCTATATTGCCGAAGACGGTGATGTCATGTTTGATGTAGGAAGCTACCAAAACTATGGTCGTTTATCTCGTCAAAATTTAGAACAATTACAGGCAGGAGCAAGGGTTGAAATTAAATCGGTGAAACGTAATCCAATGGATTTTGTATTGTGGAAAATGTCTAAACCGAACGAACCAAGTTGGGATAGCCCTTGGGGTAAAGGTCGCCCTGGTTGGCATATTGAATGTTCCGCCATGAACAGTAAAGAACTCGGCAATCATTTTGATATTCATGGTGGTGGATCAGATTTAATGTTTCCACATCACGAAAATGAAATCGCTCAATCCTGCTGCGCTCACGATGGCGATTACGTAAATTATTGGTTGCACACAGGTATGTTGACGATTAACGAAGAAAAAATGTCAAAATCTCTCAATAATTTCTTTACCATTCGGGATATTTTAAGTAAATACGACAGCGAAAGCGTGCGTTATTTCTTTCTGACTGCACAATATCGCAGCCTATTAGACTATAGCGAAGAAAACATTGGTTTAGCTCGTAAAGCGTTAGAACGTCTTTACACAGCATTACGTGGTTGTGATGTGAATGTTGAGATTGATGCAGAAGATCAATATGTTACCACATTCAAAGAAGCTATGAATGATGATTTTAATACCCCTGGTGCATTAGCGGTATTATTCGAATTAGCCCGTGAAATCAATAAATTAAAAGCAGAAGATCGGGAAAAAGCCAACCAACTTGCCACTCGACTAAAACAACTGGCTGATGTATTAGGTTTATTACAACAGGATCCTGAAATCTTTTTGCAAGGTAATAATGCAAATGATGATGTAGTAAAAATTGAAGCCTTAATCAAACAACGCAATGATGCTCGAGCAGCAAAAGATTGGGCAACCGCAGATAACGCAAGAAATCAATTAACCGCAATGGGAATTATTCTGGAAGATGGTGTTGCTGGTACGACATGGCGAAAAGCATAAGAACTTATGTTACCGAACAAAGTCAAAATAGCATCTTAAGAATATGGTATAAGCAACATACCAAAACGGTACTTGTACCATAACACAAAATAATGATAATCGACTCGTTCCGTTACATTTTTAGTTGGAGAAAAAAATGAAATTATCAAAAATTAGCACCGCACTTTTAGCTACTGGTTTAGCCTCTCAAGTATTGGCAGCACCAGCAATGAACAAAAATCCTTTAGCAGATTTGCCTTATGCAAACAAAACTGAGAATGGTTATAGTCTTGATTTTAATGACAAAAATTACACCACAGTAACCACCGAAATAAATGGTAAAAAAATTACTTATCGTGCCTATGAAAAAATCGTTTATGTAGCTAACCCAGTTGAACCAGAATATCAAACCTTAAATTTCTACGTACCTGAAGAATATTACCAGAACGGTGAAATCAACGGTTACAACGCAAAAACTGCTCCAATTTTCTTACCTAATGCGATCGGTGGCTATATGCCAGCTACCGCAGCTGCCGCAAGTCAGTCAGGTATGGGTGGAAAAACTAGTACAATTCTCACCGCACTTGAACGTGGTTATGTGGTCGCCAGCGTGGGAGCTAGAGGACGCACATTAAAACAGGGAAACACCTATACAGGTAAAGCACCTGCCGTTATCTTAGATTTAAAAGCCGCAGTACGTTATTTACATGCTAATGATGACAAAATGGTCGGTGATGCCAATAAAATTATTTCTAACGGCACCAGTGCAGGTGGAGCAATGTCGGCGTTACTCGGGGCTAGTGGCGACAGTGCAGATTACGCAAA
The DNA here is from genome assembly GCF_042485795.1 of Lonepinella sp. MS14435. Classification (GTDB taxonomy): domain Bacteria; phylum Pseudomonadota; class Gammaproteobacteria; order Enterobacterales; family Pasteurellaceae; genus Lonepinella. The sequence continues at coordinate 2,100,769 of NZ_CP169368.1, forward strand.
ATTATTAAAAGAAATGGGAGCAGTTAACGCCAGTGATGCCATTTTTGCTGTATCCGCTTACTGCCCAATTACCAATTTAGAAAATGCAGATACGGCTTACGAATGGGAATTTAATGGTTTACATCATTATAGTCGTATGGATATGAGCAAACTTGACGCAAAAACCTTTAACGACCGTTCAATGAAACAAGCCACGATTGAGGGGGAACTTAGTGCAGATGAAATTAAAATTTCCAATGATTTAAAAGCCCAATTCCCTGATTATTTGAATAGTTTGCAGTTAAAAGATGAAAAAAGCAATGCTTTAACCTTAGATAAAGACGGAAACGGTTCTTTCCGTACTTACGTGGAAAATGCGTTAGTACTATCGGCTAACCAAACATTAAGTGGTTTGAATACCGATGAGAAAAAAGCCTTTGTAGAAAAATATAAAGGATTAAGCTACGCAAATGGCATCGTAAGTGCGGTGAATTTAACGGAATTTGTCACCAACAAAGCTCGCATGAAATCACCACCAGCTTTCGATGCCTTAGATTTAAGCTCAGGCGAAAATGATGAATTTGGTACAGAAACAGTACAAACCTTACATTTCACCCCCTATAGCCTAAAAAATAGTACCATAAAAGGCGGCATGGCTAAAGATGAAAACATCAAATTACTCAATGCCATGAATTATACGGATAACGATAAAGCAGCTCAACACTGGCGTATTCGTGTAGGATCAGAAGATTACGACACTTCTCACGCTATTTCAGCAATGTTAGCCGTGAAACTCAAAATGTCAGGTAAGAATGTGGATTATGCTTTACCTTGGGGGGTAGGACACGCTGGTGATTATGATCTAGATGAATTATTTGATTGGGTGGATAAGATTGCTAGATAATTTTATTAATACAAATATCCAACTGTAAGCAGTTGCTAAAACAACCATTGAATCAATCACTGTGTAAGGTTTAATATACAGCCACCCGTGGGCGGCTGCTTTATTTGGTATCACGATTAAAATGACGGCAACGTTTCAACACACAGCCGCCCGTAGGCGGCTGCTGACTTAGATCAGCATCGTATTCTACTGCTAGATGGTTTCAACACACAGCCGCCCGTGGGCGGCTGCACCTGCCAGAATAATCACATCACCAGAACGCACAGTTTCAACACACAGCCGCCCGTGGGCGGCTGCTTAACGTTACGCCTAAACCTAACGTGATTGATGTTGTTTCAACACACAGCCGCCCGTGGGCGGCTGCTAGGTGATTGGGTTGAGTTCCACAGCGTAAAAATCGTTTCAACACACAGCCGCCCGTGGGCGGCTGCCGTCATCTAAAATTGCCTTGCCGTTTTCGTCTCGTTTCAACACACAGCCGCCCGTGGGCGGCTGCATCAGAACTCCCGCTAGAATTACCGCCAGACGAAGTTTCAACACACAGCCGCCCGTGGGCGGCTGCCTGTAATTGACATAACGCCCCCTAACCTATAAACGGTTTCAACACACAGCCGCCCGTGGGCGGCTGCTATCGTCATTGATAATGGTTTGGCGAGTGATAGAGTTTCAACACACAGCCGCCCGTGGGCGGCTGCAACAAGAAGCAACAGACTTAAAAGATCTATCATTCGTTTCAACACACAGCCGCCCGTGGGCGGCTGCTCGCAACAAAATCTTTCTTATCTGTGTCAATTCGGTTTCAACACACAGCCGCCCGTGGGCGGCTGCGTGTAAGTCCATACAGGATCTACCGCTCTATCTTGTTTCAACACACAGCCACCCGTGGGCGGCTGCACCCTCTTTGGGAACCCTTGCAACATAAGGCTTTCACAGCCCTAATTCGCTAATCGTTCCCGATGAGAGTGTAAAATAAGTATAACATAACTTTTTCACTACATCATACTATCTAATTTCCTGATTTTTAAAGAACAAACCAAATCGCCAACCTCCCACCGTTTTGATGAGAACCATGGGTTAGCGATCACACAATCAGCGTATCCTTAAAAACATCCGCCGCCGCTTTGGCACCGTGATGTTCCACCTTGTGCCGCCATTTGCTGCCGAGATGGTAGAACCGCAGACTGTCGCATTCGGGGTCATACGTATCCAGCAGTTTCGCTTTTAATACCACCCACTGATCAGGCGTAACATCGCATTCAAACACCGAATATTGTGCCCGCACGCCGTAATCCAAGCAATGTTTGGCAATACGGCGCAAGCGGCGCTCCCCGCCCGCCGTTTCAAAAGACACATCATAAGTAATCAACATCAGCATAAATCGCCCTCTCCCAAAACACGCAAAATTCCGACCGCACTTTGCAGCACTTAACGCATCAAAAACGGCGGATATTCCGCCAAATCGCCGCGCAAATGGCGGGCAAGCAGCATCGCCTGAATATACGGCAGCAGCCCGATTTCCACCTCTTCCTGCAAAAACGGATGCACAATCTTCTCCTGCTTTTTCGCTTGCAGACTTTGAAACAACAGCTTGCGCGCCTCGGCTTTCAGCGTTACCGCACCGCTGCTCTCGCTGACAAAATCCTGCGGCTTAATCTGCCCGCGGTTAATCAGGCTCAACGCCAGCCTGTCCGCCCACCACGCACGGAACTCCTCCAAAATATCCTGTGCCAGACTGTCGCGTCCCGGGCGGTCGGCATGCAGAAAACCCGCCTGCGGATCCAAGCCCACGCCTTGCAGCGCGCCACTGATGTCCCTGCCCAAAATACTGTATAAAAAAGAAAGCAGTGCATTCACCCCGTCACGCGGGGGACGGCGGTTGCGTCCGTCAAAGGCAAAACCGCTTTTCTCCGCAATCAGATATTGAAACACACTGAAATAACGTGCTGCCGCCTCGCCCTCAATCCCGCGTACCCGCTCCAAATCCTGTGCGTGTTTCAACTGCTGCAAACCGCTGTTCAAACCGACAACCGCCGCCTGCACCGCCGAATTCTCGCCGTAATTGCGCAAATACCGCTGCAACACCCGCTTACTCGCCTGAATCTTCGCCGCAATAATATGCCACGCAATCGGCACGGGATTCGTTTCCGACAGCCGATACTGCGCCCGCCGCAGCAAAATATTCCCGCTCTGCCGCCCCTGCAACCGTCCCAAATAACGCCCGTTCTCGGTAAAAAACGCCAGATTGACATTATTCTCGCCGCAAAACCCCATTAAAAACGGCGACACCAGCACATTACCGAAACAAAAAATATGCCCGATGGAATGCACCGGCAACTGCGCCACTTTTTTACGCTCCTGCTCCACAACCAGCGTTTCACGTTCTTTATGCAGATAGGTTCCCTGTGTGGTGATGTAGAGGGTGTTTTGTAGTTTTTTCATAAGCTCAACATTTAAATTTTATAATTAATTGATGTTATTTTTACAAATGGTAAGTTTGTTATTTCTTCATAAAGAAGTTCAATTTTTGGAAATAAACTAGTTTCCATACTTAATATTTTTAATGACAGTAAAACTGATGAAATAGCTAGACACCAAGCATTTAAACTTTCTAATTTAATTTCAGCTGTATCCAATCTGATTACATTAAGATCTCCACATTTATAACGAATTCCAAAAGACTTTGTCCCAAAATGATGATAATCAGACATTAAATCATAATATATTTCATAAAAATGGGTTAATTCTGCAATTTTTGCCAGCTCTTTAATACTCTTGTCTTTTTTCCAACTTCTTTTATTATTAAAACCTGCAATAATTTTTTTACACTCTTTACTCTCTAATTTTTCTCTTACTTCTTCAGGAATTTCTTCTTCCTTTTCTTTTAATTCATCGAATCTCTTTTTATCAACCACATAACTATAATTTCTCCAATCATTGATTAATTTTTTGTCTTTAAGAAAAGCACTTAGATAAACAGAGCCTTCAAACATGCTACGAGCAATGAGAATAATGCTTTCATTATCATTTAAATCAAACATTGCTTGAAGTTGTTCAAATTGCCTCATTGAAAATACTTTAGATACATAATTGATATTATCAGACATATCTAATGTTAAATTTTGAAATTCATCTTTTAATGCTAAAATTTCATTACCTATATTTTTTAATTCTTCAATGTAACTATTAAAATTATAAATCTGCTTTTTATCATCATAATTTGACATAGATTATTCTCCAAATAAATCTAAAATATACCGCTTTGACCTATCCCTTTCCAACACCTTCGGCTGACACAAATCCAGCAGCGAACAGGCTTTGCAGCGTTTGCCGTAGGCGGGTGGCGGGGTGGTGCCGTTTTGCAGCAGTTCGCGTACAGCGGCGATAATGTTCAGCGTTTGTTGTCTGATGCCGTCTGAAAACACGATCGGCACACGGTGGCGGGTTTGCCCGTACCACAAGGCACCCTCCGTTACCGCCTGTCCGGTCATTTCTTCCAGACACAAGGCTTGGGCGCAAAGCTGGATTTCGTCAAACGGCTCGGTTTTGGGCTTGCCGCGTTTGTATTCCACTGGTTTCAGGCTACCTGAAACCAAATCATGTTCCACCATATCCAATACGCCCGATACCCCCAATTTTTCCGCCGACACATGCATGCTGCGTTCAAAACGCACACCCTTGCGTGTTTCCGGCTCGCCCGCATCCACCCGCTCGTGCAACACCCGCCCCTGTGCAGTCAAAACGTTCTCCGCCCACGCCTGTTCGTTGTGAATCAACGCACATTGACGCGGGCAGAAAGCGTAGTGTTGCAGAGCGGAAAGGGAAATAATACGGTGATCGTTGCCAAGCGATACATTGGAAAACAAGCGATTATTCGCCGCATCAAACAAATCGGCAACTGCCATTACAACAATTCTTCTACATTGATCCCATTTAAGCTTGCTGAATCCACGCTGATTTTGTAGTCGCTGAATGCGGCGGCGGGTGTGCCGCTTGTGCCATGGATGCGTTCGACTTTTACTGCATCAAATAATTTGTGTGCAGGTTCGCTGCCCAACATGCTGTCGTGTTTGAACACAATCAGTTTGCGTGCTGCCATTTCGCCGCGTGCGGCAGAGCGGTCGTGTTCAAACATGAGTTTCAATGCGTCCCACAGTTGTTTTAGGTCGTCATCGCCAAAGCCGGTTTTGGCGGCAAGATGAGCGGAAATAAAGCCGTGTACGCGGTAAAGGGCGTAGGGGACGATGTATTTACGCCCCATAGTGCGTTCTTTTTCCAAATCTTTTTCATTGGTTACCGCCATGCGAGTAATCGAAATTTCCAGCGGAATAATAGGGTCGATGGATTGGGCGAATGCCAATTGTACCGGTCCGCGTACCTGGCCGCTGTTCACTTCGGTGGTCATCACCGCACCGAAGCTGCGGATGTCAAAGAAGTTTTTGCACATCCATGCGGTGATGTCGTGCGCTTTGGCTTCATCTTTCGGCAATTTTTTCGCCTCGGATTCAATGCCTAGTGCTTCATAAGCGCGTTTGTTTTGCAGGTTTAATACGCCTTTATCTTTGACGTAGATTTCATAGCCGGGTTGGTTGGGATTCGCCAGTTCGATATAGTTGCGAATCTTGCGTTTCAGGCAGACATCGGTTACCAGCCCCTTGCTGGATTCGGGATCCAAACGCGGCAGATTACCGGCATCGGGATCGCCGTTGGGGTTGCCATTGGTTACATCAAAGAAATAGACAAATTCATAACGGTTTTGGATAGACATTTTCAGCTCCTTAGTTTGCAGACGTTTCTGCGGATTCTTTTTTGGCGAAATAGCTTTGCTTTTGGTGGTAATAACCAATGGCAAAACGCCCTTGTTCTTCAATATTCAGATGACGGGGAAAGGTTTCGGGCAGTAGTTCGATAATTGCACCCAAATCTTTGTCCAAATTCACCGCCATGCCGCCTTTATCTTTACGCAAACGCGATAAATGATGTTTCACACCCGACAACAGGCGCGGAAAAACGGAAAACGGCACGGCAGAAGCCGAACCGTAGTAGCGGTCGGAAATGCCTGCATTTAATTCGCCCAACGCTTGATATTGAATGCGTTCCAATACGGCAAACAGCCGCCCCAATAAATAAGCCTGATTGCGACTTTCGCTATCTAAACTCATTGCAACCTCCTCGTGAATAAAACCTTTTCTGAAACGCCGCTGCAACACAGCCTTAATCATAGCCACACGCAACCCGTTGGCATCGCCGTCGGCACGAATACGTGCAATCAGCTGGGCAAGCAAACTGAGCGGATAAGGCGTACCGCCAATCACGGCACGGGTCATTTCGCCTGCCAGTACGGGAGAAATATTTTCACTTTTGCCCAATACTGCGGTTTGTAGCAACAGCCGCCAAAGCGAGGGTGGCGTTTTCCATGCACGCGGCTCTAATGCCAAATCCTGCCAATGCTGTGCCAGATTCACAGCCAACTGTCCGAACGTGGTATCCAGCCAAAACCGAATGGAAATCCGTGCCGCATTCGGTGCCAAACCTAAAATATAGAACTTGGTATCGTCTGATAACTTGGGAGCGATTTCCCGCAACGGGCGACCTTTGGCGATTTGTTCCAAAATATCTAATATCTTTTGCGCTTCCTGTTCGTCATCAGGCGGGGTAAGCGTATCGGCAAAAAAATCTTCGGCAGCGGCTGCCTGTTGCACATCGGAGGCTTCTGCCCAAAATACCGTGCTGGTGTCGCCAATGGAAAGACAATGTCCGTTTTCGCGGCGCAACAGATAGTTCAATGCGGTGGTGTAAGCGAAAGCAGCGGCTTCGGAAACTGGGGCGTTTGCACCCTGTTCTTTGCCGAATGAGGCAAAGGATTCTTTATTAAAGGAAATAATCGATCCGCCCGAACTCTGTCCGCCTAATATGCCTTTGATGGAGGGGTGCAGCCGTGCAATCGGAGCTTCTTCACCGCTGATCAGGCAAACACCTTGTTCCGCCTCGTCATTTTTCAGGCAGCCTGCCCATAAAGTTTGTGCTGCTTCGCGTTGATGGATATAGCCGCTGCTGCCGTCCAGTTTGAATACCACATTGGCATCCAACATTTCGGGCGAGCAGGGAGAATCGGTAAAGTTTTCAGGCTGCCATTGCCGCAAAAAACGGTATAAGGCTTGCAAGCCCTCGTCCGTTTCCTGTTGCAGCAAATCCAGATGATATTGTTTAAAGGATTCAAAACACTGAGTTGTACGGCTATTATCTTTAGCTTCTTTTTTTGTTACACCCAATACATATTGAGTATTACCCCAAAGAAAGTTTGGCGAAATATTCACACTTTTCTTCTCTGGACGCGGCACGCTCATCAGTTTCGGCTGCGGTTTTTTATCGGCAGTCAGATGCGGCACCACGTCAACCAATTTCCCATCGGCATCCAGCACCAAAATCCAGCCGATTTTCTCTTCACTGAAACCGTAAGGCGGTACTTTCGGATTGCCCGTAATATCGGTTTCCGCCGCCAAACGGCGGTAATAGCGGGCAAGCGAGGTCAAAATCATTTTTTCACCTCCTCGGCATAAAACGGCGGCACGGCAATCATGCCGTTTTCCATTTCAGCACGGAAAAAATGCGGTGTATTGCCGTGATTAAAATCAATATCGTGCAACATCCAACCCAAATCGCGGTTGCGCTCAGTCTCGGATAAAGCAGACGGCGGCAAGGGTTCATCGTCCTCAATCAAGGCAAAATGTGCGGGAAATTCACGCACGCCCATACAAGGTTGCTGAAAACACTGCCCCTTTCTGGCACGGCGTTTAAACATCTCGATATGCTTGGTGATATTGTCTTCCGCCCCTGCTTTTGCCGTCATCACCGCATGGGCTTCAATCACATAGGCGACATCTTTCAATACCGTCGCCGCTCGCTGCTGGCGATCGTCATCAATTAAGGTATATAAACCCTCCACACTCTTGCGCCGCATCGCACCACTGACTTTACTGTCGGAAATCTTACCGCCCAACTCATTACGCCGCAGTGATTCAAAACGAATCGGCTTTAACACATGAATGACATCAATCACCCAGCGAATTGCAGGCTTCCAATGCACCGCCGCCAAAATCCCGCGTGCCGCAGATGGCGTAATGACATCATAAGACACCCGTTCCACTTTCATTTCGGGACGGGTAAAACAGGCATAATCGCCCCAGATATGGAGTCTGATTTTGTTTGGCATGGTGTTCTCCTTGGGTTTTATTTACACACGCCTCTCCATTATGGAGAGGCGGATTAGCTTGCTAATTTAAATATCTTAGTTTCAATCCACATAAAATAAATACAATATTTATTTTATTATTGATTAGAATTAATTATTTTTTCAGTTAGCTCATTAGTGTATTTTTCCCATATTTCTGAAAGATTACTAAAATGTTCAATAGCACTTCTCCTAGTTAGATCATCATTGGGAATTTTTCGATGATTATCGCCTGACTGTCTTCTAGTAATAGATTTCTTAACCCAATTATCATCACCATAATTTTCCACAATACTAGAATAAATAAACTCTTCAGGACTATCAACTTTCTCATTTCCATTTCTCTTAATACTGGTGTATTGCAAAATATGCTGTAGCACTCGTTTCCTTTTAGTATCACTATCCTCCTCAGTACCTGATAATTTTTTCTTTATTTGAGCTAATTTTTCCTTTTCTGATATATGTCTATCACCATCTAATACAAAAAAAGCCTTTTCAAGACCATTATCTTGAGCCAAAAATAATCCACAAGCTATCGTAAATGCGTTATCTATTGAACCATAAATTTTTATTTCAGTTCCTTCTACAATATTATTTTTTTGCAAAAATCTAGTAACGATTTCTTTTGACACGATGTCTTCAACATAGATTATTCTTTCGGTTGGAATTTCACCCGTAAGCTGGATAAGTGCTTCTGACGTAATATTATCAAGACAATCTGTGTTATCCGATAAACTATTTGTCATATACTTAATATCAATTTTATCTTTTAGATTATACCTAACTATGTCTTCTCGGTGGGTTGTAAAAATAATTTGCAAATTTCTTTCTTCGGCTAAATAAATTAATTTTTTCAATAGTTCTTTTAAAGCAAATGTGTGAAGTGTAAGATCTAGTTCATCAATAAGAATAAGAGAACCATCTCCTGCATTATGAGCCACATTTAAAATTTCAATAATTTTATGTTCACCGGCTCCCATAAACAAACTGGGATAAGATATGCCGTTTACTTCTGCTATTTTGTATTTTCCATCCTTACTTTTGGCAATAGAAGAATAACTTCTTCCCATAACATCGCCGATATCTTTTAAAATTTTTGATTTCAAAGCGGTGCTATCATCAGCTATGATTTCAATTTTACTCTTTTTATTTTCCTTCTCAATCGCAGGTACACACAAATCAATGCCTAAAAAGTAAATTTCTCTCCTAGGTCGAGCATCATACCTAGTCCATCTATCTTTTGTCTTTTTATAGCTTCTTTCTTGTACTTTATCATTTGAAAAATAAGTAATTTTCAATTCACTACCAGACCATACAGCGTAAGTCGTTGGTGGGAAAAAATCAGAAAATCTATAAACCTCTCCTTTTTTGTGCTTCTCATTAGACACATCTTTTTTTTGATACACACAAGCCAAAGCATGCAATACAGTAGACTTGCCACAACCATTCTCCCCAAAAATAGCAGTCAACCTTTTAGCTTCATCAAAACCAATAGCTAATTTTTTGATATTTTTTAACTTAACAATTTCTAATTTTGTTAAAAATTCAGTTGATCGTTGATAAGTAGACATTTCTCTCTCCAGTTTATAAAGTAAAAAAATCGTTCAGATAAATTTTCAGTAGTTTACATCTAACAACATTATATATCAAAACACTAACCCCTCCACCTCCAAAAACACCACATTCTCCCAATTCAACCCCGCCATCTTGTCATACAAGCCCAACCCAATCAGACTGTAAAACTGTCTGCCGAAGGTCTGTTCGTTGATCGGCTCTATCCGTCCTGCTTGGAACAGGGCATTTAAGGCTTTTTCGGGGATTTGCACGGTGTAGCGTTGCAGCTCGCGCAGCAGTCCGCCGATTTGGTCGGCGTAGTGCAGGCTTTCGATTAGTTTTTCGGCTTCTTTGTTGAACGGAACAAGCAGCGGACGCATGGTATTTTCAATCATTTGAAACTGTTGTGCGATGGTTTGGAACGGGAAGTCGAGGCTGTGTGCCGCGTTGTGGTGTTTGGCAAGGATCTGTTTGCGATCCAGATCTTTGCCTTTTTGTGCGTACACTTCTTTGAAGTAGGCGGTGATGGCAGCAACCGACAGCAAATCATCGGCGTAATGCCGTTCAACAGTACGCATGGCGGCAGCAAGCAGTCCGAGTTCGGCTGGGGTTTTCCATTGTTCTTCGGGTTTGAAAACCCAGACAAAGCTGTTTTCAGACGGCATTTTGCCCTCGCGATTGCAGCGTCCTGCGGCTTGGGCGACGGAATCCAAGCCTGCTTCGGCTCGCATGACGAGCGGAAAATCAACATCTACGCCCGCTTCAATCAGAGAAGTGGCGATAACGCGGCAGGGGTCGCCGTTTTGCAGACGGCAGCGGATTTCTTTCAGAATTTGCGAACGGTGTTCGGCACACAGTAATGTGGTAAGGAGAAACACGCCGTCCGATGCTTTGACCTGTTCGTACAGACTGCGGGCATGGCGGCGGTTGTTGACGATGATGAGGATTTGCGGATTTTCGCTGAGTTTGTCCTGCAAATCGCTGTCGCTTTGGGTACCGATGTGCTGCACGGTGGTGCGTTTGAGTTGGGCGAAAAGTGCGGTCGGATTGGGTGCAATTTCGCGTACATTGTCAAAGCCGCGGTAAAAGCCGTGTGTCGCATGAATGGCGGGCTGGGTGGCGGTACACATCACCACCGAGCAATGGTAGTTGCGGGTCAGCTCCTTAATCGCCTGCATAATCGGCAGCAACAGGTTCAGCGGCAGCATTTGCGCTTCATCAAGAATAATCACGCTGCCCGCGATATTGTGCAGCTTGCGGCAACGGGAAGAACGGTCGGCAAACAGCGATTCGAAAAACTGCACCGCCGTGGTTACCACAATCGGCATATCCCAGTTTTCCGCCGCCAGCCGCAATTTGTCTTTGCTATTTTTATCTTGCAGCCTGCTGTCGTCAAAACTGCTGTGGTGTTCCAATACCGCATCTTCGCCCAACTCGCCAAAGGCTTTGCGAAACTCGGCGGCGTTTTGCTCGATGATGCTGGTAAAAGGTATCACATAAATTACCCGCCGCATACCATGCTGCTTGGCGTGTTGCAAGGCGAACGCCATAGAGCTGAAAGTTTTGCCGCCGCCGGTGGGGACGGTCATACTGAACAAGCCCGGTGCTTGCACCGCTTGCGCAACGGCATAATCGTAAATTTCATTACGCAGGCGGTTTAAGGCGGCATGGCGTTTTTCCGCTTCGCTCCCTTGCGGAGCAGCGGCGGTACGTTGTCTGAATGCTTGAATAAAACGGTTAAAATGCTGTTGCAGAGGGTTTAAATCAGGATAGTCGCCACGCAAAACGGGTTTATTTTCCGCTTCGGCATAGAATCTTTCCGTATCGAGAAAATCGGCATCGACCAAACAGGAATAAAGCATACGGGTAAAAAAAGCCTGCGAAAACCCTTTGCAGTCGGGAGCAGGCTTTAATGGCGGAAACGGCAGCGTTTCAGGCAGCGTAATTTCCTGCTGCCACACTGCATCCAATTTGGGAATATCCACACCAAACTGCAAGTCCAGCCTCTGCGATAAAGTGCGACGGTTATCGCCTTCGCCATTGCCATTCGCCAAACCCGCATGATGTCCGGCAATGCAAAATGCTGCTAATTTACCCAGTTTATCGCCCCAGCACTCAATAGCAATCTTTGCTCCTGCGGTAGCATGGTCAACCGATTTACCGCCGTGTAGCCGCCGGTCAAATTCAGGCGTATATTTACCCAAATCATGCAACTGTCCCGTATAACGGGCGATTTCCTGTGCCGCAAAAACGGTGGCAAACAAAGTCGCCGTTTCACCGACATTCTGTGCATGGCTGCGCATTGTCTGCCAAGCATTTTCAGGTTGATTTTCAAGGGAGTGTGCGTAGTAGGTTTTGTTGGGGGGGTTATTCATTTTTAGGTATTTCCCTTTTCGTTTCATTCAATTAAGGCTTACACCTGTTTTGCCAAACTTTCCGCTTGCGGCACACGCAGGGATAAACGTCCGTTAATATGTTGCTGTATGCGGGTGTTCATGATTTATTTTCCTTATCCATTTGCTTTAACAAACGGTCAAAATCGCTTTCAAACAAGCGGTCTTGCACAATGCGGTATTTTTCAAACTCGCTTTCGGCGTGTGCTTGGGCGATTTCTGAGCTCACCTTGCTGGCATCCTGCAAAACCTCACGTTCGGTTGCTGCAATAAAGCGGTTTAAACGCACTTCCCAATCCTGCATCGTCATCGGAATATGACGTTGCGCCATATCCTCGGCAATATCCAGATAGGCATTAACCAACCGCAAAAGCTGTGCCATTTCCTCTTCGCTCAAATAATTTTTAGCAACCGATACATCATATTTTTGAATCTTGCCGTGCGGCGCATCTTTCCAAGTATTCAGCCCCATATGCGGCTTTTGGGCATCCGCCCGGTGATAGACCACTTCGGCAGCAGTCTGACCGTGGATTGCCCAATGCAATTTGTTTTGCACCGTAGCAAAAAAACGCTTAGTAGCTTGCGCCGACACGTCATAATCTACTGCCGTAGCATAAATATCGGTAATTTTCTGATAAAACTTGCGTTCCGACAGGCGGATTTCACGCACCCGCTGCAATTGTTCTTCAAAATAATCTTCGGTAAAAATAGAACCGCCGTTCTTCAAGCGTTCGTCATCCATCACATACGCCTTGATGGTGAAGCTCTCCACAATCTCGGTTGCCCATTTGCGAAACTGCACCGCCCGCTCGGAATTGACTTTATAACCCACCGCAATGATGGCAGAGAGATTATAGTGCTTGGTGTTGTAGTTTTTACCGTCTTCGGCAGTTATCCGAAAATTTCGGATAACTGAATTCTCCTGCAACTCACTGTCTGAAAATATCTTTTTCAAATGATAGTTGATGGTACGGACATCTACATCATATAAAACCGCCATCATCTTCTGTGTCAACCAGACATTTTCATCGGCATACACCGCCTGCACACCACTTTCCCTATTAGCCGCCACAAAGGTCAGATACTCCGCTGCCGAAGAGCGGGTAATTGAAAGCTCATTTTTCTTTTTCATTGATATTCATCCTAGCTTACTGCCAAGCTCCTGTTCCAACGCCTTTAATGCCTGTAGGTTATCGCAGAAAATCAAACGGTTGTCAAAAAATGCCCTATTTTCTGACCGCACTTTGGCATGATACGACCGTTCCGCATCCTCCAATAAAATCCGTGCCTCTAGCTTGGGATGCTTGTCTTTGCTTATCCAAGTGAGTTCGAGTTTTTGTTTGGTCATTTGGTATTCTCTTCAAAACAATAACTTTCTTCAGATATATTATTTTCTTTAACCCATCTTCTTAAAATTTTGTCGTAATTGATACCATCGTTTTCACATTCATTTGAATTATCCATTAACTCATTTAACATAGTAAGTACACTATTTCTAACGCACTCATCATCTTGAATTTTTTTCCAGCTCGCAAATGGCTTGTCTTTACTAGGTAATTTCATTTTATGATGTTGCTCAAAATTCGGACAAGAACAACGATAAATAATATTAATACCATTTTCCCTAGCTTTAAATATTTCTTGACATATTTTATTATTTATTGAATAAGCTGGATTTATTTTTTCACCTTTCGGTGTTTTTGGAGAATCAATATCGTGTAGAATAGAAAAATTAATCTTAAAATGTGCCAACATTTTGACCAAGATAGCAATAGTTGCCTTACCTCTTGCACGAACAATTAACGGTCTTTCTTCTATTGGAAATGAACTGCTATTTAATCTCATCACCTCATTGAACGCAGCAAATTCTGTATCCCCTTCAACAATTAACACTTTATTACCAAAGAACATTTCTGATAAATATGTATCAAAAAGCATAAGAGCTTTTAGATTATCTAATTCACTTTCGCTAAATTTAATCTCATCGACCCGATAAATATTAGGAGATAAGTGTTTTTCTTTTCGATGAAGGCGAACAATTGTTGTATGATTTTCTAGTGGATCGACAAATACAGGATTATGAGTACTTAATATAACTTGCCAGCCGGCTTCCGCAGCTAGCTTGTATAAATGTTCTTTAGCTGCACGGATTGCAGAAGGGTGTAAAGCAGCTTCTGGCTCATCAATTAGTAGCATATAGCCAGGAAGAAACAAATCTTCTATGTTTTGGGTGCTATTTTTTAATCTTTCTTCTATTTCATTAATTTTATCTCGATCTTTTTTATTTAGGCTAGGTTTTGCTTTAAGTTTATTCAATTCAACTTGATCTTTTTCTGTTTTCTTTTTTTGCTCAGATAATTCATTTAGCTCAGATCTTACTTGCAGCATAGACCAAAATAAAGTTCTTTGTGATCCTGTACCTTGTTGATCCCAACGAACCAAATTATCTTGCTCCATAATATCAATTCTTGAATTATTAATAAGAGATTTTGATAAATCAAAACCCAAATCCCCAACAGAGATATTCAGTTTTGTATCAAGTGAACTAAATACTTTTTTGTATGATAAGCTAATTTTTCCCTGTATTTCATCTAATTGCCCTTGAAGCTCAGTAATAGGAGCTTGAGCTACTAATCTTAATTCATCAATCTTTTTGCTTAAAATAGAATCTTCATCACTCATAAGATCAGTATACTTTTTGATAATAGGCTCTAAAACTAATGTTAATAGTTTCTTATGTTCTTCTTGAGGGTTATCTAAAGATCCAATTCTAAATGGTTTAGGTAAACGACTATTGAAAACAGTATCAAGACCTGCAGCCTTACCATCTTTAGCATAATCACTTGATTCAGGATCCCAAGTGCTACGTTCAGGTTTCCCTCCGCTACAACTCCATTCCCATTTTGATCTTACCAAGAGAAGATCATCTTTTTCCTCCTTCCATTTTTCATCAATATTTGCTACTCCCTTTGGAATATGTACCCATAACTCAACAATAGCAGAATTTCCATTGGCTGTTTTACATATATCTTCCGGCTTTAATGATTCTTGGTTTACTGCTAACTCATACGCTCTAAGAACTGTAGTCTTTCCCGAATTATTTGCCCCAACAAGGCAAACAATATCATCTAGATCTACAGTCAAGCCATCATTACCAATACAACCAATATTTTTAATGTGCATGCGCACCAAGTGTGAACGATTAGACATTTTTAAAATTTCCTATTTGATAAAATTAATTTTTAAGTTGAATAGATAGAACTAACAGCAACTTTTGCTCACTGATAAATAAACTTCTAAAGCATTCACTTCATCCCCCATTCAATCACAAACAACTCTCGTTCTTCAACCCACTGGCTAAGCTGTGCTTCCAGCCTTTCAATCAATTTATTACGCTACCAGTGGCAGTGCAACAGATTTCTTTAATTTGGTAGTTAGTCTCTTTCAAACCATGTTCAACCACCTTGCTTTTCCAGCACATTGGAACGTTTGGCTTTGAGAATTATACCCTATAAACCGAATTTTTCCTGTAATTTCTGATGCTATTATTTACACAAATTAGTAGAAGTGACAATATGTTATGCTTATATTTCGCCCAATGGGGAGAAATCACCATTCCCCCAACGAAAATCTCCCCATTTTCTCCTTAATTATGGTAGTATTTTCCCTTTACATTTTTTAGGAGAACTATTTTTATGCTCAATTTTGTCCAGCGATTCTTTAAAATGGAATCTGCTAGTGGGATTTTATTATTGATCTTTGCTTTTGTTGCCATGTTATGTGCCAATAGCAGTTTACAATCTACCTATTTCAATTTTTTAGATATTCCTGTCGCAATACAATTTGGTTCGTTTGCGATTAATAAAACCTTTATTCATTGGATCAATGATGGTTTTATGGCGGTATTTTTTGTCGTGGTGGGAATGGAAGTAAAACGTGAAATACTAGAAGGATCGTTGTCAAGTTATCAACAAGCTATTTTCCCTGCATTTGCGGCGATTGGTGGCATGGTTATTCCTGCGATTATTTATTGGTTTATCACTCAACAACATGCTGAATTATCAAATGGCTGGGCAATTCCTATGGCAACCGATATTGCATTTGCTCTTGGTATTGTGGCATTGTTAGGTAAACAAGTGCCTTTACCCTTGAAAGTGTTTTTACTCGCCCTTGCTATTATTGATGATTTAGGGGCTATTGTTGTGATTGCGTTATTCTTTTCTTCTGACTTAAGTACGCAAGCCTTAACCATTTCCGCTATTGCTATTTTGGGTTTAGTTATTCTCAACCGTCTGAAAGTCGGTCATCTTTGTGCTTATATATTAGTCGGATTGGTGTTATGGGCTGCAGTGTTAAAATCAGGTGTCCATGCGACTTTGTCAGGGGTAATTCTCGGATTTTGTATTCCGCTTAAAGATAAAAAAGGTGAAAGCCCATTACACACATTTGAACATATTTTAGCTCCTTGGTGTTCATTTTTTGTCTTGCCATTATTTGCTTTCGCTAATGCTGGTGTGTTTCTTGGTGATGTGGATAACAATATGATTTTCTCTGCCCTACCATTAGGAATTACTCTTGGATTGCTGATCGGAAAACCGCTTGGAGTCTTTAGTTTCAGCTATCTCTCGGTTAAATTAGGGATAGCAAAACTACCAGAAGGCATAAATTTTAAGCAGATATTTGCCATTGCAATACTGTGTGGCATAGGCTTTACTATGTCGATGTTTTTAGCCAGTTTAGCCTTTGTGGGAGAAGCTGATAGTGCAATCAACACATTGTCCCGATTGGGTATTTTATTGGGTTCCTGTGGCTCTGCAATTTTAGGTTATGGCTTACTGAAAATTACCACCAAAAACGCATAAAAAATTCACCGCACTTTTGTCGTATGATCAGAAGTGCGGTGATTTTTAAACCCATTTTAAGCGTAAACTATTTCATTAAAAAATCTTTCATTTGCTGTTCTAATGTGTCAAACATTTCATAACGTTTACGATACATAGAACGTTTTTTACTGGCAATGTCTTCTAATGGTTTTCGTTCAATTTGATTTGGTAATTGCCAATATTTATCATGATATTGTGCATCATTTTCCTGCCAAAATTCATCATAATTAAAGAGCAAATCTTTAGAATCATTCCAACGATATTTTGCTTCATATTTATGTGGAATACCGATTAATTCACAACCTAACTGACTAGCGAATATTTTAAAAACATTCACCAGCATAAACATTGGACGAACACCATGTAAGGCTTTTGTCGCATTACGCACCGCTAATTGGGCTTGCTCATGGTTTGGTCCTTGAATTGAGGCGATTAACAATTTATTGGGTGATAAAAAAGTAAATGACGCATCATAAATACGATTTTTCTGTTGATCAACAATATTGAGGGAGAAAAATCCTTCTAAAGGATCGACCCGATTGAGATTTAAATATAAATCTAATTCATCGGTTAATTTTGCCAATAGCACTTTCTCTTTTTCTAGCAATACATGTACTTTATCCATGGGCAAAAACTGCTCGGCTAAAGAGAAATTTTCCATGATTGCTTTTAAACGCTCTGTACCATTAAACCGTTTATCACAAAATTTATTTAATAAGGTATTGATCCGATAAATATCATTCTGGAAAATTGGCTGCCATATTGGATTAGCGACTAAATAATCTGATAAACATTGGATCTGTTTTTTATATACAACTAACCGCATTTGATAGCGGAGATATTCTCTCGACAATTTTAACAGGCGTTTCTCTACAGGAAACATCTTTTTAAAGGTAATTAATGAAGCTAAATTAAACATAATAAAAAAGGATAAAATAATAAATTGGCGAGATTATAGAGATAATCTATTAATATGACAACCTAAAAACAAGATTAAAAATCACCGCACTTTGGGTTATACGGAAAAATAAAAATCTGCCTAAACTTCACTCTCCATAGCAAAGCAAGGCAGATTATTTAAGTTAAATTACCATTGATAACGGTAAGTGGCTTGAGCCGACCAGTATTTTTTAATATGTTTACCGTAGGCATTATTCGCTTGAATGCTAAAGCTATGATTACCACCTGATAAACCTAAACCGACTGCGGTTTCCACTCTGCCACCAAGGCGTGCAACATCAAAACCTTGTTTACCTAGTGTCACTTGATTATGGTTAAATTTATCATAAACACCGTTCACTTCCGCAAATGGTTTTAAATTCAAGCTACTGGTTTGAATACCTTTCGCCAAACGTACACCTGCTTTGCTATGTAATACATTTAAGCGATCTTCATATTTGTTACCAGAAATAGTTGACCAACCTAATTGTACTTGTGGTGTCACTGACCATTGGTTTGCAAAATTAAATTCTCGACCAACTTCAGTGGAAACAGTGTAAGCATTATAATGATATGTCACATCTTTTTTGCTGGTTCCACCTGTATTAAACTCGGAGCGTAAACGAGAGTATTTGGCAATACCGTCCACATAGAAGCCATTATCATTCAAATAGCTCGCATAAAGTGCAACCGCTTTTGAATATAATTTGGCATCGCTATATGAACCATCAAAATCCATTTTAGCGGCAGTAGCACTGACAAATCCACCAAGACGTACATTATCCGTTACACCTGTATCTGCACCGAGTTGTAAATTGTAGGTATCCAATGTACCACCAGATGTTTTACTTTGGGAGGATACAGATTGCTCATCAAATTTTTGAGTTTGATTGACACTACGTGTCCATACACTGGTTGACTTGCCATTTCTTACATCGCCTAAACGTTGATGAACGCCAGCTAATTCTGCATCAAGAATAGTAACTTGAGCTGCTCGCAGAGAAGTCAAATTATTGGCTGTATCATTCAACTCTAGCTCTGGTTTAGCTGTTGAACCGTTATTTGGTTTAGTCTGCGGTTTGTTGTTGTCCTGTTGTTGGTTGTTGTCTTTTTCTGGAAGTTTGAAATCCTCATGTGGTACTTTTTTCTGATCGTCCTTATATGGAACCAAACCATCTCCTTTCGGGTCTGCCTTAGGTTCTGTTTTTGGTTCTTCCTTAGGTTTTGGTTCTACCCTAGGTTGATCGGATTGTGGATTATCTTTCGGTTGTTCTTTCGGATCTTCTTTCTTTTTAAAATCAGGATCGACTTCTGGCGTACCGTCTTTTGTTTTCTGATTTGTTAACAACCAATTCCATGAATCTTTAGTAGTTTCCTGAGTTAAACGATAACGATAACCGCCAGCATTCACATACTGATTATTATTAGCTAATGTTACATTAAAATTAGTTGGTGTATTTGCTGCTGTCAAAACTGTGACTTTATGTCCCTCAGGATCAGTAAACATTTCATCACCGCTTTTATCCGTAATATTCAATGTAGCACTAGATGTTGCATTACCAAAATTGCCCAGTATCTCTACTTTATCACTTTGATTGTTCGAAAGATTAGAGTTTAAATGGAATCTATGATCTCCCTCGTACGAATTTTCTATCCTCAAAGTTTTAAATTTATCGCCAGCATGTTCAAAATAAATATCAGAATTACCGCCAACTGAAGATAGGCTATTAACAATAGAATCAGAAGTCAAATTCCATTTAGAGCCTGATTTCAAGGTAATATCCACATAACTTTTCGGTTCTTTAAACCCACCAGTCAAAGTAGAATTTGCTCCAAGATCAAACACGGTAGTAATTCTCTCAGCCTTATCTGCATTAACGTGTACTAACTGATCTTCAATAGCTAAAGTAGTATTTTCAAGGAATATTCCTATAGTTCCATTAGTAGTTCTCCAATCAATACCTTGTTTAGCACTAATCGTACTATTAGTCAGCGTAAAATTATGATCATATATCCCTCCTTGACCCTTTACAGTTTCTACTGTAAGGAAAGAACCATTGTTCCCCGTATTTTTAGCCGTAAGATTATTCGCTGTTAATGTAGAATGATCTCTCACGGAAAATAGGGTGGAATCTTTACCTGTAGCATTTAGTAATACATTGTCAAACGCTGCTTCAGCCGATTCAAGTATTACAACCGCACTCTTATTACCATGATTAGTAATTGATGAATTATTCATGGTTACTGGATAATTACGAGGAACATTCCAAAATTTCAATGCTCCATATAATGGCGAGCCTTCTTTTGCTGATTGAGTTGTCAAATCGACCGTTGCATTTTTAATAGTAACAATGGCGGTATCAAAATATAAACCATATAAACTGGCAGGGTTGGTTGAATTAACTTTTAGTCCATCAATGTTAATAATACTATTATTAACATTTAAAACCCCAGATTGCTTTTCTGAGTGAGTAATAGAAACATTCTTCAAAACAGCTGAGTTCGTACCAGTTTTATGCTCTATATAAAGAGAATAAAGTCCACGCTGATCTCCTGTAATATGTTTATTCTTTAGCTCATAATAACGTTCGTTATATGAAGTTTGTATACCTACATCTTCTAGATCAGTGTTAGCATAAGAAAAATTTGGAATAGCAAAATTCGCCATTAAAGCCAGCGTCAATGCTGAATATTTAAAATGAATCCGTTTCATTTCATCACCTTTTGTATATAAAAATTATAAAAAATAAACTAACCTATAATAAACTGCAAAAAGAATGATATTTCACCGAAAAAACTATTTCAACTGAAATTTTAGATATTTTAGTCTAAAAACACAAAATAAATCGATATTAAAGAAATTGTTGATTTTTATCAAAATCCCTTTAATTTAATAGTAATTATCATTTGACAAAATATATCCAATTAATTTATCAAGAAAAAAAACAGGTCAAAAAATACGTAAACGTTTGCTAAAAATAACGTAAACGATTGCCTAAAATGGGATAAAAAAATGGATAACACGCCATGTTATCCATTTTCCTTTAAAGAATTGTGGTTCTTGTTCTACTATTTAAAAAACACTCTGGCATTTCTAAATAATCGCATCCAAGCACCGTCTTCGTTCCATTGTTTTGGATACCAAGAGTTGCTCACTGCACGGAATACCCGCTCTGGGTGTGGCATCATAATTGCCACTCGTCCATTATTGTTTGATAGTGCCGTAATGCCCTCTACTGAACCGTTCGGATTGGCTGGGTACATTTCGGTAGGTTGAATATTGTTATCTACATATTGAGCAATAATTAACCCTTGTTCACGTAACCCTTGTAATTGATTTTCGTGTTTAAATTCTACTCGCCCCTCACCGTGCGACACGGCAATCGGCATGTGTGAACCAGCCATGCCAGCAAACCAAGGGGAATGGTTTTCATTAATACGAACCAACGCGGCACGAGCTTCAAAACGTTCAGACGTGTTACGTACGAAACGAGGCCAATTTTCTGTACCAGGGATAATTTCGGCAAGATTAGAAATCATTTGGCAACCGTTACAAATACCGAGAGCTAAAGTATCTTCACGTTCAAAGAACGCTTGGAATTGGTCAAGAAGTGCGGTGTTAAATAGGATAGATTTTGCCCAGCCACCGCCTGCACCGAGAACATCACCATAAGAGAACCCACCACAAGCTACTAACGCATTGAAATCTTTGAGGTTATGGCGTGCATTATGCAGATCGCTCATGTGTACATCAATGGTCGCAAAGCCTGCACGATCAAAGGCGGCTGCCATTTCAACATGGCTGTTCACCCCCTGTTCACGCAAAATTGCAATACGTGGTTTTAGTCCTTTCGCAATATAAGGTGCAGCCACATCTTTATTAACATCATAGCTTAAATGGGCTGAGAATCCTTTATCATCGGCATTTTTCTTGGCTGCAAATTCTTGATCCGCACATTCAGGGTTATCACGTAAACGTTGCATTTGGTGGGTTAATTCCGCCCAGATACCTCGTAATTCAGAGCGTTTTTCACTAAGTAATAGTTTATTACCACGGTAAATCTCAAATTCATCATTTTCTGTCACATAGCCCAGTTCTTTGGTTAGATGAAGTAACCCGTGTTGGCTTAACACATCACGTACGGCATTAAGCTCACTTTCTCGCACTTGAATAACCGCGCCAAGTTCTTCATTAAATAGCACGCTAAGATCGTTATCGCCTAAAGTGCTAATATGCACTGATACACCACAATGTCCTGCGAACGCCATTTCAGCCAAAGTGACAATTAAACCACCGTCTGAACGGTCATGATAGGCTAACAAGTTACCCTTTTGAACCAGAGTTTGCATCGCATTAAAGAAGTTTTTCAATAAGCTCACATTGACTACATCCGCTGGTTTGTCGCCTAATTGTTTATAAACTTGTGCTAATGCCGTTGCACCAAGGCGATTTTTCCCTTCACCTAAGTCAATTAACAATAAACGAGTTACCCCTTGATCGGTGCGTAATTGTGGGGTCACGGTTTTGCGTACATCTTCCACCCGAGCAAAAGCACTGATCACTAACGATAACGGAGCGGTGACAGATTTTTGTTCGCCGTCTTCCTGCCAAGTGGTTTTCATTGACATGGAGTCTTTGCCCACAGGAATGGTTAAGCCTAAAGCAGGGCAAAGTTCTTCACCCACGGCTTTGACTGCTTGATATAAACCTGCATCTTCGCCTTTGTGTCCTGCCGCTGACATCCAGTTGGCAGAAAGTTTAATGCGTTTAATATCGCCGATATTGGTGGCAGCGATATTGGTGATACTTTCCGCTACCGCTAAACGTGCGGAAGCTGCAAAATCTAATAAAGCCACTGGAGCGCGTTCGCCAATGGTCATGGCTTCACCGTGATAGCTGTCTAGGGAAGCTGTTGTGACTGCCACATCGGAAACAGGAATTTGCCACGGACCAACCATTTGATCACGAGCCACCATGCCCGTGACGGAACGGTCGCCAATAGTAATTAAGAAAGTTTTTTCTGCCACCACAGGTAAACGCAACACGCGGTGTAAAGCATCTTTTAATGTAATGCCATGTTGAGAAACTGGTGAATTTTGCACCGCACTTGATTGTACATCACGGGTCATTTTCGGTGTTTTGC
Source organism: Lonepinella sp. MS14435 (assembly GCF_042485795.1). GTDB lineage: Bacteria > Pseudomonadota > Gammaproteobacteria > Enterobacterales > Pasteurellaceae > Lonepinella. The sequence continues at coordinate 2,123,793 of NZ_CP169368.1, forward strand.
CCAATAACACATTCATTGGTAAATCAATGGGTTTGTTGCCAAAATGGCTATCATTGAGAGTTAAATGCAATTCTTCAGTGGCTTCGCCGATCACCGCATAAGGGGCGCGTTCACGCTGACAAAGGTCTTCGAATAACGGTAATTTTTCAGGCGATACCGCTAACACATAGCGTTCTTGTGATTCGTTACACCAAATTTCTAACGGCGACATGCCCCGTTCATCACTTAAGATTTTGCGTAATTCAAAATTACCGCCACGACCGCCGTCATGTACAAGCTCAGGCATGGCATTAGACAAACCACCAGCGCCCACATCGTGAATAAACAAAATCGGGTTGTCATCGCCTAACTGCCAACAACGGTCAATCACTTCCTGACAACGGCGTTCCATTTCAGGGTTATCCCGTTGCACGGAAGCAAAATCTAAATCTTCTTTGGATTTCCCTGAAGCCATAGAGGATGCCGCACCGCCACCTAAACCGATATTCATGGCAGGACCGCCCAACACAATTAATTTTGAACCAACAGCGATTTCGCCTTTTTGTACGTGTTCGGCACGGATATTACCGATCCCACCTGCCAACATAATCGGCTTGTGATAACCACGCACTTCTTCACCGGCAAAGCTGTTCACTTTTTCTTCATAGGTACGGAAATAACCCAACAAGGCTGGACGACCAAATTCATTGTTAAATGCCGCACCGCCTAAAGGTCCATCTATCATAATGTCTAACGCCGAAGCAATGCGATTTGGTTTGGATAACGGATTTTCCCAAGGTTGCTCAAAGCCGGGGATCACTAAGTTAGACACTGAAAAACCGACTAGCCCTGCTTTTGGTTTGGCACCCCGTCCTGTTGCCCCTTCGTCACGAATTTCACCGCCCGAACCTGTTGCTGCCCCAGGGAATGGCGAAATCGCTGTTGGGTGGTTGTGGGTTTCCACTTTCATCAAAATATGAGCATCTTCATTGTGATAGCGATATTGCCCGTCTTGATCGGGGAAAAAACGCCCCACTTTTGAGCCACTCATCACCGCCGCATTATCTTTGTAAGCCGACAGCACATAATCAGGGGTTTTCTCAAAGGTGTTTTTGATCATTTTAAACAAGGATTTTTCTTGTTTTTCACCGTCAATCACCCAATCCGCATTAAAGATTTTATGGCGGCAATGTTCCGAGTTGGCTTGTGCGAACATATACAATTCAATGTCCACGGGGTTACGCCCAAGTGCGGTGAAATTTTCCACCAAATAATCAATTTCATCTTCCGCCAACGCCAAGCCTAAATTGACGTTAGCCTGTTCTAACGCCTTGCGACCACCGCTCAAAATATCCACCGTGGTAAAGGCTTTTGGCTCTTGCTGATCAAATAATTTTGCTGCATCTTGCGGATCACGCACCACATTTTCCATCATTCGGTCGTGAATATGAGAACACAATTTCGCCTGTTCATCTTCCGTTAAGGCACATTCAAACTCAAAATAAAACGCCAAACCACGCTCTAAGCGTAACACTTTATCTAAACCGCAGTTATGGGCAATATCAGTGGCTTTAGATGACCAAGAAGAAATCGTGCCAACTCTTGGAATGACCACAAAACAGTCACCCTGCGGTTCATGTTGTGCCAAGGTTGGACCGTAATGTAATAATTCTTCTAATTCTTTACTTTCTTCTACATTTAATGCTGATGTTAAATTGGCAAAATGCACATATTCTGCATAACAAGATTTAACGGGTAAATTAGCTTTTTGAAAACGCACTGACAACTGTTTCGAACGAAATTCTGATAAGGCTGGTGAGCCTCGGAAAATTTGGAACATTGGATTTTTCCTTGCTTAATGTGGAATGAATAAAACTCACTTATTATAAAGGAAAAGAATGGATAACGAAAACGTTTGCGTAAAAATTAAAAATAAAATATCAAAAAAGCAAAAAGCCGTTATCATTATGATAACGGCTTCTCTGAATTGAGTGGCGGAGGAAGTGAGATTCGAACTCACGGAGGGCGTAAACCCTCGCCGGTTTTCAAGACCGGTGCCTTCAACCGCTCGACCATTCCTCCGCAGTTGAATGCGTTAGATAATACGAATTTTATAGTGTTCTGTCAAGAACGAAAAGCATCTCTTAATATCATTTGGTCGTTTTTAAAGCAACAAAAAAGCGTCCAAACTGGACGCTCTAAATCAATATATAAGAATTAACGACGTAAACCTAAACGTGCAATAATATCTTGATATTTTGCTAAATCTGTACGTTTTAAGTAGTCTAATAATTTACGACGACGAGAAACCATACCTAATAAACCACGGCGACCGTGGTGATCTTTTTTATGTTCAGCAAAATGAGCTTGTAAATGATTGATTTGTTCAGTTAATAATGCGATTTGCACTTCTGATGAACCAGTATCTTTTGCATCACGACCGAATTCAGCCACGATTGCTGCTTTTTTTTCTACGCTTAGAGACATTTTTTTACTCCCAAAGAGAATGTTGATCATACATCATTCGCCGATCTCTAATTCAGCGAAGACAAGGAAATCGTATTGTAACGATTTCAGTAGAAAATGCAATCAATTAATAACCTAATTCGTGCATATTAGGCAAAAATTCAGCTTGTTGAATACGTTGAACACGGGTTTCTATGCTGCCATCCGATAACAACGTAATTTCTCGCCAAGCTGGTTGTAAAGTATCTAATGTAAAGACATTATTATCAGGTTTAAATTGCACACTAGTAGCTGGCGTACACATAATTTGATAGCCATTCCATTGAGCATCTACCTGTTGATGAATATGCCCATGAATAATGCCTCTCACATTTTCATATTTCAGCAAAATTTGTAATAACTGATGTGCATTGCGTAAATTATGCTGATCCAACCATGCTGAATTAGTCGAAAGCAAATGATGATGCAACACTATTAAAGAATAACGTTCTTGATATTCTTGCAACTTATCGTCTAACCAATCAAGTTGATACTGGCTAAGTTCACCATGAGGTACACCATAAACTTGGCTATCTAACAGCAAAATCTGCCATTTATTACCCACCAATAAATGTTTATCTGTTTGAATATAATGTTGCTGTTGACTAAATACTTTTTCCATTACAGGCTGAAAATCGTGATTACCAGGAATCCAATATACAGGTTTCTCTAATCGATTAATTGCCTGACAGAAATTCAAATAACCTTCTTCGCTAGCATCTTGCACCAAATCGCCCGTTGCTAACACAAATTGATACTCTGCCACCGATAGCTGGATTTCATTTAATACTTGTTGAAAACTTGCGTAGGTATTAATTCCTAGTAACTCACTGGTTTTCTGTTTAAACAAATGTGGATCGGTAATTTGAATAAAGCGAATTTTTTCACCATCTTGATCGATACATTCTGCCATTGTTACAATCCCCTATCGCCATTGTTGCTGTAAACGAAGATAATTTAACTGCAACCATTGTAATCCCATAACGGCAATACCATTATCAATTTTACCCTGTTGCAACCACTGATAAGCCGTTTCGCGACTTATCACATGCACCTTAATATCCTCATTTTCATCAGCTAACCCGTGCAAGCCTGTGGCTTTACTACTATCTACTTTGCCTGCGAACAAATGAATCCGTTCAATCACGCCACCTGGGCTATCCCAAACGCTCAAAGCATGTTGTAAATGGGTAATTTCTACACCCGCTTCTTCTTGGCTTTCTCGCAACGCGACACTTTCTGGTGTTTCATTTTCTTCCACCATACCAGCAATCAGTTCTAATAACCAAGGTGAATTCGGTAATGCTGGATTATAAGCCCCGATACGAACTTGCTCTACTAATACGACACTATCTCGCTCAGGATCATAAGCTATCACTGCTGAAGCAGCTCCTTTAACTAATAATTCTCGAGTGACAATACCACTCATTCCACCTGCGAATAATTTATGGCGGAATTGAATTTTCTTCAATTTGAAGAAACCTTTGTATAATAAGGTTTCATCTATAATTTCAATATCTTTTTGAGTAAATTGAGTAGAGTTAGGCATAATACTGCTTCCTAATTATTTAAGATTTAAACTTGCATTAGAATACTAAAAAAAAAATATAATGTTTCAATTTTTTTTTAATTATTTGAACTAGGTCACAAAAAAACTTTTATTTAGATGAATTAACAAGGTAATTTAGTTTATTTTGTAACTGATAGGAATGTAATTGATTTTCTTGCCAACAAAAATATTGAGCATTTTGCACCGCACTTTGTTCAGCAAAAACGGCTAAATAGAAAGGTAACTCGGAGATAAAGGTTAATTCTCCTTGTGGACAATAGGCAGAATGCAAAGTTTTAGCCACAGGATCGTGCTGTACTTCACTCAATTTTACAATCCCCACACCTTGAGATTTTAAAATAGCTTCTCGCAAACACCAAATACGATAAAACGCCTGTCTGGGATTAGCTTGCTGGGTGAACCATTGTTGTTCTAACGGTGAAGCAAAATGACGTAAAAGTGCGGTGTAATTTCTTGTTTTTTCTGGAAATTCTATATCAATTCCTACCATACTTTTTTCATGTTCTGCCACATTTAACACCACCGCAACCCAATCTCCAGAATGGCTAATATTAAAATCAATATTGTCTATAGGAAATTGTGGGCGACCGCTTGCTGTACGATAAATTTTCCCCAAAAGTGCGGTGTTAATTTCCGCTTTTTGGGCTAAATTCCACAATAAAAAGTGAGCAAGTTGGCGACAACGATAGCGTTGTTGTACTCGTAGATTACTATTTTTAGGTAACAAACGGAGCTTTTCAGGAATAAGCTCCAAAGGCATATTCCCAAAAGGGAAAGATTGTTGGATATTGGCGTAGGCAATGAGTGTTGTCATAAATTATTGTAAATTTGTCATAGTACTCAACGGGCGGACACACAAGTCCGCCTCTACAATTATTGGATTACCCCAACAAGCCATTCATTCGCTTAATAAACGCCGTTGGATTTTCCAACGTACCCCGTTCCGCAAACATCGCTTGTTCTAGCAATAATTCCACCCAGTTAGCAAATTCGCTTTCATCTGTTAAATCAGCGACCTTTTTTACTAAAGCATGATCTGGATTAAGCTCAAAGGTGTATTTCACTTCAGGCACAGGCTGACCGCTCATCGCAAAGAGTTTTGCCATTTGGGTGGTCATTTGATCGTTGTCCGTAGATACCACCGCTGGTGTATCGGTCAAACGGTGGGTTAAACGCACGTCTTTGACACGTTCACCAAGCAAAGTTTTGACTCGCTCCACAAAAGAACCTAGCTCTTTTTCTGCTTCTTTTTGGCTGTCATCTTGTTTATCTGCCAAATCGCCTAAGTCTAAATCGGCTTTGGTGATCGGCTGTAACGGTTTGCCGTCAAATTCGGTTAAATAACTTAACATCCATTCGTCAATACGATCGGAAAGCAACAACACTTCAATGTCTTTTTTGTTGAACAATTCCAAATGCGGACTGTTTTTTGCCGCTGTGTAGCTGTCTGCCGTGATGTAGTAAATCGCTTTTTGTCCGTCTTTCATGCGAGCAATATAGTCTTCAAAAGACACATTTTGCTCAGAACTATCATTCTTACTTGATGCAAAACGATAGAGTTTCGCAATCTGTTCTTTGTTAGCGAAATCTTCTGCTACGCCCTCTTTTAACACTAAGCCAAATTCTTTCCAGAAGCCCAAGTATTTTTCATTATCCTCTTTGGCTAATTTTTCCAACATTTGCAACGCCCGTTTAGTCAAGGCTTTACGCAATGCCGCCGTGGTTTTGTTATCTTGCAAAATCTCACGAGAAACGTTTAATGGCAAATCGTTGCTGTCTAACAACCCTTTCATAAAACGCAAGTAATTCGGCATAAAGACTTCCGCATCGTCCATAATAAACACGCGTTGTACATAGAGTTTCAATCCGTGTTTTTGCTCACGATTAAATAAATCCCATGGGGCTTTGCTTGGCACATACAACAGGCTAGTATATTCTTGATTGCCCTCGACCTTATTATGTTGCCACAACAATGGATCGGCAAAATCATGGCTTAAATGTTTGTAAAATTCTTTGTATTCTTCATCGGAAATCTCGCCTTTGGATCTTGTCCACAAGGCTTGGGCTTTGTTGATTTTTTCCCATTTTACGCCTGTTTCTTTGCCCTCATCATCATATTCTTTAGCTAAAATTTCCACAGGCAAGCCGATATGATCGGAATATTTGCCGATAATCTCACGCAACCGCCAATCGTTTAAAAATTCTTTTTCATCTTCACGCAAGAATAGGGTGATTTCCGTGCCACGTTGTTTTTTCTCAATATCTTCAACGGTGTATTCGCCCTCACCATTTGAGATCCAAAGTACGCCTTTTTCCGCCGATTCACCAGCCGCACGGCTACGTACTTCCACTTTGTCCGCCACAATAAACGCAGAATAGAACCCCACCCCAAATTGACCAATTAATTGGCTATTTTTCGCCTGATCTTGCCCAAGTGCGGTTAAAAATTCTTTGGTTCCTGATTTTGCCACCGTGCCGAGATTATCAATAATCTGCTCACGGTTCATACCAATCCCATTATCACTAATGGTCAATGTGCCTTTGCTTTCATCAAATTTAATGCGAACGTGCAAATCGCCATCGCCCTCATAAAGCTCTGGTGCTGATAGGGCTTTAAAGCGTAATTTATCTGCCGCATCGGAAGCATTGGAAATTAACTCACGTAAGAAGATTTCTTTGTTTGAATAAAGTGAGTGAATCATCAGATGCAATAATTGTTTCATTTCCGATTGAAAGCCACGAGTTTCTTGATTTTTGCTCATTTTATTTTCCTTAAATTGAATTAGTGAATAAAGTATGGGTAGATAGATTAGGTTGAAAATGGAAATTTCAAGTTTTAAGACAAGAAAAAGTTAAAATGCAGGGTACAAAAAACCCCGCACTTGCGTACGGGGCTAGGCATATTACGCCACGCTGTGGCTAAATAAAATTAGAAGTTGTAACGAATACCCACTTTGGCACCGTATTGTTTTACTTTGGTATCATCAAATTTGCCTAAATAATTGTATTCAACACCACCATTCAATGCCCATTTAGGTGTAAATGAATATTGAACACCAGCTACAGCACCAATACCTGTTGCATAATCTGATTCAGAGGATGATTTTGTTGTTGTACTTTGCTCGGTTCTCACTTCATATTTATCTATTTTCGCTTTATTAACAGATAAACGAGCCCCTACATAAGGTTTAAGATCAGAGTTAATCTTAATATCATAAATTGCGGAGAATCCTAGACCTTGCCCTTTTGCGGAAAAACGCTGAGAGTAAGATTGCTCAACATGAGTGTCTTCCAATTTACCATAATGACTATAATCTAGGGCAAATCGCCAATCATTAAGTTTATACCCCACGGCAAAACTTGGGCTAAAGCGAGATTTACTTAAATCATCAGTTTTAAGTTTTGAATACCCCAAATCCCCTTGCACATACCAGTTACTTGCACTAGCAGAAGTAGCTACTGCTAGTGAGCCGATCATAATGGCTAATGCCAATTTTTTCATAATAAATCCCTCATATAAGAAAAATAATAAATTCCGCTATTAGTATAACCTTATCAAATACATAAATCATTATAAAATTTAATTAGATTCACAAAAATTCAATTTTTTTCGACAAATTCGACAAAAATACACCGCTCTTTCTCGCATAATTTTATTATGGCGACGTTGACTCAGTTGATGAATTTGGCAATCACAAGCATAAGCATAGGTTTTACCTTGCACCGATTGCACATCAAATTGATGGCAGGTATCCGCTGGTAATTGAAATAAATTCTGCATAATCCCTTGCCATTCTTTACCATGTGGTTTAACCCGTCCAAACAGTTGATACACTAATAAATGGGCTAATTCGTGTGGCACCACCTGTTGAATAAATTCTTGTGGATTTTCTAGCAATAAAGTGCGGTTTAATTTGATTAAGTTTTGTGGCAAATAGGCAACACCCGCTTTTACTCCTCGCACATCGTAACTGATTGTAGGCATTGGAAATTGACGTTGAAAATGATTTTCTGCCAGTTGTAAACAAGCGGACAAACGGCGTTGAACTTGCATTTTTAGGGAGCGGAATTGATCGTTTTGCATATTTGTAGGGGCGTATTACATTACGCCCCCTACCATAGTATTAAAAATCCATTAACTCTTTTTCTTTATCCGCTAACACTTCATCGACTTTTTTAATGAACGTATCAGTAATTTTCTGGATTTCTTCTTCTGCTTTACGTTGATCGTTTTCGCTAATTTCTTTGTCTTTTAACAAGGCTTTGATTTTATCGTTAGCATCACGGCGAACATTACGAATCGCCACCTTACCTTGCTCACCCTCACCTTTGACTAATTTAATTAAGTCACGGCGACGTTCTTCGGTTAATGGTGGAAGTGGTACACGAATCGTTGTACCAGCAGATGAAGGATTTAAACCTAAATCAGAGGTTAAAATAGCTTTTTCTACTGCTTGAATCAATGAACGGTCAAAAACCGTTACCGCTAAAGTACGAGCATCTTCTGCCACCACGTTAGCTAATTGGCGTAATGGTGTCGCCGCACCGTAATAATCTACTTGAATCGCATCTAATAAAGAGGGTTGAGCTCGTCCCGTACGAATTTTAGCAATATGCCCTTTTAAGGATTCAAGGCTTTTTTCCATACGTTCTTGTGCGTCTTTTTTAATCTCGTTAATCATTGTTTTTCCTTATATAATTTGAATACTAACCTGAAATAGTCGTACCTTCACTTTCACCTAAAATCACTTGACGTAATGCTCCTGATTTACCCATATTAAATACTCGAATTGGAATACCATGGTCACGAGCAAGGGTAAAGGCGGCTAAGTCCATTACTTGTAATTCTTTCTCAATCACTTCTGCGAAAGTGAGTTTTTGGAATAATTTAGCATTTGGATTTTTAGCAGGATCGCAGTCATACACACCATCTACTTTAGTGGCTTTCAATACCACATCGGCTTCAATTTCAATACCACGCAAGCACGCCGCAGAATCTGTAGTAAAAAATGGACTACCTGTACCTGCGGAGAAAATCACTACACGTTTTTCACGTAACATTTTGATTGCTTCAGACCAGTTATAAGTGTCGCAAATACCATTAAGTTGGAAAGCCGACATTAATTTTGCATTAACATCAGCACGGTGTAACGCATCACGCATTGCCAAGCCGTTCATCACAGTTGCCAACATACCCATGTGGTCGCCGACTACACGGTTCATACCTGCTTTGGCAAGTTTAGCACCACGAAACAGGTTGCCACCGCCAAGTACTACGCCGACTTCAACACCCATTTCGACCAATTCTTTGATTTCAATCGCCATTCTATCCAAAATAGATGGATCGATACCAAAGCCTTCCGCACCTTGCAGTGCCTCACCGCTCAATTTTAACAACACACGTTTATAAATAGGTTTGCTCATTTTTCTATCCCCTAAGATCTTGACATAAAATGCTTGTTATTATAAAGCAACATTGCTTATCAGGAAATAGGCATAGCAGATCTATTTGAAATTCGTTAAAATTAGCAGCTATGTAACGTTTCATTTAAAAAAGGAACATATTTTGTCATTTTTTCAATCACTCAAAAAAATAACTGCGGTGATTTTCGCTTTAGTTTGTCTATTTTTTGCCAGTAAATTATTATTAAGCGGCACAGGATTTTATCCACAGCCTAGCTTACGTGAGATTCTGGTATTCGCTGGGCTAATCTTGTTATTAAATGCCTCCAAAAAGATTTTTTGGTACATTGTGTTTCCAATTATTATTTTGCACGCACTTTATGCTCCCGTTGGCATGACTTTTGGCGCACCATCTTATCAATATATTGCCTCTGTTTTTGCCACAGATCTGCTTGAAAGCAAAGAATTTCTCTCACAATTACCGTTAGTCAATTATCTCTATCCCGTTGCGATTATCGGTTTATTCTGCCTATTCGGTTATTTAAGCCAAAAATTTGAGCTACATTTTTATAAAAATAAAGTGTTATTAGCCATCATTGCCGTTTTCTTAGTTTGGGATAACGTTCCATTGAAATTTATCAGGGAAACTTATACGGCTAGCATAAAAGTAGAAAAAGAACTTTCTCGGCTCAATAATTTCAGCATTGAAAACCAATGGGGAAAATCGAGTTTAACCAACTCAAAATATGATGATTATGTATTGATCATCGGCGAAAGTGCGAGAAAAGATTATCATCATGCTTATGGCTATCCCGTGCCAAATACCCCTTTTATGTCTAATGCAAATGGCGTTCTAATTGATGGTTTTACATCTGGCGGTACCAACACGATTGCATCATTAAAATTAATGCTCACTCAACCTGATACCAAGAACTGGGAGGGCAATTACAGTTTGAACATGATCGATCTGATTAAATCCGCTGGCGTTAAAACCTACTGGATTTCAAATCAAGGTTATTTAGGCGAATTTGACACACCGATTTCCGCCATTGCTAACCGTAGTGATGAACGGATTTTCTTAAAATCAGGTGATAGTTTAAATTCAAATATAAGTGATTTTGAACTTTTGCCTAAATTGCAACATGTACTTGAGCAACCCCATCAAAACAAACGCTTTATTGTGTTACATTTATATGGCTCACATCCCATCACCTGCGATCGCTTGAATGATTATCCTAAGATTTTTGATGATAATAAGATTGCTAAAAAATATTTTAATGTGAACTGTTATATTTCTTCTATCCAAAAAACCGATGATATGCTCAAACAAATTTATGCAAAACTCAGCGAAAATTTGCAAAAAAATCACCGCACTTTTTCCATGATTTACTTTTCTGATCACGGTTTAGCCCATCAAATCACGGAAGATGATATAAAAATTCACAACAGTGCAGGCAAAAGCAAACGTCATTATGATATTCCACTGTTTAAAATTTCCAGTGATGATAATCAACGTCATGAATACAAGGTGTTCAAATCTGGTTTGAATTTTACCAACGACATTGCAAATTGGATCGGAATTAGTAATCCATTATTAAATCCCGATAGAGATTTATTTAGCTCGCAAGCGGATCCCAATGATTATGGTTTGAAAAAACAAATTGAACAGATTCAAGCGGAAGATGATCCTGCAATCGTTATTCCACAATAAAGCATAAACTAAAAAAGCAGGCATACAGCCTGCTTTTTTGGTTAATTTGATCAGAAAAGATTAAGCATTTCCGCCAGTGATTTTAGCTACTTCAGCTGCGAAATCTTCTTCTTTTTTCTCAATACCTTCACCCACTTCTAAACGAATGAAGTTAGTCACTGTCGCACCAGCGGCTTTTAAGAAATCACCCACTGATTGTGATGGATCCATAACAAACGGTTGACCTGTTAATGATACTTCACCAGTGAATTTTTTCATACGACCTTCAACCATTTTTTCTGCGATTTCACGTGGTTTACCAGATTGCATAGCGATATCTACTTGAATTTCACGTTCGTGAGCAACCACTGCCGCAGGTACATCTTCAGGATTAACGAAGTCAGGACGGCTTGCTGCCACGTGCATTGCCACTTTTTTCAATAATTCTTCATTAGCGTTTTGACCTGCAACTAATACACCGATTTTCGCACCGTGTAAGTATGAACCGATTTCTGTGCCTTCTAAGAATTGAACACGGCGAACCGTCATGTTTTCACCGATTTTTGCTACTAATGCAGCACGTTTTTCTTCAAAGTGTTTAGCTAAATCTTCGATTGAAATACCTTTGTTAGCTACAGCATAGTCAGCCACTTCATTGGCTAAACCTAGGAAACCAGCATCTTTTGCTACGAAGTCAGTTTCACAGTTCATTTCAACTAATACACCGAAACCTGCACCGATACGAGCAAGAATAACGCCTTCTGCTGCAATACGACCTGCCTTCTTAGCCGCTTTTGCTTGACCAGATTTACGCATATTGTCGATCGCTAATTCGATGTCACCGTTCGCTTCAACTAATGCTTTTTTACATTCCATCATACCTGCACCAGTACGATCACGAAGTTCTTTTACTAATGATGCTGTAATTTCAGCCATTTTATTGTCCTCTAAATATTCTTGAATGGAAATACGATGTTTGAATAAAAAATGATAAAAAAACACCGCACTTTTGGGAATTTGTTAAAACAGGGAACGATTGTCCCCTGTTTTATTTACTGTTTCATAAGGGGCTTACACCTTATTTGTGCAGATTATTCTGCAACAGGTTCTTCAGCGAATTTTTCTTCAACTGTCGTTTCAGCTTGGCGACCTTCTTTAATTGCAGCAGCTGCAGCATTTAAATATAATTGAATCGCACGAGTTGCATCATCATTACCTGGAATGATGAAATCAACACCGTCTGGCGTTGCGTTAGTATCTACTACAGCAAATACTGGAATACCTAAGTTGTTAGCTTCTTTAACCGCAATATGTTCGTAGTCTGCACCGATAACGAAAACTGCATCTGGAAGACCTGCCATATCTTTGATACCGCCAAGGCTTAACTCAAGTTTTTGCATTTCACGAGTACGATCTAATGCTTCTTTTTTGGTTAATTTGTCAAATGTACCGTCTTGAGATTGGGTTTCAAAATCTTTCAAACGTTTGATTGATTGACGAACTGTTTTCCAGTTAGTCAACATACCACCTAACCAACGGTGATTAACATAATATTGTTGACAGTCTAATGCTGCTGCTTGAACTGCTTCGGTTGCTGCACGTTTGGTGCCAACGAATAAGATTTTGCCGTTGTTGCTTGCGATGCGAGTTAATTCAGCTAATGCTTCATTGAATAACGGAAGGGTTTTTTCTAAGTTTACGATATGAACGCCGTTACGAGCACCGAAAATGAATGGTTTCATTTTTGGATTCCAGTAACGAGTTTGGTGTCCGAAATGTACGCCTGCGTCAATCATTTCACGCATTGAAACTTGTGCCATAATATTTTCCTTTTAATTTGGGGTTGAGCCTCCACATACCAAGCAAACCGACCGTTTGGCACCCCGATTTACTCCTGTGATATGTGTGTGTTGTTAATAAAAAAATAATGCTATTCCCCATGGTTTTAGAATTGGGAAAAAGCGGTGCAATTTATACCATAAAGTGCGGTCAAAAACTAGCTAATTTTGCAAAAATTAGCAAAATAAAAGCCTATTGCATCATTATTAAGACAATAGGCTTAAAACAACTTGAAAAATAATTATTCAGATTGTTGTTTCATAAAATCTTCATTAATCTCGATTTTTGCTTTGGCACGTAGGGATTTCAGTAAGTTCACCTGCAAATCAGTCGCTTTGTTACGTTCTACTTGCAAATCAAATTGACGGCGAACTGCATCTTCTACGTTCGCATTTTCAATTTTATCTAATACCACAATCACCACATCACCACTATTGGTTTTAGCCGCTTGATAAGCCTTTTTACCGTTTTCCGCTTTCATGGCAAAAATCACATCATTTAAGGCTGGATCTTTATTTTCTGCATAAACCCATTTTTCTTCTGCACCGAATTTCACATTATCAGGTAATGTACCTGTTTCCGTTAATCCTTTAACTAGGCTTTCCGCTTGAGCTAATACAGTTTTTTCCGCTTTTTGATGTTTTAAGAAAGTTTCAATTTCAGCTTTAGCTTCATCTAAACTTTTTGTACCTTGAGCTTTATGATCCAACACTCGAACCACGATAGAATGCTGTTCACCGACATTCATCGGTTCAGAATTTACATTACCTTGCGACACGTCGCCATCAAAAATCGCATTTACTACAGATGGGAAATTTAACTCTTTTGGTAACGCATTGCGTGGGAAATAATCTGTCTCTTTAATTTCCGCACCGACAACTGCGGCTGCCGATTTTAACGATGCTTGATCTTCAAAGGCTTTTTCTGCGACTTTCTTCTCCACGGTATAGAATTGGGTATTGAGTAATTCTTGACGAACCTGTGCGATAACCTTATCTTTCACTTGCTCTAATGGTAGCACGACAGCTTCTTTACGATCTTTCACTTTCACAATATAATAATTGTTATCCACTTTAATTGGGGTGCTATATTTACCTACTTCAACTAAAGTCGCTGCATCTTCAAAATCTTTTGGTAAATCACCATTATTTAACCAACCTAAATCACCGCCCTTTTCTGCAGATAATTTATCACTAGATTTTGTTTTAGCTAATTCCGCAAAATCTGCTCCGTTTTGTAGGGCTTCATATACATCTAACGCTTCTTTTTCGTTCGGTAATTGAATATATGCCAACTGTTGTTGGGCTTTAGTGCTAAATTGATCTTTATTGTCTTGATAATATTGTTGAATTGCGGTGTCAGTAACCGTCACATTCTTTTCTACTACGGCTTTAGTTAAATCAATATATTGCACTTTGACTAATTCTGGCACGATAAAAGCAGATTTATTCGCATTATAATGATCGGCAATTTCTTGCTCTGTTACGCTCTGTTTATTTAATTCATCCGCTAACGGTAAACGAGCTAAACGCACTTGACGTTGTTGGAAAAATAATTGAGCAAATTCATTTTGCGTTTTTAGCATTAAAAACTCGGTTTCGGCTAAACCATGTTGCAACTGTTCTAAACGCAAAGATTCACGTAAATATTGAGCGTACATATCTGCATTCATACCATTAGTACGTAATACCTGTTGGTAAGCATCATTACTAAATTTGCCATCAATTTGGAACATTGGCGTTCTGACGATTTCTTGCTTAATACGTTCGTCACTGACGGTTAAATTTAAATCATTCACATATTGCGTTAATAATTGCTGATCAATCAAACGATTCAATACCGTACTTCTTAATCCTTGACTGAATTCTGGCGTGTCTGCGACAGCAGCAAATTCTGCACCAAGTTGATTACTGATACGTTGATATTCATCATTATATTGTTGTTGGAATTGATGTTGAGAAACTTCTTCACCATTCACTTTCACCGCTGAAGTATCCACACTTGCACCAAGATAGCCATACATACCAGTAATGACGAATGAAATGGCGATGACTGCCATAATGGCTTTTGCCACACCACTATTTGATGCGTTGTGCATTTTTTCCATGAACATGGGCATTAATCCTATTGTTATCTAAAAATTTTATGAATTATAAACGAAACTGCGGTGAAAAAAAACCGCACTTTAAAAAAAGCACGGTTTCACAACCTAATGATTAGTTCACCGTTGGTGCAATCTTGCTGGTTTTTCGGGTACGTGGCACTTTCACTACATTTACTGGTGAAAGTTTAACGATTTCAACACCTTCTGGTGGATTCTGTAATGCAATGGTTAACACTTCATCAATACTTTCTACCGCATGAATGGTTAAATTATTTTTGGCATTTTCAGGAATTTCTTCCAAATCTTTCACGTTCTCTTTTGGAATAATCACAGTTTTAATGCCACCACGGTGAGCCGCCAGCAATTTCTCTTTTAAACCACCGATGGGTAATACTTTACCACGTAGGCTAATTTCACCTGTCATTGCCACATCAGCACGCACAGGATTACCCGTTAAGCAAGAAACCAGTGCGGTACACATGGCAATCCCAGCACTCGGGCCATCTTTCGGGGTCGCTCCGTCTGGCACGTGAATATGAATATCGCGTTTTTCATGGAAGTCGTTAGCAATACCCAATTTCTCGGCACGAGAACGGACGACTGTCATGGCGGCTTGAATACTCTCTTTCATTACATCGCCAAGAGAACCCGTAAAGGTTAATTTACCTTTACCCACCACAGAAGCCGTTTCAATAGTCAGTAAATCACCACCCACTTCTGTCCAAGCAAGACCTGTCACTTCCCCTACCCGATTTTGAGTATCCGCTAAACCGAAGTCAAAGCGTTTCACACCGAGATAATCGTGTAAATTTGCTGCATTGACCGTAATAGATTTGGCTTTTTTATTTAGCAATAAATTTTTCACGGTTTTACGACAAATTTTAGAAATTTCACGCTCAAGACTACGTACGCCTGCTTCACGTGTGTAGTAGCGAATAATATCTAAAATCGCACTGTCTTCAATGATTAACTCACCTGCTTTTAAGCCGTTGCGTTCCATTTGCTTGGCGATTAAATGCCCTGTAGCAATATTCAATTTCTCATCTTCAGTATAGCCTGATAGGCGAATCACTTCCATACGATCCAACAACGGTGCTGGTATATTCATGGAATTAGAGGTTGCTACAAACATTACATCAGATAAATCGTAATCCACTTCTAAATAATGGTCATTAAACTTCGTATTCTGTTCTGGATCAAGCACTTCCAACAAAGCAGAGGCTGGATCACCACGGTGATCCATTGCCATTTTATCAATTTCATCAAGCAAGAATAACGGATTTTTGACCCTTACTTTTGCCATTTTTTGAATCAATTTGCCTGGTAATGAACCAATATAGGTTTTGCGGTGTCCACGAATTTCCGCTTCATCACGCACACCACCTAATGCCATACGCACATATTTACGCCCTGTGGCATTGGCAATAGATTGACCAAGCGAGGTTTTCCCAACCCCTGGTGGACCAACCAAACAGAGAATAGGTCCTTTAAGTTTATTCAATCTTGTTTGCACGGCAAGATATTCTAAAATGCGTTCTTTCACCCGTTCTAAACCGTAATGGTCGGCATCCAACACTTGTTGTGCTTTGGCTAAATCTTTTTTCACTTTGGTGGTTTTATACCAAGGTACTTGCAACATCCAGTCAATATAGCCACGAATCACGGTTGCTTCAGATGACATAGGCGACATCATTTTTAGCTTTTTCAACTCTGCTTCTACCTTTTCTTTCGCTTCCGCTGGTAGTTTAGCTTGTTCTAATTTTTTAGCTAACTGGTCTAATTCGCTTTCATCTGGATTTTCGTCATCATTACCTAATTCTTTACGGATTGCCTTAATCTGTTCGTTTAGATAATAATTGCGTTGCGTTTTTTCCATTTGTTCTTTGACTTTGCTGCGAATGCGTTTTTCCACTTGCATTAAGTCAGTTTCGCTTTCCATTGCCCCAAGCAAATATTCCAGCCGAGCTTGCACATTAGGTTGTTCTAACACGGCTTGTTTATGACGTAATGCAATCGGTAAATGTGCCGCCAACGTATCAGCAAAGCGATCAAATTCTATAATAGAGCTTAGTGCATTAACCATTTCTGGCTGAATTTTTTTGTTCTGTTTAACAAATTGATCAAACTCACTCAAAATCACATCACGCAACACCTGCATATCTTTTTCTTCACCAAAACTGGTCGCAATCAAATTGATATGTGCGGAAAAATAGCCATCGTCAGTAATTTCTGTGATCTTAGCACGTTGTTGCCCTTCTACTAGCACTTTGACAGTACCATCTGGCAATTTCAATAATTGAATGATATTAACAATAGTGCCGACATCAAATAAATCTGCAATATTAGGTTCTTCAATATCAGCTTGTTTTTGTGAAACTAATAATAATTGCTTGCCCGATTCCATAGCTTGTTCAAGGCTACGAATAGATTTCTCACGCCCTACAAATAATGGCATCACCATATACGGGAAAACCACTACATCTCTTAATGGAAGGACGGGAATTTTTCGTTGTTTATCCTGTTCTGCTGTCATCTTCTTTCTCTTTATCTAAAATTCGGTTACATGGAACTAATATAAGGCTAACCATGGCGAAGTTCAAGGTGAATAGGTAAAAAGTGCGGTTAATTTAACCGCACTTTGGGGGATAAAAACACTATCTGTATTCTAATGTCGGTTTTGCATCATCATTAATGACGCTTTCATCTACCACGACTTTGGCTAAATTCTCCATAGACGGTAAATCGTACATGGTATCTAACAACACACCTTCAACAATAGAACGTAACCCCCTTGCACCTGTTTTACGAGCAAGGGCTTTTTTTGCCATAGCTATCAAGGCTTCTTGCGTAAATTCCAATTTCACATCTTCTAAACTAAACAGTGCTTGATATTGTTTCACTAACGCATTTTTTGGTTCAGTTAAAATTTGAATTAATGCCTGTTCATCTAATTCACTTAATGGAGCAACCACAGGTAAACGCCCTACAAATTCAGGGATCATACCGAATTTAATCAAGTCTTCCGTTTCAATTTGTTGGAATAATTCCGACAGACTTAATTCATCTTGCTCGCCTTTCACTTCTGCACCAAAACCGATACCGCTACCTACGTGAACACGTTTTTGGACAATTTTATCTAAACCCGAGAATGCACCACCACAAATAAACAGGATTTTTGATGTATCGACTTTCAACATATCCTGTTGTGGATGTTTGCGTCCACCTTGTGGTGGAATGGAAGCGACCGTGCCTTCAATCAATTTTAACAAGGCTTGTTGCACCCCTTCACCTGATACATCTCGAGTAATCGATGGGTTCTCTGATTTACGGGTGATTTTATCAATCTCATCAATATAAATAATCCCTTGCTCGGCTTTTTCCGTATCGTAATCGCAATTTTGCAATAAGCGTTGAATCACATTTTCTACATCTTCACCCACATATCCTGCTTCGGTTAAGGTAGTGGCATCTGCCATAGCAAAAGGCACATTTAACATACGAGCCAAGGTTTGAGCTAATAAGGTTTTCCCACTCCCAGTAGGACCGATTAACAACACATTACTTTTGCTCAATTCCACTTCATCAGTTTGATGATTGGAACGTAACCGTTTGTAATGATTATATAATGCCACGGCTAATACCTTTTTAGCATAATCTTGACCGATTACGTAATCATCTAAATTAGCTCGAATTTCATGTGGAGTCGGCAGTTTGGTTTCTTCTTTTTTAACCGTATCTTGTTGTTCTACAACGTCTTCTGCTTTTTCTTCTTGCAATAGACCGTGGCAAAGCTCAATACAATCACCACAAATATAGCCAGAAGTCCCTGCAATTAATTTGCCTACCTCATCTTGTGCTTTACCACAAAATGAACAGCAGGTATCTTTTTCATTTGCCATTTTTACTTTCCAATTCTTTCTTTTTAACGTTTAACTAACACATTATCCACTAAGCCGTAAACTCTGGCTTCTTCGGCTGACATAAAATTATCACGGTCAGTATCTTTCTCAATTTTTTCAAGCGGTTGTCCCGTATGGAATGCCAAACGTTCATTTAAAGTATGCTTAATTTTTAAAATTTCTTGGGCATGAATCTGAATATCTGACGCTTGACCACGGAAACCGCCTAAAGGCTGGTGAATCATTACGCGAGCATGAGGTAATGCCGCACGTTTGCCAGCGGTTCCACCTGCTAATAAAAACGCCCCCATGGAACAGGCTTGACCGATACACAGGGTACGCACATCTGGCTTAATAAATTGCATGGTATCATAAATCGCCATACCCGCCGTCACTGAACCACCTGGGCTGTTAATATAAATATTAATATCTTTATCTGGATTTTCAGATTCTAAAAATAATAATTGAGCGACAATTAAATTCGCCATATTGTCTTCAACTTCACCGCTTAAAAAAATGACACGTTCTTTTAACAAGCGTGAGTAAATATCGTAAGCACGCTCACCACGAGCATTTTGCTCAACGACCATAGGAATAACTGACATAACCTTCTCCGTAAAATTATCAAGTTTGGGCTATTCTACCCGAAAAAGCACTTTGACTAAACAAATTAAACAAAAAGTGCGGTTAATTTTTAACGAATTTTAAAACTCGCCAAAAAATAACCGCACTTTAAGATATTAAATGAAATTAGGCTTTAGGGTTCATAATCTCATCAAAAGAAGCTGCTTTTTCAGTCACTTGCGCTTTTGCTAATACTGCATTAACTGCTTGTTCTTCTAATACAACATTACGTACATTACCCATTAATTCATTGTTTTTGCTGTAATATTCAACCACTTCGGCTGGTTGCTCATAAGCGGAAGCAATATCTGCAATCATCGCTTTCACCAAGTCTTCATCGGCTTTTAATTCATTCGCTTTGATCACGGCGGAGAATAATAAGCCCACTTGAACACGACGTTTAGCCTGTTCTTCAAATAATTCACGTGGTAATTGAGCTGTTTGTTGAGCGTTACCACCAAAGCGTTGTGCGGCTTGCTTGCGTAACACTTCAATTTCTTCATCTACCGCTGAAACTGGCACATCAATCGCATTTTCAGCAATTAAACCATCAATCACTTGTTGTTTAACACGAGCCACTAAAGCATTTTTCAATTCACGTTGCATATTTTTACGAATTTCTGCACGCAAATCATCGACAGTTTTAGTATTTGGACCAAATTTCGCCACAAACTCATCAGTTAATTCAGGTAATACTTGCACTTCTACTTTTTTCACGGTAATGGCAAATTTTGCAGCTTTACCTTTTAAGTTTTCAGCATGATATTCCGCAGGGAAAGTCACATCAATATCAAATTGCTCGCCTGCTTTATGACCAACTATTCCATCTTCAAAACCAGGAATCATGCGACCTTGTCCCATGGCTAACACGAAATCTGTCGCTTTACCGCCCTCAAATTCCTCACCATCTACAGATCCTACAAAATCAATCGTCACACGATCTTCAGCCTTAGCTGCGTCTTTGCTTTCAGACCAAGTTGCTTGTTGTTTACGTAATACGTTCACCATATTGTCAACATCGGCTTCAGTAATTTCAACGGTTGGTTTTTCAACCTTAATATTTTCCAAACCTTTTAATTCGACTTCTGGATAAACTTCAAAGGTTGCGGTAAATACTAAATCTTGACCATCTTCAAATTTTTCAATAGCAAAAGTTGGACGACCAGCAAGGTTCACCTTCTCTTTAAACATTAAATCAAAGAAATGACGTGGTAATAAATCATTTAATACATCTTGACGAATTGACGCACCGAAGCGTTTTTCCACGATTTGAGCAGGTACATGACCTTTACGGAAACCATCTACACGCACATTTTTTGCCGCACGTTTTGTTTCTTCACGTACCGCTGTTTTTACGTTTTCCGCTGGTACAGTAATGCTTACTCGACGTTCTAAACCTTGAGTTGTTTCAATAGTTGACATTGTTCTTTTCCTTTAAATTGATGAAACCCAGCCAGTCACTTTGACTGAATAACCGAGGCTGAATATAAGTTTGAATAAAAATAAACTGGCGAATTATAGCTAAATATTATCGTTCAGTCGAGCAGAAATTTTGTACATAAAAAATCCCATTGCTTGCAATGGGATCAATAATCTTAAAATGTCAATTAAAGTGCTTTCGGCACACGAATCTTCTGACCTGGGAAGATCTTATCTGCATCTTTAATCACTTCTTTGTTAGCTGCCACGATGGCAGGATATTTAGCTGCATTACCATAAAACTTTTTAGCAATAGCAGAAAGCGTATCGCCTTTTTGAATCACATAAAACTCATCTTCCGTGGCTAACTGTTCGCCGTTAGCTAACTTCACTGCATCAACGTTAACACTTTCAACACCAACAATGTTACCCGCCATTAAAATCGCTTTCTCTAAAGCACTGGCAGATGTTGCATCACCAGAAATTTTAGCCACACCGTTTTCAACGGTAACAGCAACATTGTCAATCCCTGGGTTATCTTCAGCAATGTGATTTGTCACCGCTTTTGACGGATCTTCATCTTTACCAAAAATTTTTTTACCAATGTTTCCTACGAAATCAAATAAACCCACTTTTCTTTCCTTCTTGTGTATGATTACTAAAATATTTATCAGGCTATTCTGATAAAACCTTACTTACAATAACCAAAGCATTATAAGAAGTCCATAAATTTTTAAAATTTTAACCGCACTTTACTATTTTTCAGGTAGAATATAATCACTATATTTACAATAAGTGAGTCAAAATTTATGCGTTGGCAAGGTAGAGAACAAAGTTCAAATGTAGAAGACAGACGTGGTTCGGGTTCCAGAATCAGCGGTGGTAAAAAAACAGGGGTACTCGGTTTTATCATATTATTAGTGGGTGCTTATTATGGTGTGGATTTATCTGGTTTAGTGGGAATGGATACCGCAGGTTTAGGCGGTGCAACCAGTAGTTCTGCTAAATTATCAGCTCAAGAAGAACAAAACCTAAATGAGCTTTCTCGTGTAGTATTACGAGATACAGAAAAAACTTGGCAAAGTTATTTCAGTAAAAATGGACAGAAATATGTGGCTCCAACCATGGTGCTTTATTATGGTGCCACAGCAACAGCTTGCGGTACAGGACAGTCTGCCATGGGACCTTTTTATTGTCCGAACGATCAAAAAGTCTATTTAGATTTATCTTTTTATGCGGATATGAAAAATCAGCTCGGTGCAGCAGGTGATACGGCTTTTGCTTATGTGATTGCTCACGAAGTGGGACATCATGTGCAGAATGTACTAGGTATTTTGCCTAAAATTAACCGTGTTCAACAACAAAATCCATCACAAGCTAATGCACTATCGGTTAAATTAGAATTACAAGCAGACTGCTTTGCAGGGGTTTGGGGTTATCAAGCAGCACAAAATAATTTGCTGGAAACTGGCGATTTAGAAGAAGCCTTTAGGGCGGCTGAAGCTGTCGGCGACGATCGTTTACAAAAACGTAGTCAAGGTTATGTAGTGCCAGATAGTTTTACTCATGGCACATCGGCACAACGTTTGCAATGGTTCCAACGCGGTCTAAAAACTGGCGATCCAACGCAGTGTAATACGTTCTAATTATCTCAATAAATGGGGCATAGTTTGCCTCATTTTCTTTTTTTAAAAATCCGATCAGTCGTACTGTTATTCTTTATATCAAAAATATCATTAGCCTAACCCTAATAAATTTAGGTAGAATAGAGATTATTTAATTATCGAGAAAAACCCATGAGCCTGTTTGCCCTTTGTTATATGCTATTTGCCTATTTGCTCGGTTCAATTTCCAGTGCAATTTTGGTTTGTCGAATAGTCGGTTTACCCGATCCACGCTCTGAGGGTTCACATAATCCTGGTGCCACGAACGTGTTCCGTTTGGGTGGTCGTTGGGCGAGCTTAACGGTGTTAATTTTCGATATATTAAAAGGTATGTTGCCTGTTTGGGCAGGTTATTATTTAGGCTTAACCCATTTTGAATTAGGCATGGTTGCCCTAGGTGCTTGCTTGGGACATATTTTCCCGATTTTCTTTAAATTTAAAGGCGGGAAAGGCGTTGCCACAGCGTTTGGATCCATTGCTCCGATTGCTTGGGGAGTGGCAGGTTCCATGATCGGGACTTGGTTGTTAGTCTTTGCGATTAGCGGTTATTCTTCCCTGAGTGCTGTCATTGCTGCACTGCTTACCCCATTATATGTGTGGTATTTCAAGCCTGAATATACTTTCCCCGTGGCATTAGTTTGTTGCTTATTAATTTATCGTCATCATGAGAATATTCAGCGTTTATGGCGTGGACAAGAAAGCAAAATTTGGTCAAAATTCAAAAAATAAAAGCACAAAAATAATGAAAAAAATCTTACTTCTATTATTCATCATTATCCTTGCTATCGGCGGTTGGGGTTATCACCAAATTCAACAGACGCTCAATCAATCAATTAGCGTTCAACAAGATCAGCTGCTCGTCATTAATCGAGGCACGACAGGTAAAAAACTCGCTACGCTATTTGAGCAACAACAATTAGTCGCTGATGCCAAATGGTTGCCTTGGGTTTTAAAATTACAACCGCAATTAAATAATATTAAAGCGGGAACTTATTCCCTTAATGGTGCAAATACTGTTGCAGATGTATTAACTATTCTGAATGAGGGTAAAGAAGCACAATTTAGCTTGCGTTTTACTGACGGTGAAACTTGGCGAGAAATGAAAAAATCTTTGCAAAACGCACCGCACTTAGCACAATCTGTACAAAATAAAAATGATGAAGAATTATTGCAATTACTTGAATTACCAACAAATAATCTTAATTCTTTAGAGGGTTGGATTTATCCTGATACCTATAATTATGTGCCAAATTCTACAGATCTGGCATTATTAAAACGAGCGACCAGTCGTACGCAAAAATTATTGGATAAATTATGGGCAGAACGAGATGATGATTTGCCGTTAAAAAGCCCCTATGAGATGTTGATTTTGGCATCTATTGTAGAAAAAGAAAGCGGTGTTCAAGCGGAACGAGGATTAATTGCTTCTGTTTTTGTTAACCGTTTAAAACACAATATAAAATTACAAACTGACCCCACTGTGATTTATGGCATGGGTGAAAATTATAATGGTAATATTCGCAAAAAAGATTTAGAAACACCAACGCCTTATAATACCTATGTTATTGATGGTTTACCACCTACACCGATTACCAACCCAAGTGAAAGTGCCTTACAAGCGGTGGCTCACCCTGAAAAAACAGATTTTCTCTACTTTGTGGCAGACGGTACGGGGGGACATAAATTTAGCCGAAATTTAACTGAACACAATCGGGCAGTGCAAGACTATTTACGTTGGTATCACCAAAATAAAACAGACAAAAATAAAACGGATAACCCATAAAATGACAGGAAAATTTATTGTACTGGAAGGCTTAGAAGGTGCAGGTAAAACTACCGCTCGCAATGCTATTGTGGAACAATTACAAGCTAATGGCATTACCGATTTGGTATTTACCCGTGAACCTGGTGGCACGCCATTAGCAGAAAAATTACGTGACTTAATCAAACATGAAACCGCAGAACCTGTCACCGACAAAGCAGAATTACTGATGCTGTATGCTGCTCGTATTCAATTAGTGGAAAATGTGATTAAACCAGCCTTAGCACAAGGAAAATGGGTAATCGGTGATCGCCATGATATGTCTTCACAAGCCTATCAAGGCGGTGGTCGTGGGCTTGATCGGGATTTTATGGAAAATTTAAAAAATAGCATTTTAGGCGATTTTTCTCCCGATTTTACGCTATATTTAGATATTGAACCCGCTCAAGGTTTAGCCAGAGCAAAAGGGCGTGGCGAATTGGATCGCATTGAACAACAAAATTTAGATTTTTTCCACCGCACTCGTGAGCGTTATTTGGAATTAGTCGCTCAAGATCCCAAAGCCGTCATCATCAATGCAGGGCAGTCTATTGAGAAAGTCAGCACTGACATAAAAAGTGCGGTGCAAAAATTTGTAGATTTTAACCATGACTAACCTTTACCCTTGGCTCGCCCCAATTTATCAGCAAATCACCCACGCTTTTTCCCAAGGGCATGGACACCATGCACTGTTATTTAAGGCGGAACAAGGCGTAGGGGCGGAAAACTTGATCAATGCGGTGGCTAAATTTTTAATCTGTCAAGAAAGTCAAAAACCATGCGGTTATTGTCATGCTTGCCAGCTGATGAACGCTGGCAACCATCCCGATTTTCATTTGCTTGCTCCCATTGAAAATAAAGATATCGGCGTAGATCAGGTACGTGAGATTAACGATATGGTTAATCAACACGCACAACAAAATGGTAATAAAATCGTGTTAGTGCAAGGGGCAGAACGCTTAACGGAAGTGGCGACAAATGCGATTTTAAAAACCTTAGAAGAACCACGCCCCAACAGCTATTTTTTATTACAAGCGGATCTGTCATCACCATTAATGGCGACTATTTATAGCCGTTGTCAGACATGGTTAGTCAATGTTCCAGTGCAAGATATGGCTATACCATGGTTGCAATCGCAATGTGATGAAGAAACATCGCAAATTTTAACCGCACTTCGTATTAATTATCATCGCCCGTTGTCAACATTAGCCTTTTTACAACAAGGTTTAATGGAAAAACGCCGAGAATTTTTGCGTCAATTTTGGGTATATTATATTCGCCGTTCACCATTAGAATTATTGCCATTATTTGATAAAGAACTGATTTTCCAGCAAATTGACTGGCTTTCTGCTTTTTTATCTGATGCGTTAAAAGATAAATTAAAGATTAAAACAAATTGGATCTGTCAGGATTTAGTCAAAGGCATACAACAATTTAATCAAAAACAAACTACTCTTGGCTTACTCAAAGCCAACCAAATAATACAAAAAATGCGGTTGGATTTAATCCAAATTAATGCGGTCAATCAGGAAATTATTTTACTGGACGGCTTAACTAAAATGATTACAGATGTATTTGAAAAATAACAAAAAATAAGGATTAACAGACCCCTATGTTTATTGTAGATAGCCATTGCCATTTAGATGCGTTAGATTATGAAAATCTACATCACAATATTGATGATGTTATTGAAAAAGCGAAAGCTCGTGGCGTGCAACATTTATTAACTATTGGCGTAACACTAAGTCGCTTTGAAAAACAACGAGATAGCCTTGCTCACCGAGATGACGTATCGCTCGCTTGTGGCGTACATCCGTTGGATTTAGATGACGAACCCTATGATGTGGAACGCTTAATTCAACTGGCTCAACATCCCAAAGTGGTTGCCATTGGCGAAATCGGTTTGGATTATTATTACAGTGCAGACAATAAATCTTTGCAACAAGATATTTTTGCCAGCCAAATTAATGTCGCAAATCAATTAGATAAGCCAGTGATTATTCATACTCGTGCAGCAGGAGATGACACTATTCGTTTGTTGCAAGATAATCATGCGGAAAAATGTGGTGGTGTGATTCATTGTTTCACCGAAACCATGGATTTTGCTAAACAAGCGTTAGATTTGGGATTTTATATTTCTTGTTCAGGCATTGTCACCTTTAAAAATGCCGAAGACATTCGTGACGTAATTCGTTATGTGCCGTTGGAGCGTTTGTTAGTAGAAACTGACAGCCCATATTTAGCACCTGTGCCATATCGTGGCAAACAAAATCAACCAGCTTATACCCGAGAAGTGTGTGATTATGTGGCAACTTTAAAAGGACTTACGCCTGCACAATTTGCACAACAAACCACGAAAAACTTTGAACGTTTGTTTAAAATTCAGGTACAATGAAAAAGTTGCTAACATAAGGGAAACATTTATGCGTAAAATTATCAAATACTTCTTATTTATCGTGGTGATTTTATTTCACGCCGTTTTATTCTCAGGGATTCATTTTATTTTCCCACATTATGACACCACTTATGTTACGGGTGTTGAAGTCAAACGTGTGGATAAAGACGGTCCGATTACTAAAGCCAACCCAGCAGACGGTCCGACTCGTGATGTGTATTATATCTATACACAAAAAGCAGATGAAGAAAAACCGATGGTGTATCGCAATGAAGATACTCGTTGGGGTTTTCCTTTCTATTTCAAATTTGGTTCAGCTGATTTACAAGCCAAGGCTTCTAAATTTGCTGGTAGTAAACAAATGGTCGAAGTCAAATATTATGGCTGGCGTTTAGTTATTTTTGATGAATACCGTAATATGATTTCAATGAAAGAAGCTACCGATACCAGTCCGTCTATGCCAATTTTAAGCTATATTTTCTACTTCCTAGGATTGATTACCTTGTTCTTCTCTATTCAATTTATCCGTGGTTGGTTCGATAGCGAAGCCTAAAAAACATAAGAGAAGCATAAGCGATGAGTTTAAGTTTAATTGTTGCTGCAACCCAAAATTGGGTCATTGGTAAAGACAACCAAATGCCGTGGCATCTACCAGCGGATTTGGCTTGGTTTCGCCAGAATACTCAAGGTAAAGTTGTGGTTATGGGGCGGAAAACTTTTGAAAGTATCGGTCGCCCGTTACCAAAACGCACCAATATTGTGCTTTCTCGACAACCCTTTGAATATGCTGGGGTAATTTGGAAAAATAGCCTTGAAAGTGCGGTGGAATTTGTCAAAGATTTACCAGAAAATCAGGAAATTATGCTCATCGGTGGCGGTCAATTATTTAAGCAATATTTGCCTCAAGCCGATAAACTTTATTTCACCCAAATTCAAACGGAATTAGAAGGTGATACATTTTTTCCTGCAATCAACTGGAATGAATGGCAAATTGAATTTGATGAAACTCGCCCTAAAGATGAGCAAAATGCTTATGATCTGCGGTTTATGATTTTAACCAGAAAATAAATATATCTACTTGTATTAACATAAAAATCAATCTACACTAAACATATAGTCGGGGTGCTATTGTACTGTTAAACAGCATAATGGCTGAGATAATACCCGTAAAACCTGATACAGCTAATACTGGCGTAGGGAACTATCTTTACTATCGATTTATCCTTTCCAACCATTATTGCGTATCTTTTCTTTCAATAATCTACAAAGGAAATTCTATGCAATTCAGATATTTAGATCTTATTCGTGAATGCAATCCGCTGGTGCATTGTATGACCAATATTGTTGTTACCAATTTTTCCGCCAACGGTTTACTTGCTTTGGGAGCATCACCTTTTATGTCAACAATGGCAGAAGAAGTGGAAGAAATTCAACAATTTTCCAACGCACTTTTGATCAATATTGGCACGATCCACCCCTTTGATGTAGATGCAATGATCCTAGCTGGTCAAGCTGCTAACCAAAACGGTGTGCCTGTGGTGTTAGATCCTGTTGGTGCAGGGGCAACTGCTTATCGCCGTGCTACGGTGCGGAAAATTTTAGATAAAGTCAATATTTCTGCTATCCGTGGTAATGTGAGTGAAGTGGCTTTTTTAGCCGATGTAGCATGGCAAGCGAAAGGGGTTGATGCTGGAAATGGTGAAGGTGATATTGCTGAAATTGCTCGTATTGCTGCACAAAAATATCAATGTTGTGTCGCTATTAGTGGAGAAATAGATTATATCAGTGATGGCAAACAGGTCGCCAAAATCTATAATGGCACACATCTATTTCCTAAAATTACAGGATCAGGCTGTTTACTCGGTGCCACCGTTGGTGCATTTTTGGCTATCGCCAAACAAGGTGATGAATTTAATGCTTGCTTGGAAGCCTGTGCGGGTTTTGCTGTGGCAGGTGAACTAGCCGCCCAAGGGTTAAACAATCAATTAGGCAGTTTTGCCGTACAATTTATCAATCAATTAGCCGATTTAACCAGTGAAAAAATTAACCAATTAGCGAGGATTGACCATGTCTAACATAGCACAAGCCTTAACCATCGCAGGCTCCGATAGCGGTGGTGGAGCGGGGATTCAAGCGGATTTAAAAACCTTTCAAATGCGTGATGTATTTGGTACGGTAGCGATTACGGCGGTGACCGCTCAAAATACGCAGGGTGTATTTGATATTGCCCCCATTCCCCTTGCTACTATTTCCGCCCAAATCAAAGCCGTGGCAGAAGATTTTGATATTCAGGCGGTGAAAATTGGCATGCTAGGTAATGCAGAAATTATTCAGTGTGTAGCGGAAAATTTGGAACAATATCGGTTTCCACAAATCGTGTTAGACCCTGTAATGATCGCTAAAGGCGGAGCGTCTTTGTTGCAACAAGATGCGGTGGCAGCGTTGAAGCAGTATATTTTACCCAAAGCCACGGTGATTACGCCGAATTTGCCTGAAGCGGAAGCCTTAACAGGGATTAAGGTGGTGGACGATGCTAGTGCAGAAAAAGCGGCTCGCTTGTTGCAACAATGGGGCGTGGAAACCGTAGTAATTAAAGGCGGACACAGTGGCAATTCGCAAAGTGCGGTGTGTTTAGACTGGGTTTTCACCCCAACTGACCGCTTCATATTACAAGCGAAACGTTTTCCAACACCACACACTCACGGTACAGGTTGTACTTTTTCTGCTTGTATTACCGCTGAACTCGCTAAAGGCAACAGTGTAGAACAAGCCATTCGCACCGCAAAAGCCTATATTACCGCAGCCATCAGTCATCCATTAAATATCGGACATGGTCACGGACCTACTAACCATTGGGCGTATCAAGATGAAAAATAAGCAAAAAATCCAACAGATGCTATCTGTTTATTTTATTGCTGGCACGCAAGATTGCCAGCATTTGGCTGGCGATTCTGCCCAAAATCTGCTCAATATTTTACAGCAAGCGTTGAGAGCTGGCATTACTTGCTTTCAATTTCGTGATAAAGGAAAAAACTCTCTGGAAAATCAACCTGACCAGCAAAAACAACTCGCAAAACAGTGCCTTTCCCTTTGTCGCCAATATGATGTACCCTTGATTATTAATGATAACGTGGCATTAGCCATTGAAATTGGTGCAGATGGTATTCATGTTGGGCAAACTGATATGGCAATTCAACAAGTATTGCAACATACACAAAACAAGCTGATTATAGGATTATCGACCAATAATTTAGCTCAAGTTTTAGCAGCTCAACAGCAAGCAGAAATTGATTATATCGGTATTGGTCCGATTTTTCCCACGGGTTCAAAAGCTGATCATTCTGCTGTTCTAGGCGTAGAATTTGTAGAAAAATTAAAAGATTACGCTTTAACCAAGCCTTTTGTGGTGATTGGTGGCATAAATCAGTATAATGCTCACACATTAAAACAAGCGGGAGCAGATGGTGTTGCGGTAATTTCCGCCATTACTCAAGCGGAAAATATCCAAACCACGGTGGAAAAATTGAAATTCTAAGGAATGATATGACAGACAAAGTGTTTATCCATGAACTGACGGCATTTGCCAGTATTGGTGCCTATGATTGGGAGCATACCATTAAGCAAAAACTGATTTTTAATATTGAAATGGCGTGGGATTTTGCTCAAGCCGTAGAAAACGAAGATCTGCAATATTGCTTAGATTATGCGGAAATTTCGCAGAAAATCATTGATTTTGTGGAAAATCAGCCATTTAAATTAGTCGAAACGGTAGCTCACAAAGTCGCTGATTTATTGCAACAACAATATGGTATTCAATCCTTACGTATTGAATTACATAAGCCGAAAGCCGTGGCTCAAGCCAGTTCTGTCGGCGTGATTGTAGAACGTTAATATTTCGGAAAAGTACGGTGTTTTTCACCGCACTTTTTTCATTCCCTAATGTCTTCCTCCAAATGGTGGTCTGGCAAACCAGACTACTATCACCAAAATTAAGAATAAAATTGAAGACAACCAAAAAATCTCATTTGCTCCAATAATAAACCCTTGTTCAGTAATCGTTCTGGCTAACATACTGGAAATTTGAGTATCATTTAATCCTGTTTGCCCTAAATGTTGATAATACATTTGGGAATTTAGATCATAAGGGGTAATAATTTCCGTTAATCTGGTATGGTGCATGGCTTCACGGCGATACCATAAGAACGTGGTTAATGATGTTCCCACCGAACCTGCTAATGTCCGTAAAAAGTTAAATAAACTGGACGCTGATGCCATTTTTTGTGGTGGTAAGCCTGATAACGTAATAGTCGTCAACGGCATAAAGAAACAAGCTACCGCTAAACCCTGCACAAATTGTGGTAAAGCAAAATCCCAGAAAGTACTTGCCGTTTCAAAGGTAACGGCTCGCCAATAGAAAGTGACGGCATACATAATAAAGCTGAATGTTACCAATGCTCGCATATCAAGTCGATGCCCAAATCGTCCGATAATTGGCGAAAGAAAAATTGGTAATAACCCTACTGGAGCTGCGGCTAAACCTGCCCAAGTGGCGGTGTAGCCATAAACTTGTTGTAATAACAACGGAATCAGCACAACGGATCCAAGATAGACTAAAAAGGCTAAACTAGAACATAAACAACCAATCACAAAGTTACGTTTTTGAAACAGGGAAATATCTATAATGGGATTATCATCGGTCAACGACCAAATCACTAAAGCAATTAAAGCGATAGCAGATACAATGGTAAGCACGACAATTTCGGTGGAATTAAACCAGTCTTGTTCACGACCTTGGTCTAACATCAACTGCAAACAACCCACACCTAACACTAATAGGCTTAACCCGATTAAATCTACTGGACGATGTTCTGTTGGTGTTTCTCTATCCCCTAAGGTTTTCCATGTCATAAAAATAACCGCTATCCCAATAGGAATATTAATAAAAAAGATCCAACCCCAATGTAAGTTATCGCTGATCCAACCGCCTAAAATTGGACCAAAAATAGGGGCAACCACCACCGTCATTGACCAAAACGCCAATGCCATACCACGTTTCTCAGGGGGATAATTATTTAGCAATAAACTTTGTGAAAGAGGAACAATAGGACCCGCCGCTAGACCTTGTAATATTCGGCATAGAATCAGCATTTCAAGGCTGTGTGAAATGCCACATAACCAAGAAGCAATCACAAAACCTAACGTTGCCAATAAAAATAACCGCACTTCGCCAAAACGTTTAGCCAGCCAGCCTGTAATTGGAATCGCAATAGCATTGGCAACCCCAAAAGAAGTAATAACCCAAGTCCCTTGACTAGTTGATGCCCCTAAATCCCCAGCTATGGTAGGAATCGCAACATTGGCAATAGTAGAGTCTAATACCTGCATAAAGGTTGCCAATGCCAAAGCAATCGTCATTATGGCAAGTGCAACCCCATGAACTGGTTTTTGCATAGCCAACCGCCTTAATATATATTTTGCGAAATAATGGAATGAATTAAATTTTCCACCGCAGTTTGGTCATAAACAAGACTTGAGGTTGAATACAAGGTATTGTCACGGCTAACACCTAATACTTCGCCGTCTGTTTGTTGCACATTCACAATTACGTGCGAAGATAAACCAATACGCAATGGATATTTTTGTAACTGCTCAGGCTCCAACGCAATACGAACTGGCACACGTTGCACCACTTTAATCCAGTTACCTGTGGCATTTTGTGCTGGTAATAAAGAAAATGCACTGCCTGTCCCCATATCAATACCTACTACGGTACCATTAAATTCTACTTTATCGCCGTATAAATCCACTTTTACTTTGACTGGTTGACCAAGTCGCATATCTCTTAACTGCGTTTCTTTAAAATTAGCATCAATCCACATCTGCTCCGCAGGAACCACCGCTAATAATGCCGACCCCACGGATACTTTCTGCCCAACTTGCACACTACGACGTGCCACATAACCATCAATCGGGCTAACAATTTTACTACGTTGTAAGTTTAACCAAGCCTGTTTTAACTGGCTCACTGCTCCCAATACGCTCGGTTGCTGATCTAATGGCACATCAAGTAATAACGCTTGATTAGCTGCTAATTGATTTTGTGTTGCAATTAAATCTACTTTTGCCAATTCTACAGCTTCTTTCGCATGCAAATAGCTTTCTTTATCAATAGATTGCGTTTGATTTAATTTTTCACGACGGTGTAAATTACCACGAGCTTGCTCAAGGCTAACCGTTTTACTTTGCACCGATGCAGTAAGTTGTTTTACAGTATAAGTTAATTGCGAGATTTGACGAACCGCATTCGCTAGATTGCTTTGAGCTTGTTCAAAAGCAAGCTGTAAATCACTGTTATCTAAGGATAATAACACATCGCCTTGATGCACAAAATCCATATTATCCACATTAATTTGCTGAACATTACCACTCACTTGAGAGGAAATCATCACCTGATTACCGCTCACATAAGCATCTTCCGTACTTTCATAGCCTTTAAGAAAAAAGTACCAATACAACCCTGTCGCTAACGCAATAAAAATTAAAATAAACAGAAAAATACCTAACGCTTTTTTACGATTTCTACTTTTACTGGACGGGAAACTTTTTTCTTCTGACATTTTATACTTCCTTAATTATTTGAGATCGATAAACCTTAATGATTCAAGTTGCTTATTTTAGCTCAAAAATTGCTTAAAAACTTTATTTATATTTTTCTCTAGGGTTATTTTTCCTGCAATTTGCTCATTTTGCCAAACTTGCAACAAAATCTCAGGATTAAGTTGCTGTTCAGCAATATCAGCTAACGGTAAATAACTAATATGCCAAGGCTCACGCCCAACATTAAGATATTTATTGCATTGCATAAAAGGTAGGGCGAAATCAAAGTGCGGTAATTTTTCTTGCAGAAATTGGCTTAATTCAAAAAAATACCCCCCCTGTTGATATTCCCAAGGTTCAAGCTGCAAAGGTTGATTGACAGGTAATAAATCAGGATCAAAAAAATCAATTTCCGTTCCCCAATGATGACGGCTTGCTCCTGGCATTGCTGACCAACGCAAGATCGCTTGTGCTTTTTGCCAATCGTCTAATCTGCTCAGATCAATGGCATTGCCTTGATCATCATGCACTTTTCGCTCCCCATTAAACTTCGCATTCCAAATTAACTGCTGGCGTTGAAAATCCCGAAAGCTACTGGCTGGCTGTAAATTAAAGCCATTTTGCACTGCACTTTGTTGTAACCCTTGAAAGGCTTGCACAGCCTGCGGTTGCAAAAAATGGTTTGGCGAATGTGGACAAGGTAATGACACTAAATGCGTGCGAGATTTACCTGTTAATTGATCAATGGTTAATTTCATATTTTTGTCTTGATTTTTAGTAAACATAACGCTATTATTTAGGAACTGCCTAGCAGAGTGGCTCAATTCTCTGCTAGGGCTTTTAATTATCTGTTTTAATAAACTGAAAAGCTAATTAAAATCAAGATAACTAGGATTAAGAGTTGAAAGAGCATAATCCAGTTCCTTTTTGTAAGCCCCACTCGTCAGCGTGGGGTTTGCTGTTTCTAGCCCCATGCTAGCGAGTGAATTATATCAGACTGGATATTAAACCACTATATTTATTTTTATTTTAATCTGTATTTGCGTACATAGTTAAGAACGTAACGTAACGCCACACTGTAGCTATACAACAACGTTTAATCTTGCAGGCAAATATGTAGTCATTTGCTACAATAATTTTTCCAATATACTTTTATAAACCTTTCCCAATATTGCAAGATCCATTACACTCACACATTCATCGACTTTATGAATCGTGGCATTAAGCGGTCCAAGTTCCACCACTTCTCCCCCCATTAAGGCAATAAAACGAGCATCGGAGGTACCACCGCCAGTGTCTAATTGCGGTGAAATGTTGACGATTTTTTCAAGGGCTTCAACGACCGCTTTCACCAATTTATTCGGTTTGGTTAAAAACGGTTTTCCCGACAGATTCCACTCAATACGATATTTTAATCCATATTTTGCCAACATTTCAGCCACTTTATTTTTAATGCTGTCATCGGTAACTTCGGTGCAATAGCGTAAGTTGAATTGCACAAAAAGCTCGCCAGGGATCACATTATTACTGCCTGTGCCGGCTTGAATATTGGCGATTTGCAAACTGGTGGGTGGAAAAAATTCATTGCCGTTATCCCATTGGTAGGTGGTGAGTTCCTGTAAAAAAGGAACGGCTTTATGCACAGGGTTTTCGGCTAAATGGGGATAGGCAACGTGTCCTTGAATACCTTGAATATACAGATTGCCCGTGATCGATCCCCGTCTGCCATTTTTCACAATATCACCGAGCGTTTTTGAGCTAGATGGCTCGCCTACAAGGCAATAATCAATGTTTTCACCACGAGCCATTAAGGTTTCCACCACTCGTACGGTACCGTCTTTGGCGGTGGCTTCTTCATCAGAAGTAATTAACAATGCAATCGTGCCTTGATGATTTGGGTTAACTTTGACATAGTCTTCTACGGCGACCACCATCGCCGCCAGCGACCCTTTCATATCCGCCGCCCCCCGTCCATACAGCATATCCCCCACCACTTCGGCGGCAAAAGGCGGATACGTCCATTGACTTTCATCGCCAGCAGGCACCACATCGGTATGCCCTGCAAAGGCAACAATCGGAGCGGTTGAGCCGTGTTTTGCCCACAGATTTAAGGTGTCATTAAAGGGCAACCATTCAATGCTAAAGCCTAATTTTTCAAGGCGTTCTGCTATTACCTGTTGACACCCCTGATCGTCTGGGCTGATAGAGGGACGGCGAATAAGATTTTGAGCGAGAGAGAGAATGTCGTTTTTCATTTTATTTAAACGCGTTTTGATATTCAGTTTGGTCAAACCCAATTAACGCCACGCCATCTTGCAAAATAATCGGACGTTTAATCAGCGTAGGTTGTTCTGCAAGCACTTGAAGTGCGGTGTTTTTTTCAAGATTTTTTTTCACCGTTTCATCTAAATTTCGCCACGTGGTGCTACGTTTATTAACCAGATTTTGCCAACCGAATTGGCTTTCTGCTTTAGCTAAAAAATCAGGTGCTAAACCGTCCACACGATAGTCGTGTAGTTGATGTTCAATATGATTATCGGTAAGCCATTTTAAGGCTTTTTTCACAGTGTCGCAGTTTTTGATACCGTAAACTTTTATCATCATTTCTTCCTTTATGAAAAAAAGTGCGGTTAAAAATTTTCGCTTTTTTTCACCGCACTTTATCTGATTATTTCAACAAATACGCTCTTAAAGTGGCAAAAT
This sequence comes from Lonepinella sp. MS14435, assembly GCF_042485795.1. GTDB lineage: Bacteria > Pseudomonadota > Gammaproteobacteria > Enterobacterales > Pasteurellaceae > Lonepinella. The sequence goes on from NZ_CP169368.1 coordinate 2,159,985, forward strand.
CATTGTCCATTTCATCTGACAATAACGGCAATTTGTTGTGTTTATCAAGGGCTTCTGGCAAGGGTAATTCAATGTCTAAAATTCGCTCTACGCTTTCTTTAAATTTAGCTGGGTGAGCGGTGCAAAGGAATAAGCCCGTTTCTCCCTCTTGCAACTGATCTTTTAACACTTGGTAAGCAATCGCACCGTGTGGTTCACACAAATAACCTTGAGCGTATTGGGCTTTCAGTGCGGTTTCCGTTTCAGCGTCATTTAATGCTCCTGAACCTAATTCGCTTAACTGCCAGCCGTTGCGTTTGAATAGTTCTTCCACTCGTGGCCAGTTGTTTGGTCGGCTTACGTCCATGGCATTAGATAGCGTAGCCACGGTTGCATTGGGTTGCCATTCGCCTGTTTGTAAGTAACGTGGCACCGTGTCGTTGGCGTTGGTGGAGGCAATAAAGCGTTTGATTGGCAAGCCTAAGGTTTTAGCGATTAAGCCTGCGGTTAAATTACCGAAGTTACCACTTGGCACGGACACCACTAAATTTTGGCGTTGTTCGGTGTTCAACTGGGCTGCAGCTTCAAAATAGTAGCACACTTGAGCCAGTAATCGACTGATATTAATCGAGTTAGCCGAATTTAAGCCGATAGCTTGACGGAGTTCTTCATCATCAAAGGCTTGTTTAACAAGGGATTGGCAAGCATCGAAATCGGCATTAATCGCAACAGTGCGAATATTGCCACCGAGTGTGCAGAACAGTTTTTCTTGTAACGGGCTGATCTTGCCTTTTGGATAAAGAATCACCACTTCAATGTTTTCAAGACCATAAAAAGCATGTGCTACGGCGGCACCCGTGTCGCCTGAAGTGGCGGTTAAAATAGTGATTTTGCCATCACCCCGCACAGTAGCAAGGGCTTGTGCCATAAAGCGACCGCCGAAGTCTTTAAAGGCTAATGTTGGACCGTGGAATAATTCTAAAGCGTAAATATTCTCCGCCACTTTCACCACGGGAGCAGGGAACGTAAAGGCATTTTTCACCATAGCATTGAGTTTGTCGGCTGGGATTTCATCACCAATTAATGCCCTTAAAATTTTTTGGCTGCGTTCTACTAAAGGCAACGCCAATAATTCGTCAATATTGCTTAATTGCGGAATGGTTGCAGGGAAAAATAAGCCCTGATCTTTACCTAAGCCTTGACGGACGGCTTGGGCGAAGTTGACTTGTTGGTCTGGGTGTTTGATGTTGTATAGGTTCATTTGTTGTCCGTTTTGATTAAATTGTTGCTTTTGCCCCCCTTCGCCTTTCAGGCACTTCCCCCCGTAAACAGGTTTATTTCCGTAGAGATCACGCTCCCCCTGCTTGTGGGGGGAGCTGTCCGCAGGACTGAGGGGGCTTTCAAAGTTAAATTATTTTACCCTAACTCTCTCGCCCCTGCATTATCCACTTTGCAAATATGCACAAAACCCTCGTTATTTTGTAGATAATGATGTTCAAGGTAATTTACCACTTTGGTGGCAGTTGCAAGATCAGGGGTAATGCTAAACATTGTCGGTCCTGATCCTGAAATACCACTGACTAACGCCCCTAAATCTCGGCTGGCTTGTTTCACTTCGGCGAAATTTGGCAGTAAGGCGGCACGATAAGGCTCAGCGATGACATCTTTCATCATTAAGGCTGCCAATACATCTTGCCCCGTGTGGCAGGCGTGGACAAAGCTGCCTAAATGGCGACCGTGGGCGATCATATCTTGACGTGTGTAGCTTTTCGGCAAAATCGCTCGAGCTTCGGCAGTGGATACTTCAATGCCTGGGTACGCCAGCACCCAATACCAACTGTCAAAAAACGGCAATTTTTGGCTAATATTGCCCAAACTTTGCACCATTAATTGCACGCCACCCAAATAGCACGGTGCCACGTTATCATAATGGATTGAGCCTGAAATTCGCCCCTCCAATTCGCCCATCATTTCCAATAATTCCATTTTGGAAAACGGCTCATCATGGAATTTATTTAACGCCACCAAGGCTGCCACAATGGAACAAGCACTGGATCCTAGCCCTGAGCCAATCGGCATATTTTTTTCCAAGGTTAAACGCAAGCCTTTGGTTTTGCCACCACGCAATTTAAAGCGTTCACTGAATAACACATAGGCTTGATACACAATGTTTTTTTGCGGCTCTTTTGGCAATTTTCGCACAAAATAACCCGCACTTTCTAACTCAAATCCTTGCGGAATGTCTTCAATTTGCACCACATCACCGAGCAATGAGCCATCAATCGGTGAAATTGCCGCCCCGAGGGTGTCAAAGCCCACATTGATATTGGCACTGGAGGCTGGAGCATAAATTCGTAATGTCGTCATTGTGTTTGTCCTTAGGATTTTAAGGTTCTTAAAATATCCGCAAAGATCCCTGCGGCAGTCACCGCATTACCTGCTCCGTAACCACGTAATAACAATGGAATTGGCTGATAATAGCGGGTATAGAACGCCAACGCATTTTCACCGTTTTTCACTTTATATAAAGGATCATCGCCGTCCACGGCGACAATAGACACCTTACATTTGCCATTTTCAATCTGACCCACATAACGCAATACTTTACCCTCGTCTTTGGCTTTTGCGACTCGCTCTGCAAATTCCGCATCTAATTGCGGTAACATAGCCATAAATTCATCGACATTTTTGCCTTCGCTAAAGCCTTTTGGTAGCACACTGTCCACTTCAATATCGGCTAATTCAAGGTTTAAACCAATTTCACGAGCTAAAATTAATAGCTTACGAGCAACATCAGTCCCCGATAAATCATCTCTTGGATCAGGTTCAGTAAAACCTTTTTCACGAGCAAGTGCGGTGATTTCTGATAAAGTTTTGCCCGTTTCTAATTCACCAAAAATAAAGGACAATGAACCGGATAAAATTCCGTTAAACTTTACCACATCATCGCCAGCCGCAAGCAGATTTTGCAAGTTTTCAATCACTGGCAAACCGGCGCCCACATTGGTGTCATACAAGAATTTACGTTGCGTGCCACGAGAATTTTCACGTAATAAATTATAATATTCCAGTTCTCTGGTGTTGGCTTTTTTATTTGGTGTCACCACATGGAAACCCTCTTTTAATGCTCGAGCATACAAAGCGGGGACGGAATCTGATGAAGTACAATCCACAAATACAGGATTGACCACATGATGTAATTTAATGAAAGACAATAACACATCAAAATCAGAAGGTTGGGTGGCATTGGCTAAATCTTCTTTCCAGCTATCTAAATTCAAGCCATTTTCATCTAACAACATTTTATTCGAATTGGCTAAGGCACAAACTCGAATTTCAATGTCCTTTTTTGCCAAATATTCCTGTTGACGTTTAATTTGTTCGATTAATTCACCGCCGACACCACCCACGCCGACTAAAAACATATCCACCACTTTTTTATTGTTAAACAATGCTTGATGGGTGGCTCGCACTGCTTCGATCGCTTTATTTAATGGCACCACCGCTGAAATAGAACGCTCTGAAGAACCTTGTGCAATGGCAACAATACTAATATTGGCACTGGCTAAGGCGGAGAAGAAATGTGCGGCAATCCCTTTGGCTTGTTTCATACCGTCACCCACTACGGAAATAATAGATAAATCCCCCATGACCTCTACAGGATCAAGTGCTTTAGTCGCAAGTTCAGGGGCAAATTCAGCATTTAATGCCGCCTTGGCTTTCTCTACCGCCTTAGTTTGCACACAGAAGCTAATGCTATATTCCGAAGAAGATTGGGTAATCAAAATCACTGATACCCCTGCTTTAGACATACTAGAAAAAACTCGAGCTGCCATACCTACCATGCCTTGCATACCTGCACCAGATACATTAAACATCGCAACATTATCAAGATTGGTAATGCCTTTAACCTGTAAGCCTTGGCTTTCTCGTTCTTTGCCATCAATCACCGAACCTGGAGCTTCAGGATTACCTGTATTCTTAATTAAACAAGGAATTTGCGGTTCAACCAAAGGACCAATAGTACGTGGGTGAATAACTTTGGCACCGAAATAGGAAAGCTCCATTGCTTCACGATAAGATAAACTTGGTAATAAACGAGCATCTGGTACTAAACGAGGATCACAAGTAAATACACCATCTACATCCGTCCAAATTTCACATACACTGGCATGTAAACAGGCTGCCAAACAAGCCGCTGAATAATCTGAACCATTACGTCCTAACAGCACGAGTTCGCCTTTTTCATTTCCTGCGGTAAAACCTGCCATTAATACGATATTTTTATTTGGAATGGATTTTGCATTGATACGTTGAGTAGATTCTGCAATATCTACACTACTTTCTAAATAAGAACCTTGTGCTAATAATTTTTCTACGGGATCAATAACCGTAACTTGATAACCACAAGCCTCAAACCATGCTTTCATCATCGCAATAGATAACTTCTCACCACGACAATCAATGGTTGCTTTCACTGCATCATCTACTTTACCTGCTTGGCGGATTTCCGTATCTAATTGTTTAATTTGAGCAAATTCCGCATCAATTAAGGATTTTGTGCCAGCTAAATCAAATTTATTATTTTTAGCATACAATCCATTGATAATATTATAGAAAATCTCAAGTGCTTCACTAAAATGATCTTCGGTTGGTTGATTTAGACTGGCTTTTTCTGAAATGGCGACAAGGTGGTTGGTGATTTTGGCAGGTGCCGATAAAACCCCTGCTGCCTGTTCTTCTAAATGGGCTTTTTCAATAAGCTCTGCTGCTTGTAAAAAACGTTCAGGGTTGGCTAAAGAAGTGCCACCAAATTTGAGTACTCGCATAATGTTTCCTTAATGTTGTGAATATTTAAAATATTATATAAAAAAACCCGCACTTTCTAGTCGTTGCGGGTTCTGTTGAATTCGATTACGCACTAACCCGCCCCATTCATCGTCATAATGGTGGTGGTCATAATCATCATGGTAAAAGTGCGGTTTAATTTCATTATTTTTTTCCGAAATTTTTAACTGATGCTAGAAATACCGAAATTTTATAGCATTGTCAAATAGAAAATAAAAAATAATGCTAAAAATTATCCTTGATGCTTATTTTTTAGAAATCAGCTAAAATAGGATTTTTAAATTGAAGATTATTGAACCCTGACAAAAATGCAAATTCAAGATAATTTAAACCATATTCATCAGCTCATCACTCAAGCGTGCCAACAAGCTAATCGCCTGCCAAATTCAGTGCAGTTATTAGCCGTATCAAAAACCAAAAGCATACCAGATATTCAACAAGCAATAGATGCTGGGCAACGTGCATTTGGCGAAAATTATGTGCAAGAAGGTATTGAAAAGATTCAATATTTCAATGCTCAGGGGGTTGCTTTAGAGTGGCATTTTATCGGTCCATTACAATCAAATAAATCTCGTCTAGTGGCTGAAAATTTTGATTGGATGCAAACGCTTGATCGTAGCAAAATTGCCGATCGTTTAAATCAACAACGCCCAGTTGAAAAAGCACCGTTAAATGTGTTAATTCAAATTAATATTAGCGATGAAAATAGCAAATCGGGTATTCAGCCTAACAAAATGTTGGCATTGGCAAAACACATCGAAAATTTACCGCACTTATGTTTGCGTGGATTAATGGCAATCCCAGCACCGACAGATAATATTGATCAACAAAAAATGGCATTGAGTGCGATGTATGCACTGTTTGAACAACTCAAAAAAGCCTTTCCAAATCAACAAATTGACACGCTCTCAATGGGTATGACTAGTGATATGGAAAGTGCTATTATTTGTGGATCAACTATGGTGCGAATTGGTACGGCGATTTTTGGTAAACGTAATTATTCAACTAACTAACGATTAAATTTAGTAAAACTATGCTATAATTTATCAATTTAACCCGATATTAATTTTAAGCACAAAAATGACTATTCGTTGGACAGCTATTCTGGCAACTGTAACATTAATCTTATTAGGCTGGTTTTACTCATTAAATCAGTCCGATAACGATTTAACTGACTTAATCAAAAAAGAAGAAAGCCCCGAATATGTCGGCAATCAAATGAGTGCTGTAGTTTACTCGCCGACAGGTGCTAAACAATATGTAGCAACCTCTAGCAAAGTAGAATATTACGAATATGATGGACATACCGATTTTCAAACACCGCTAGTATATTTATTTGATATTCAAAATGAAAAAACACAGCAAACTGAAAGCTGGAAATTAAGTGCTAACAAGGCAACCTTAACCAAAGACAATATGCTGTATTTAGAGGGTAATGTATTAGGCGAAAGTTTACTGCCATTGTCTAAATTACAACGTATTGAAACAGAAAGTGCGGTAGTAAATTTAACCACGCAAGACATTAGTTCCAATACACAAGTGAAAATTAACGGCTTAAATTTTAGCTCAACAGGACTGAAATTAACAGGCAATCTACAGCAACAAGTCGCAACATTGAAAGAACAGGTGAAAACTCACTATGAAATTAGCAAGCCAAATGATAAAACTCAAAATGCACAATAAAATTATTTTATTAACATCAATAATGCTGATGTCAGTTTCTGCATTTGCCTTAAAAGATGATACAAACCAACCGATTAGCATTACATCAGGCAATCAATCTTTAGATATGGAACATAACGTTGTTACCTTTACTGATAATGTGGTCATTACACAAGGTTCAATTTTAATTAAAGCGAATAAAGTGACGATCACTCGCCCTGCCGAAAATTCAGGTAAAAAAGAAACGGTGGAAGCCTTTGGTCATCCTGTCAGTTTTCACCAAATGTTAGACACTGGCAAGCCTGTTGATGGTCAGGCGAATAAAGTCCATTATGATTTAGGCACTGAATTTTTAACCTTAACAGGTAATGCTGAGTTAAAACAATTAGATAGCAAAATCAATGGTGAACGTATTACTTATGATGTTAAAAAACAACAGCTTAAAGCCAATGGTTCCAGTGGAACTCGTGTTAAAACCGTATTAATTCCAAATCAATTAAATGATAATAAAAAGAAAAAATAAGGTCGCTTAATATGTCTGTTTTATATGCTGAAAACCTAGCAAAAAGCTATAAAAACCGTAAAGTGGTTTCTGATGTCAGTTTTACCGTGCAATCAAATGAAATTGTGGGATTACTCGGACCAAACGGTGCAGGTAAAACCACATCCTTTTATATGGTGGTGGGATTGGTTCGTCACGATCAGGGTAAAATCACCATTGATGGTGAAGATATTAGTTTGCTGCCTATGCACAATCGAGCTCAAAAAGGGATTGGTTATTTACCTCAAGAAGCCTCTATTTTTCGCCGTTTGACGGTGTATGATAATTTAATGGCGGTACTAGAAATTCGTAAGGATTTAAATGCAGCTCAACGTCAAGCAAGAGCTGATGAATTAATTGATGAATTTAATATCGGGCATATTCGTGATAATTTAGGACAATCACTTTCTGGTGGTGAACGTCGCCGTGTGGAAATCGCACGTGCTTTAGCCGCTAACCCGAAATTTATTTTGTTAGATGAACCCTTTGCTGGGGTTGACCCAATTTCAGTTATCGACATCAAAAAAATCATCACCGATTTACGCAACCGTGGTCTAGGCGTGTTAATCACTGACCATAATGTGCGTGAAACCCTTGATGTATGCGAACGAGCTTATATTGTGAGTGCAGGACATATGATTGCCACAGGCACACCAAGCGAAGTCATGAATAATGAACAGGTTAAACGTGTTTATCTTGGTGAAGAATTTAAATTATAAAGAAGAAAAAAATGACAAAATTCACCGCACTTTTAACTCCTGAGAATATTCGCCAAGGCGTAATCTGTTCAAGTAAGAAAATAGCCTTTGAAATCGCTTCTGATATATTAGCTAAACAAGCTGAAATAGAGGGATTTGATGAAATCGAATGCTTTGAATATCTCTTTAATCGCGAAAAATTAGGTTCTACTGCGATTGGTAATGGTATTGCGATGCCACGGGCTCGCTTGCCTAAGGGAGAGAAAGTACTTGCGGTATTTCTACAATTAAGTACCCCGATTGATTATGAAGCCGCCGATAAACGAGAAGTGGATTTAATCCTAGCGATTATTATTCCAGAGCAACTCTGTCAAACTTATACCCCGATTTTGGTTGAATTAAGCGAAAAATTGAAAGATAAAACTCTTGATAAGCAGCTCAGATCAGCACAAAGTGCGGAAGAAATTTGGCAAATTTTTCAGCAACTTGATAATAAAGACCCCGAAGATTTGGATTTACCAAAGTAACCACATTATTGAGAAAAATTATGGAATTGATTATTGTGAGCGGACGCTCAGGTGCAGGGAAATCAGTCGCCTTGCGTGCTTTAGAAGATATTGGTTACTACTGTGTAGATAATTTACCCATTGAGTTACTTCCCCAACTGGCACAAATTCTCTCAAAAAACCAGCAGCTTGCTGCGGTCAGTGTAGATATCCGTAATTTACCTGACTCTGCAGAATCATTAGAACAGATGATTAACCTGCTATCAGAACAGCATCAAGTTAAAATTATTTTTCTTGATGCAAATCAAGATGTATTAATTAGACGTTATAGTGACTCTCGCCGCCCGCATCCACTTTCTTCGGTCAAAGATATCTCGCTTGAAGTGGCAATTAATGCGGAGCGTGACTACCTTGAGCCATTGTACCAACAAGCCAATATTATCATTGATACCACGGAATTATCGACTCACGAACTTGCCGAAAATTTACGTAATTTCTTGCGAGGTCAAAATAATAAAGAACTCAAAATTGTAGTGGAATCCTTTGGTTTTAAATATGGTATTCCGCTTGATGCTGATTATGTATTTGATGTACGTTTTCTGCCGAATCCACACTGGGATCCTGCATTACGTGCAATGACAGGATTAGATCAACCAGTCATTGATTTCTTAAAACGCCATACCGAAGTGCATAATTTTGTCTATCAAACACGTCATTTTATTGAAACTTGGTTACCAATGTTAGAAAAAAATAACCGTAGTTATTTGACCATTGCCGTTGGTTGTACTGGGGGAAAACACCGTTCAGTGTATATTGCAGAGCAAATTGGCAATTATTTTAAAAAGAAAGATAAAAATGTGTCAGTGGTACATCATTCGTTAAAACATAATTTAAAATAGTAGAAATGCGGTGAAAAAGTCTTAATTTTTCACCGCACTTTAGTCTAATCCAATCCTATAAGATTATTTCACAACCCCACCACTTGCCTGTAAATCGGCATGATAAGATGAACGCACAAAAGGTCCGCAAGCTGCATGTTCAAAGCCCATAGCTTCGGCTTTTTCACGCAGTTCGTCAAACTCAACTGGAGGCACGTAACGAGCAACAGGTAAATGATGACGACTTGGTTGTAAATATTGCCCCAATGTCAACATGGTCACGCCGTGTTTACGTAAATCTTGCATCACCTCTAAGATTTCTTCGTTGGTTTCACCTAATCCTACCATTAAGCCTGATTTAGTTGGAATGTCAGGGAAAACCTGTTTAAATCCTTGTAACAATTTTAATGACCAGTCATAATCTGCCCCAGGGCGAATTTCACGGTATAGACGTGGTACATTTTCCAAATTATGGTTAAACACATCAGGTGGATTTTCTTTCAAAATCTCAATCGCTTGTTCAATACGACCGCGAAAATCTGGTACTAGAATCTCAATTTTGGTATTTGGATTTAATGCACGAATTTCACGCACGGTAGCCGAAAAATGAGCGGCACCACGGTCAGTTAAATCATCACGATCCACTGAGGTAATCACCACATATTTTAATTTCATATCTTGCACTGTTTCCGCCACTTTCCGTGGTTCATCAGGATCTAATGGCAACGGTTTACCATGAGCCACATCACAGAATGGACAACGGCGAGTACAGATTGCCCCCATAATCATAAAAGTAGCAGTACCATGGTTAAAACATTCGTGTAAATTCGGGCAAGACGCTTCTTCACAAACAGAGTGTAACCCGTGACGACGCATACCGTTTTTAATACTATCAATTTTAGCTGAGTTGGCTGGCAATTTAATCTTCATCCATGCAGGTTTTTTTAATAATTCCTGATCGGGATCGATATTTTTGACCTGAATAATGGACGTTTTAGCCGCATCACGGTATTTAACGCCACGTTCCATTTTAAACGGAGTACCCATTTACTATCCTATCATCTATTTTAAACAAAAGTTTAATTGTTAAAATTTTGTTGCATATTATAGCCTAAAATTTCGCTAAAGTGTGAAACTAATTTTGGTGCAACTTTTTCACAGACAGCATCGGTAGGCTCAATAAAATCTGCTAGTTGGCACATTTCTAAGCCTACATAACCGCAAGGATTAATATAATGGAACGGTTGCAAATCCATGTTAATATTTAATGCCAAACCATGAAATGAGCAACCTTTACGAATTCGCAAACCAAGTGAACAGATTTTTTTTTCAGTACCGTTACAATCCACATATACACCAGGGGCATCTGCTTTCGGGTAAGATTGTACGCCATAGTTTGCTAAGGTTTTCACCACAGATTGTTCCAAGGCAGTGACTAAATGACGCACATTAAGATCTCGCCCTTCTGCTTTGTGACGTTTAATATCAATTAACACATACATGACCTGTTGCCCAAGTCCGTGATAGGTAATTTGCCCCCCTCGATCTGATTGCACCACGGGAATTTGACTCGCTTGCAATAAATGTTCTGGTTTGCCTGCCTGACCTTGAGTAAATACCGAGTTATGTTGCACTAGCCAAATTTCATCTGGCGTATGTTCATTACGTTGATCAGTAAATTCCTGCATTTTATGCCAAACATCTTGATAATCTTGTATGCCGAGTTGACGAACAATTAATGGAAGATTCATCCTTTTTCCTCAGTGAATTTACAGTACCATTCTTACACCATCAATTTTAGCCAATTCAATATAAAGAATTTCTACTTGCTCAATATTTTCCGCAATAATATCAATGGAAACGGAATTATATGTGCCTTTTGAACTAATATGTTCACGAGGATTATAATCTCCTTTAGCATATTTTTGCGTCACAACAACCACATCATCAATTAAATCAGGGCGATTCTTACCGACTACTTTAAAAGTGAATGGACAAGGAAAATCAAGAAGATCTTTTAATTGTTGTTGCGGAATATCGGCTAAATTAATTTCTTTTACGTTAATCTCTGTCATATTTTTCCTTAAATTTGCAAAAAAGCACCGCACTTTTTCTAAAGTGCGGTATATTTTTCTCAAATTTTTCTTATTTTATTATTTAAAACAAACCTTTGATCGTTAAAATCAGCCAATCCCAAGCTCGTCCAAAGATCCCAGCTTCAGCAACATCTTGCATCACCTGAACATTGATAGTTGCTACATCTTTACCGTCTAATTGATAAATCACTCTACCCACATTTTTCCCTTTCGCTAATGGGGCTTCAAGTTCTTTGTTGTCATATTCCACACGGACTTTTAAATCCGTTTGGCGACCTTTCGGGATAATAATAAAGCCGTCTTGTAATACACCTACTGGCACTTTATTTTCATCACCATAGTAAACGCTTTTTTCTTCAATAGCTTTACCAGCTTGCAAGGTTTTAATGGTTTCAAAACTATTAAAACCCCATTGTAATAATTTCTTGCTCTCAACTTCACGACCTTTATAAGTTGGCACGCCCATTACCACAGAAATTAATCTCATGTCACCATTATTCGTTGCAGATGCAACTAGATTATAGCCAGCCTGATCGGTATGCCCTGTTTTCATACCATCAACATTGATGGTTTTATCCCACAACAAGCCATTACGATTTGGTTGTTTAATTTTATTAAAAGTGAAGTCTTTTTCGGCGTAAATTTTATATTCTTCGGGTAAATCACGAATAATATGGGAACCAATAATCGCCATATCTCTGGCTGATGAATACTGATTTGGATCATCTAAACCATGTGGCGTGGTGAAATGCGTATTTTTTAAGCCAAACTTTTCTCCATATTGATTCATCATTTCAATAAATTTATCTGTTGTACCTGCCACATATTCCGCTATTGCAACACAAGCATCATTGCCTGAAACTACAATAATTCCACGGTTTAAATCTGCCACAGAAACTTGTTGATTTAAATTTAAGAACATTTTTGATGAATCAGGGAAATTTTTACCCCATGAACTTTCGCCAATCGTTACCATATCTGTTGGGCTAATTTTGCCTTGCTTAATAGCCGTACCAACCACATAACTCGTCATCATCTTGGTTAATGATGCTGGATATTGACGCTGATCTGGATTCAAAGTGGCTAATACTGTCCCCGAATTATAATCCATTAAAATATAAGTTTGAGCGTTGATTTGAGGCGGTGTAATACCAAAATCAAAATCTGCTAAACTAGCAAATGATAACGATAATAAACCTGAAGCCAAGACAATTTTGGTTTTTCTAAGTGAATTTTTTAACATTCCAATAATCCTTCAATACTTAATTACGAATAAGATGTAGTTTTTCTACTTTTACATTAGCTGTCCCCGAAGCAATCATACCAATTTGTGCTGCGGCGATTTTAGATAAATCAATAATTCTTGATTTAGCAAAAGGTCCTCGGTCATTAATTCTCACCACGACCTTACGATTATTTCTTAAATTAGTCACCAACACATAGGTTCCGATGGGTAAAGTTCGGTGTGCGGCGGTAAATTTAGCATCATCATAAATGTCGCCACTGGCAGTTTGACGACCATTAAATTTTTTATGGTAATAGCTCGCTTGACCCGTTTTCTCATAATGATAAGGACTAGAAGATAAATTGGTAGTATATTTTCTATCATTTACTACATAAATATCTTTCTCAATAGCCTGATACGATTTATTGGGATTAAAATGCTTGATTCTTATTGCTTGAGCAGACGAGGTACAAGCCGTCAAAAACACAGTTAAAAAGATTGCTAATAATAACTTAAATTTATTCATAAATTTTCCAAATTCGATAAATACCATTTTATATAGAGTCATCCAATAGGTATTTAGTTCCCTTCACCATAAAGACTTTTTGTTTTGTGAGTATGAATTGACATGACTAAACCAAAGCCTGCCATTAATGCCACAAACGATGTTCCACCGTAACTAACAAGGGGTAACGGCACACCTACAACAGGTAAAATACCACTGACCATACCAATATTCACAAAAATATACACAAAGAAAATCAAAAAGGTGGCTCCAGTCAAAATACGCCCAAAGGCATTTTTTGCTTGTGTCCCCATGAATAATCCACGGCTAATAATAAAAAAATAAATTGCCAATAGAATTAATACGCCAATTAAACCATGTTCTTCACTTAATACTGCAAAAATAAAATCCGTGTGCGGTTCAGGTAAAAATTCCAACTGAGATTGTGTGCCTGCCATCCAGCCTTTCCCCCAGATTCCTCCAGAACCAATGGCAATTTTCGATTGTAAAATATGATACCCTGCACCCAGAGGATCTTTTTCAGGATCGAACAAAGTCAATACTCTAGTACGCTGGTAATCATGCATCAAATAAAACCACATGATCGGAATAAAAGCAGCCAGTCCAACAACTGCGGCAAGAATAATCCACCAGCTCATGCCGGCTAAAAATACCACAAAAATACCAGAGGCACTGACTAAGATAGCCGTGCCTAAATCAGGCTGAAGTGCCACTAATACAGTGGGAAACATAATCATCAGAAAAGCAACTAAAGTTTCTTTCCAATTAATCGGCTGTTGGCGATTACCTAAATAAACGGCGACCATAAGCGGTACCGCTAATTTAACAATTTCTGATGGCTGAAAGCGAACTACGCCCAAATCCAACCAACGTTGCGCCCCTTTACTGGTAGTGCCGATTAAATCAACTAATACCAGCATAATCACCCCAGCAATATAAAGTATTGGTGCAATTTGTTGATAAAATCGAGGTGGTAACTGTGCCATAATAAACATCACCACAAAGCCCAAAATTACTTGAATCACCCGACTCTGAAACATCACTTCACTTGCCCCAGATGCACTGTAAAGCACTAATAAACCATAACCTGAGATTGCGATTAAACCAATCAATAGCCAAAAATCAAGGTGTAATTTTCCCCATAAATTTGGGATTAACGAAGGTTTATCATTCATTCTGCACTCTCCGTTTCTGTTGAATTTTGCACCGCACTTTCAGGGTTTGTTACACTCTCGGTATTTACTGGTTGCAGCGGTTGATTTATTTTAGGTAAACGTTGCAATAAATAATAATCCATAACTTGGCGTACAATCGGTGCGGCATTACTGGAACCACCACCTGCATTTTCTAGGATCACTGCAACAAGCACTTCTGGATTATCATAAGGTGCATAACCCATAAACCAAGCATGATCATGTAAGAATTTTTTCAGATTATGGGCATCATATTTTTGCCCTTCTTTCAAACTAAACACCTGTGCCGTACCTGATTTACCAGCAACATCATAAGCCGCACCAGCAAAGGCTTTACGTCCAGTTCCTGAACCTGAATGAACTACCCCATACATACCACGTTTTGCCGCTGCCCAAGCACTTTCTGCTGGTTCACGAATATCTTCATACAATAATGGATCTTTATAAGGTTCCACTGTTGAACCATTAATTTCTTTCATTAAGTGCGGTGTATTTACTCGACCATTATTAACCAATACAGCTAGTGCTTTGGCTAATTGTAATGGCGTTGCTGTCCAATATCCCTGTCCAATCCCAACTGGAATAGTGTCACCAATTACCCAAGATTTTTTATAGCGTTTTTGTTTCCATTCTCGATCTGGCATAATGGCAGCTGTTTCTTCTTTAATATCCACCCCTGTCGGCATACCAAAACCAAATTTTTTCATCCACTCAGATAAACGATCAATACCTAATTTATACGCTACTTGATAGAAATACGTATCGGAAGATTCAGTAATCGCCTTTTGTAAATCCGTATTACCATGCCCCGATTTCTTCCAGTCACGAAATCTTTTAGTGCTATTTGGCAGTATCCAATACCCAGGGTCAAAAACAGTGGTACTGGTTGTAATCACCCCTTCCGTTAAGGCTGCCACCGTTACAAATGGTTTGACCGTAGAAGCTGGTGGATATGCCCCCTGTGTGGCACGACTATACAATGGACGATCTTCATCATCTAATAAACGTTTATAATCTGCCCCCGAAATACCACCGACAAATAAATTATTATCATAACTAGGGCTAGACACCATCGCCAAAATACTGCTATCTTTTGGATCTAACACCACTACCGAGCCTTTCTGTTTAGCTAACAAATCCATAATAAATTGTTGCAAGGGCAAATCAATCGTGAGATGAATACTTTTTCCAGCAATCGGTTGTTGCTCGCTTAGTTTACGAATAACTCTGCCTTGGCTATTAATTTCAACCTGCTCATAGCCAGCCTGACCATGCAATTCATCTTCATAATAACGTTCAATACCCAATTTACCAATATCGGTAGTGCCAGAGTAATTTACATCTTTCTCTTCTTTTTTTAGTCGTTCCGCATCTTTATCATTAATCTTAGACACATAACCTAAAACATGGGTCATCGTTTCGCCATATAAATAATTACGTTTGAAATATGGGCGAATATCTGCACTTGGATAGTTATATTGATTTACCGCAAAACGAGCAATTTGTTCTTCATTTAAATTCGGTTTTAATAAAATGGAGGTGTATCTTGTGGAACGGCGGCGTTCTTTCTTAAATTGCTCAATGTCTTCATCGGTTAAGCCTACAATCATCCGCAATTCTTCAAAAGTGCGGTCTAAATTTTCGACTTTTTCTGGCACAATATACAAACCAAAGAACGTTAAATTTTCCGCCAATAACATACCATTACGGTCGTAAATCAAACCACGAGTAGGTGCTACTGGTAATAATTTAATTCGATTACCATTAGAACGTGTTTGATATTTTTCATAATCTACCACTTGTAAATGATACAAATTTATCAGCAACACAATGGTTAATACAAGCGTACCTATGAATGCCACCAATGCTCGCCGCACAAATAAATTAGATTCCAGCCGATTATCTCGAATCGATTCGTGACGTGGTTTAGCAAATAAAGCCGAGAATAATTGAGTTAACCAGTGCATAATTGTTATTCACGATGATAGGGGTGATTGGTAGTAAGTGACCAAGCCCGATATAGGCTTTCCGCCACCACCACACGCACTAAAGGATGTGGCAAAGTCAACGGTGATAATGACCAACTTTGCTCCGCCACAGCTTTACATTCTGGTGATAATCCCTCAGGACCACCAATTAATAAGCAAATATCCCGACCGTCATTTTTCCAGCTTTCTAATTGCTGTGCTAACTCTGTGGTTGACCAAGGTTTCCCAGGAATATCTAAGGTTACAATTTTGCCCTTACCGCAAGCCGCCAACATTGATTTACCCTCTTGCTCTAAAATACGCTTAATATCCACATTTTTACCACGCTTGCCCGCCACAATCTCTACCAATTCAAATGGCATATCTTTCGGAAAACGACGTTGATATTCTTCAAAGCCTGTTTTTACCCAGTCTGGCATTTTTGTTCCTACAGCGATCAGTTGTATTTTCATAAAAGTGCGGTCAATTTTTGCTTAATTTTAGGAAGTTAAGCCCAAAGTTTCTCAAGTTGATAAAGCTCACGGCTATCCGCTTGCATAATATGCACAATAGCTTGTCCAAAATCTACCACAACCCAATCAGCAGTGGCTTTGCCCTCTTCACCAAAGGTTTCAAAGCCAGCTTGTTTGCTTTCATCAATCAGTTTTTGAGCTAAGGAAGCGACATGGCGACTAGATGTTCCCGTGCAAATAATCATCTCATCAGTAATAGATGATTTCTTTCTCACATCAATGGTTTGAATATCAGTCGCTTTCAAATCATCTAATTTATTGATTAAAAAATCGGTTAAATTCATTATGTATTTTCTATGTTATATTAAAGTGGTAAATTTTAACACAGGATTGAAAGGATAGGAAATTTTTGGTGCCCCCTACCGGACTTGAACCAGTGACCAAGCGATTATGAGTCGCCTGCTCTAACCGACTGAGCTAAGGGGGCAATCAGAGAAGTGCGGTGATTATATGCAAAACTGTGATGTAAGTCTAGTTTTTCAAAAATATTCTGAATTATTCGTAGAATTTTTTAGCAAATTTATCAACGATTGTAGTATTATTTCCGTAATGCACATAAAGTGCGGTGAAAAAATAACTATTTTATCTATTAAGGAGAATCATAATGTTTACTGGCAATTTAACTAATGCAGACTACGCTCGTGGCTTACCAAAAGTGATCGTCGATGTGTGCGAACATTTAAAGACTTTGAATTTAGCTGGATTAGAAAATGGTCGTCACGATTTAACTGACGAAATTTATATGAACGTAATGTCGCCAGAAACGGGTGCGTCTGAAAGCAAAAAAGCTGAATTGCACCACGACTACATTGATGTGCAACTGTTAATTGAAGGGGCAGAAAACATTGAATATGGCATCGCCACACCTGATTTATCACGCTATGAAGAATATCATGCCGATGATGACTATCAAGTGACGGATAGTGAATTTGCTGATAAAAATACTATTCTCATGCGTCCAAATATGTTTGTCGTCTTTTTACCTTACGAACCGCATAAGCCTTGCGTTAATGTCAATGGTAAAGTGGCAAAATTGAAAAAACTTGTTGTCAAAGTCCCCGTTAAACTACTTTAATTCTTAAATGAAAGGACTATTTTTACGGATTGTGACAAGTATCGCATTATTGTTGTGGGCGATTGATATGGTTTTCCCTTGGCAACAAATAATGCGATCTGAATCTAACCATTATTCCAAGATTGTACAAAACAAAACTTTAGTGGTTGGCACAATTAATAATCCGGTTTCCTATTTTATTGATGCAAATGGCGAAACAGGATTAGAGTATGAACTTAGTAAAGCCTTTGCAGATTATCTCGGCGTTCAATTAGAAATCAAGACATTAGATAACAGCGAAGCATTATTTGATGCGTTAAACAATAATGAAATCGATATTGCGGCGGCAAATTTACTTTATCAAAGTAAAAAAACCGATAATTTCCAGATTGGTCCTTCTTATTATTCTGCATCTTGGCAATTAGTTTATCGTAAAGGTCAACCACGCCCGAGTTCGCTTGCTCAACTTTCAAATGAGGTAGTGATTGCTGGTGGTTCAGAATTAGAGAGTATTTTACAAGAAAAAAAAGAAACCATTCCAAAATTACGTTGGTCGATTGATAACAAACAAAGCCAAGAAGCATTATTATTACAAGTGGCGGAAGGAAAAATTGCCTATACCATTGCAAATTCTATTGATGTGTCCGCTATTCAACAAGTCAGACCGCAAATTGCGGTGGCTTTTGATGTTACTGACGAATCTACGGTGCATTGGTATTTGCCTAACAGCTCATATAATGAATTACAAGCTGCCTTATTAGACTTTATGAATGGGGCGATTGAAAATGGCTTAATTGCTCATATTGAAGAAAAATACTTTAATCATTTTTCTAAATTCGATTATGTGGATATGCGTTCTTATACCAACGCCATTGAAAATATTTTACCAAAATACTCCGCACTTTTCGAAAAATATCAGGGTGATTTAGACTGGCGATTATTGGCTGCCGTTGCTTATCAAGAATCTCATTGGGATAAAGATGCTACGTCACCTACTGGCGTACGTGGCATGATGATGCTAACCAAAGCCACCGCAGAACGTATGAAGATTAGGGATCGAACCGATCCAGAACAAAGCATTAAAGCCGGTTCAGAATATTTACATTGGCTAATTTCACAAGTGCCAGATAGTATTCCACAAGAAGATCGTATTTGGTATGCACTAGTAGGCTATAATATGGGCTTAGGTCACATGCTTGATATTCGCCGATTAACTAAAAATTTAGGTGGTGATCCCGATAATTGGTCAGATGTAAAAAATAATCTACCATTATTAGCCGAAAAACGTTATTACAGCAACTTAAAATATGGTTATGCTCGTGGTTATGAAGCCTTTCAATATGTGGAAAATATTCGCCGCTATATGAATAGCATTATCAATTATCATCGAGTACAAGAAAATCAACAAGAACAAGTTAATTAAGCAAAAGAACAAATTAATCGATCAAAAAAGAGGTAATTATGGCAGTAAAGCGTAAATCTCACTTAAAAAAAACCAATAAATCCTTTGCAGAACAAACTCGCAGAACAGCTCGTATTCGACGTTTAAGATCATCAAAACATAGCATTGCAATGCGTCATGCTCTAGTTTTTCATTCGCAACAAGAAAGTTAATTCTTTTTCACCGCACTTTTTTAAAGTGCGGTCTTTTTCTAGTCAATTTCTACTTGAATTCCCTTAATATTGCTGTATAATTCGCTCCCTACAGTCACATCCATTTTAGTTCCTTGCTTCCGCAAGATTGGTGACTGGTCTTACCGTCGGAGGCTGATTAACCCGTAAGGAGCAGTAATGCGTCACTACGAAATCGTATTTATGGTTCATCCGGACCAAAGCGAACAAGTACCAGGCATGATTGAACGTTATACAGGTTCTGTAACAGAAGCTGGCGGTCAAGTTCATCGCTTAGAAGATTGGGGTCGCCGTCAATTAGCTTACCCAATCAACAAATTACATAAAGCACATTATGTGCTAATGAATGTAGAAGCGCCTCAAGAAGTAATCGACGAGCTAGAAACAACATTCCGTTACAACGACGCTATTCTTCGTAACGTAATTATTCGTACTAAGCACGCCGTAACAGAAGCGTCCCCAATGGTTAAAGCCAAAGACGATCGTCGTCCAGCTTTAGCTGAAGTTGAAACCAACGATTTTGAGGATGCTGAGGAGTAATTTGAACATTGATAATCGTTTATCGTTAATCGGCACTGTCGCTGATTTACCCAAACGATCGAAAAGCCCGAACGGTATTGAACATTGCCGATTTTATTTAGAACATCGTTCCGAACAAATCGAAGTTGGACTAAAACGTCAAGCGTGGTGCAAAATATCAATCCAAATTAGTGGCAATCAATTAATTCAACTCACTCAAAGCATTACGGTCGGCAGCCAATTATTGGTAGTGGGCTTTATTAGCTCTCATAAACAAGCCAACGGCTTAAACCAATTAGTATTGCATGCCGAGCAAATCGAATTTATAGATTAGGAGACTAGCCAAATGGCACGTTATTTCCGTCGTCGTAAGTTCTGCCGTTTCACAGCGGAAAATGTAGTAGAAATCGATTATAAAGATATTCCTACATTAAAGAACTATATCACAGAGAGCGGCAAAATTGTCCCAAGCCGTATTACCGGTACTCGTGCGAAGTATCAACGTCAATTAGCCCGTGCAATCAAACGCGCTCGCTATTTAGCGTTACTTCCATACACTGACAATCATCAGTAATTAAGGAGAACACGGTAATGCAAGTAATTCTTTTAGATAAAATTGTTCACCTAGGTAACGTAGGTGATCAAGTAAATGTTAAATCAGGTTTTGCACGTAACTATCTAATCCCACAAGGAAAAGCTGTTATGGCAACCAAAGCTAACATTGAACACTTTGAAGCACGTCGTGCTGAATTAGAAGCAAAAGCAGCTGCAAATCTAGCGGAAGCACAAGCTCGTGCAGCACAAATCACCGCATTAGAATCAGTCACTATCGTTTCTAAAGCAGGTGACGGCGGTCGTTTATTCGGTTCTATCACCACTCGTGATGTAGCTGAAGCGGTAACGGCAGCTGGCGTGAAAGTAGAAAAATCAGAAGTTCGTTTATCCACTGGTCCTTTACGTACCATCGGTGATCACGACATTCGTTTCCAACTTCACGGTGAAGTATTCGCAGCAATAAACGTTATTGTTGTTGCAGAATAATTATTTATTATTTAGATTGAACGAAAAACCCAGCTACGCTGGGTTTTTTATAACAGTTGATTGTCCTAGTTGCATTATCGGTACCCGATTAAGCGTAGCCTCATTCACTGGTACTAAATAATCTGGCACGCCATTATTCTCAACGGCAGTGCAATGAAAACAAACAAAATTAGTATCTAATCCTTTTATCTCTTTTGAATTTTCAAAAAAATTGTTTTTCTGATAACGATTAGAAATAAACCAATAACAAGAATAATCAATTGATTCCAAATATCTTTTAGTGGATATAATAGAATCGCTATGAACCTCAATAAAAATAACTGGTTTATGTCTTGCAATTGTCTGTTTCGCACCAGCTAAGACTTTCAAGTCAAACCCTTCAGCATCAATTTTTAATAATCGCAATGATGCCAGTTTCTGAATCTCGGGATGACTATCTAAGGTAATTAAGGATATTGTTTCCCGATGTACTTCACCTACAAATTTACCTTCAGTACTAAATCCTTTATCAATGGAAAAACTACCATAATTCCAATCTGTTTGATAATCTGATGCTTCAATCTCGGTGTTTCCACATTCATCACTCACACCTTGATTATAGCAATAAACATTTAACAGATTATTTAACGTGATATTACAACATAAATGCTGAAAAACGATACGTTGCGGTTCAAAGCAAAACAATTTACCTTTCGGAATAAATTGAGCAATCGGCACAGCGTGCATCCCCTGATTTGAGCCGACTTCAATAACATTATCATGCTGATCCAATAACTTACCAAATAACATCACTTCAAGCTCAGACCATTCTCCATACTCTGTTGCCCAAAAACTAATTAAATCATGGGGTAATAATTTAAAATTACCATGTCTTAATTTTAGTACAGGGATTGATTGATTGATTGATTGATTGATTGATTGATTGATTGATTGATTGATTGATTGATTGATTGATTGATTGATTGATTGATTGATTGATTGATTGATTGTCCATTAT
Organism: Lonepinella sp. MS14435; assembly: GCF_042485795.1. Lineage (GTDB taxonomy): Bacteria > Pseudomonadota > Gammaproteobacteria > Enterobacterales > Pasteurellaceae > Lonepinella. Next base: position 2,181,880 of record NZ_CP169368.1, read on the forward strand.
ATGTCCTCTATCATACTTGTCAACATTGTAGCTATATTACGTTATTATGTATGCAAAGAGAATAAAAATAATCCGCCAAAGTGCGGTTTATTTTCTCCTATTTTTCTATGAATCTGCTAAAATACGGTCACTTTTTTATTCTATATTATTTAACCATTATGAGCTTATTAAATATATTAATTTATCCCGATGAACAGCTACGTAATATTGCGGAGCCTGTCACTGAATTTAATGATGAATTACAAACTTTTATCGACAATATGTTTGAAACCATGTATGAACATGAAGGCATCGGACTAGCTGCAACACAAGTGAATGTACATAAACGTGTGATTACCATTGATATTGAAGGAGATAAAACCAATCAGATCGTATTGATCAATCCTGAAATTTTGGAAAGTTCGGGCGAAACGGGTATTGAAGAAGGTTGTTTATCCATTCCAGGTTTTCGTGGATTAGTGCCTCGCAAAGAAAAAGTGACGGTGAAAGCATTGAATCGTCAGGGTGAAGAATTTACCTTTGAAACAGATGGGTTATTGGCAATTTGTATTCAACATGAAATTGATCACTTAAATGGTGTGTTATTTGTAGATTATTTATCGCCACTCAAGCGTAACCGTATTAAAGAGAAATTAGTCAAATTACAAAAACAAATTGCTCGTGGTAATGCTTAAACTTAAGCAAAAAACACCGCACTTTCTCATCAAAAAGGGACGAACATCAACTATTCGTCCCTTATCAAATCTTTCATTTCTTGCTTGTAAATAATAGAACAATTTTTTATAAAGATATACCGTTTATAAGAACCCTAATAAACATAAAGCAAAATTAAAATCTTTTGCTTAATTCCAAATAAACCTGATGTTTATCATAGGTATAGAAAACGTGATTACTTTTAGTCTTATGATAGCTATAGGTTAAGCGTGGTGTAATGCCTTTGTAATGGAAAGCACGATGCCATACGGAAACTGCTGCTCCATATTCCTTATTACGTTGCGTAATATTAAAAATTGGCATCGGTCCTTTATAATGCTTTTGCCCATAACTTAAATTCACTCGAGTCGATAAACCTTTGCCCCATTCTTGTACCCAGCCTAGATTGATGGCTCGGCGAATATAGCTGTCATCCGCATCTCGAGTACTGGTGCGGTTGTAGCTTAAATTAACATACCAATATTGTTGAGCATTGCGTAAATAACTCAAGCCAGTAGAAATATAATGCGTGTTACCATTAAGATGCTTACGCTCGGTGTAACGTTGTTCACTGTATTGATAATTCGCTCGCCATTGCCATTTTGGATTAAGCCAATAGCTGAAACTCAGAGTACCGCCACCAGATTTGGAGAAACGTTTTAAACTTTCGCTTGTTTCACGTCCGCCAGCATAGAGTGTCTGCTCCATAAAAGGAATTAGGCTCAAATCGGAACGCCCTGTTTGATAGCCTAAACCCAAGCCACCGTGCATAGTCATTTCATTGAATTTTTTGTTATCCCAGTAATATTTACCATACAAAGAAAGATCTAATTGGTGATAAAACCCATTTCCCCACGACCATTTTTTGCTCGCATCAAGATTATAACCAAATCCTTGTGCAGATTCCCGTTTAGGTGGTATCCAATTACCATAAGTCGTGCCAGATTTTGGGGCATTATTAATGTTCGGATCATTTAAATACGTAAAACCACCGCCAAAACTCCAACGATCCTGTTGGTGAATGGCATTAATATAGGCATCAATCAACCCTGCCACATTAGGCGGGAGATTTTCACTACGCAATTTCTCAAATTGCCCTTCAGCAGCATCATATTCTTTGTTTTCAAATAACACTGTGGCTAACTGTAAACGGATTGGTAAAATATCGTTTTTATCTGCCAAGATCTCACGATATAAGCGGATAGACTGATTATAATTTTGCTCTTTTTTTGCCAAAATAGCTTGTTGCCACTGAGTTAATAGAGGGTCTTGCCATTTGGTGTCAATTTTCTGGTAAATAGGATATAAAATAGCCACTGTTTCCACATTGCCTTGAGCAAGTGCTGGTAGTAAGGCTCGAATTACTAATTCAGGCTGTTTAACCAGTTCTTCTTTAGTAATGGATAAAGAATGTGTTTCACCTTGAGCAATTTTTTGTGGTTTATTTTGTGCTGCTTGTTGTGATTGAATTTGCTGATCTAAACTTCTGTCACTCACACGTTGATCGTCAAAACGGCGATTAAATTCACGTTGCTGTTCATTTTGAGTTGAATCTTCTGCACCTAAAGCAAGAGTTGGAAATGCAACTAAAAATGCCAAAGCGAAAGTGGACTGCAAAAATGATTGGTGTTTCATTGTCTATCCTTAATTTTTTATAATGCGAATAGTTTACATTTATTTAACTTTTAGTGCAAACCGAACTGCAATTTAATCGTTTTTAACAAATAATTAAATTTAGTTGCATCCCATAGAAAGAAAACGCTATTATTTAATCCATTAACTCTCAACATAGCGTAGCACATTAATCTTATGCAAAAATTAAACATTATTTTCGCAGGCACGCCCGATTTTGCCGCACAACATTTACAAGCATTATTGAACTCCCAACACAATGTCATTGCTGTCTATACCCAACCCGACAAACCTGCGGGACGGGGCAAAAAACTACAAGCCAGCCCAGTAAAACAACTTGCCGAACAACATCATCTACCAGTTTATCAACCAAAATCCTTACGTAAAGAAGACGCTCAAGTTGAACTGGCAAGTTTAAATGCAGATGTCATGGTGGTGGTCGCTTATGGTTTAATTTTACCTTTAGCGGTATTACAAGCCCCTAAATTCGGTTGCTTAAATGTACATGGTTCGATTTTACCCCGTTGGCGAGGTGCAGCACCCATTCAACGTGCTATTTGGGCGGGCGATAAACAAACTGGTGTGACAATCATGCAAATGGATATCGGGTTAGACACGGGTGATATGTTGCATAAAGTCTATTGTGATATTGCATCAAAAGAAACTTCCGCTAGTCTGTATCATAAACTGGCAGAGCTTGCTCCAGCAGCATTGATCGAGGTGTTGGATAACTTAACCAACGACAAATTTTTACCAGAAAAACAAGATGATAGCCAGTCAACTTACGCAGATAAATTAAGCAAAGACGAGGCTCAATTAAATTGGCAATTATCTGCTGAACAGTTGGAACGCAATATTCGAGCATTTAATCCTGCTCCAGTCGCATTTTTGACCCTAAACATCAATGATGTGCAAGAGCGAGTAAAAATTTATCAAGCCGATGTATTACCGCATCAAGATAAAACTGCTGGTACTGTACTAGCTGTCGATAAAAAAGGGGTACAAATTGCGACTACGCAAGGTGTGTTGAATATTACCCAACTGCAACCTTCTGGCAAAAAACCGATGTCTGTACAAGATTTCCTAAATGGACGTGCCGACTGGTTTAAAGTAGGTGATGTGTTATGAGAACGCCAAAAAATTCGCCAAAAAACACCGCACTTTCAAGCCGAATCATGGAAGTCAGAGCGGTTTCTGCACAGGTCATTTTGCAAGTATTCGATCAGGGTAAGTCCTTATCGGCTTTAATTCCTGAAATCCAAAGCCAAGTAAAAGCTCAGGATTTACCATTATTGCAAGAAATCTGTTTCGGCATTTGCCGAGTGTTGCCACGTTTAGAATGGATTATTCGTTTATTGGTAGATAAGCCGTTAAAAGGGAAAACTCGCATTGTGCATTGTTTATTGTTGGTAGGATTATATCAAATACTCTACACCAGAATTCCTGCTCATGCGGCAATTAATGAAGTGGTGAATGCCACTAAAATACTCAAATGTGAGAGTTTCCGTGGGTTAATTAATGGCGTATTACGTCGTTTCTTACGAGAACAAGATGAAGTCTTAACAGTAGTCGATAAACACTGGCAGACCAATCACCCTGAATGGCTAGTGAATAAATTGAAGAAAGCCTATCCAAACTGGCGTGACATTATTGCAGCAAATAATCAAAAACCACCGATGTGGATTCGTGTTAATCCGCAACATTGCACAGCGAAAGACTATCAGCAGCTACTATTAGCGGAAACCGAGTTAGTCAGTTTTACTGATAATAATCCTTATGCCTTACGTTTGGCTCAACCAACTGCGGTGCAAAAATTACCTTATTTTGCAGATGGTTGGGTAACAGTACAAGATCTACACGCTCAATGGTCAGCCATTTTACTGGGTGGACAAAATGGCGAATTGATTTTAGATGCTTGTTCTGCTCCAGGGGGAAAGGCTACTCATATTTTAGAACTGGCTCCGCAAGCTAAAGTGGTAGCATTAGATGTCGAGCAGAGTCGTTTAAAACGTGTCGAAGAAAATTTAGCTCGCTTACAACAAAAAGCCTTGGTGATTTGTGGTGATGCAAGTCAGCCTGAACAATGGTTGCCACAGGTAGCAAAGTCTATTATCGGCAAGCAAACTGCGGTGCAATTTGATCGAATTTTATTAGATGCTCCTTGTTCTGCCACTGGAGTTATTCGCCGTCACCCTGATATTAAATGGTTGCGTCAAGAAAATGATATTGATCAGTTAGTTCAACTACAGAAAAAAATTCTCACTGCACTTTGGGCGAAGTTAAAACCAAATGGGATCTTGCTTTATGCGACTTGTTCCGTGCTACCCGAAGAAAATAACCAACAAATTACACAATTCTTAATAGAAAATAGAGATGCGAAGCTGGAAGCATTGCCATTTGATCAAATTGATGGTGAAATTGGTATGCAACTTTTACCAACAGAATTAGGTGGAGATGGGTTTTATTATGCGAAATTAAGGAAAATTTAGTTTTCCTATCTCAGCGTTTCACCTAGATTTTCCGTGTTGAGAACGGAAAAATGAGAAAACCCCGAAATTATTCGGGGCTCTTTTTAACATCTAATCAGAAATTATTTTTTCAATAATTCACGAATATCAGTAAGTAATTCTTCAGTTGTAGGACCAGCTGGAGCTGCTTCCACTGGTTTTTTCAATTTATTGATACCTTTTACCATCATAAAGATAGCAAATGCAATAATAATGAAATCAAATACGTTTTGGATAAACATACCATAATTTAAAGTTACTGCTGGCGTTTCGCCGACAGCTTCTGCTAATACGATTTTTAAATCTTTGAAATCCACACCACCAGTGAGAATACCTAATACAGGCATTACTACATCACCAACTAGTGAACTCACGATTTTACCAAATGCACCACCGATGATCACACCGACAGCCATATCAACTACATTGCCACGCATGGCAAATTCACGAAATTCTTTCATAAAGCTCATAAATCTTTTCCCTTATAAATTTAAATGTTAAAAAGAGTGTATATTATATAAATTTTGAGCATTTTGTATAGCTTTTTTGTATATTTTTAGATAAAAAACGTTGTCGGCTGAAATAGCTTTTCAATTTCTGACACTTGTTTTTTATCTGCAAGATAAACTACCACATGATCATTATCTTGAATAATCAAATCCTTACGGGCAATAATCACTTCGCCATTACGTAAAATTGCCCCGATTAACGCAGTATTTGGTAATTTTAATTCACTCACTTTCCGACCAATAATATTTGAACTGGTTTCATCACCATGTATAACCGCTTCTAATGCTTCTGCTGCACCATGACGAAGTGATGACACATTAATAATATCGCCTTTGCGAACATATCCTAGCAAGGCGGAAATAGTTGCCTGTTGTGGTGATACCACAATGTCCACTGCTCCACCTTGTATTAAATTGATATATGCCATGCGTTGAATTAGCACCATCACTTTCTTAGCACCAAGCCGTTTCGCTAATAAAGCTGACATAATGTTCGCTTCATCATCGCTCGTCAAGGAAATAAAAACGTCCATATTCTCAATTTGTTCTTCAAATAATAAACTGTAATCCGAGGCATCACCGTGAAAAACCAAAGTATTAGACAATTTTTCGGCTAATTGTGCTGCTCTTTCTGCATTACGTTCAATTAGCTTCACCGTACAATTATTCTCTAATTTTTGGGCAACGCTTAAACCAATATTCCCCCCCCCTGCAATCATGATGCGTTTATATGGACGTTCTAATCGCTGTAATTCAGACATAACCGCTTTAACGTGTTCAGTGGCACAAATAAACGTTACTTCATCACCAGCTTCAATAATAGTAGATGCTTGTGGACGAATGGCTTTATCTTGGCGAAAAATAGACACAATTCGACAATCTATATGCGGTAAATGCTCTCGCAAGGCAGAAATGGCATACCCCACTAATGGACCACCATAATAAGCCTTACACACCACTACACTAATTTTTTTATTCGCAAAATGTGCAACTTGTAATGCCCCAGGGTAATTAATTAAGCGAACAATATCTTCTGTTACTAGATTTTCAGGTGAAATAATATGGTCAATAGGGATAACATCTGGATTAAATAACTTTTCTTTTTCACGTAGATATTCTGCACTTCTAATTCGAGCAATCTTAGTAGGCGTATGAAATAGGGTATAAGCAATTTGGCTTGCCACCATATTAATTTCATCAGAATTTGTTACTGCTACTAATAAATCCGCATCTGTTGCACCTGCTTCACGCAATACACTTGGGAATGAGGCAGAACCAATAACTACTCGCAAATCGTGTTTATCTTGTAGATTAGCAAGGTGTTCAGGATTATTATCCACCAAAGTAATATCGTTATCTTCACTCACCAAGTTCTCTGCCAGTGTTGTACCAACTTGTCCAGCACCAAGAATAATTATTTTCACAGTTCGTTCCTATTTTCTTTCTCACACTAAGATATGCCAATATTAACAGAATTTAGACCGCACTTTAACTGTTCAATTCACTGACAAATATATGTTATAGATAATAACTTCGCTCTCTCCGTTTACGCAAAGAGTGAAGTTATAAACAAAAAATTTTTAGTTGATCAATAAACTAAAAACGCTCTCACTTGAGAGCGTTTATTATATTATTTTTTCGCTTTAAGTACACGTAATGTGAAAATTACGATACCAGCAGTAAAGACCATTAAACCGAGAATATCAGCAGTTTCTCCCCAGTTTTCTAAACTTAACGCCAATGGTGCATCTGAACCGCCAGAGGTTACTGAGCCAGCGATAATAAAGGCAAGCAATACGCCGATTAAACTTTCACCAACAATTAAACCCGCTGCAAATAAGGTGCCGTAACGTTCAGCATTTTTCTTCACTTCAGCTACATTTTTGCCAGTACGTTTTGCATAACTGTCTAAATGACGATTAATTAACCAAGCTAAAACCGCTCCAACCACAATCGGTGCATTCACTGACGGAGGTAAATAAATCCCCATACCAACTGCTAACGCTGGTAAGGCAAAACGATTTTTGGATGATTTTTTTAATAAGCTATCAATAATAATGAAAACTACGCCTAAACCGATACCAAAGAAGATATAACCCCATTCTAAATTATGTGAGAAAATACCGTTCGCAATGGTCATCATCAATGTTGCTTGCGGTGCAGAAAGTACTTGACTTGGATCCATACCTTCACGTGGAATTGCACCAGTAAAGCCATAAGAATAATAGAGAATATCAAGCACTGGAGCAATGACCAAGGCACCTACAATCACCCCGATAATTAACGCAACCTGTTGACGCCAAGGCGTTGCTTCAATTAAATAACCTGTTTTTAAATCTTGTAAATTATCGTTAGAAATCGCCGCTGTACAGATTACGATAGAACAGCTAAATAAGGTTAATGCTGTTAAGAATTTTTGACCTTCAGCCGTATCTAATACACCAGTAGATGACCCGATTAACATCAACACAATCGCCGTAATGACGACCGAAATAATACCGATACCAGAAATTGGACTAGATGATGAACCAACCAAACCCGCCATATAACCACAAGCCGCAGCCACTAAGAAACCGATCACAAAAGCCAGTAGTGTACAAACCACAATTAAGCTAATCGCTACCGCAGGCTCAATACTTACTGGTTGCAAGAAACTATATAGTGCCAATACAATCAATACCACCGAAATAATGCTGATATAAATCATCGCCTTAGGTGATAAATCTTGCGTAGTGCGGTCATTATTTTTGAAGTTTGGATCTCTTAACGCACGGAATGACTGGATCATACCTTGTGCCATCGGTTTCATTAACACTAATAATGTCCAAATTGCCGCAATACCGATCGTTCCTACCCCGATAAAACGTACTTTACTTTTCCAAATACCAACTGCATAACCGACCATATCAGCATCTACTGGCATTGGAGAAGCAGATGTAAAATACGGCACTGCTACGCCCCAAGCAATGAAGATGCCAAGTAAAATTGCGATACCCCCCACGATACCGACCAGATAACCCGCACCTAATAATGCCAACGAAAAGCCCATCGGTACTTGGAAAATTGCATTACCACCTTTAAACCAAAGACTCGCACCGTCAGCGATAACACGTAATCCGTTAGTGGCAAAACCCACGATGGCTGCAATCACACCGCCAGTCGCAATTTCTTTAATTCCGCTATCCGCAGAATGATCATCACCAGCTTTCAGAATTTCAGCGGCGGCAACCCCTTCTGGATAAGGTAAATCACTTTTTACCACCATAACATTACGTAATGGCACGGTAAAGATCACTCCCAAGACACCACCTGAAATACAGATCAATAGGGTTTGCCAGAATGGAAAACCTTGCCAATAACCTAGCATTAACATAGCTGGCAACACGAAAATTACCGAAGATAAGGTACCCGCAGATGAGGCTTGGGTTTGTACCATATTATTTTCAAGAATATTCGCATCTTTGAAAAATTTTAATACCGCCATGGAAATCACAGCAGCTGGAATGGAAGAAGCGAAAGTTAGCCCTACTTTCAATCCTAAATAAACATTGGATGCGGTAAATACTACCGTAATTAACGCTCCGAGAATTGTCCCTCTCAGGGTTAATTCTTTTAACGATTGTTGATTTGTTGACATTAATTTGTTCCTTGATTATAAAAAAGTGTTTTTATATTACTGCAATTTATCCTCATAAAGAAATAGCAGAAATATTCTCATATAAAATTTAACACAGTTTGTTAAAAAATATTTGTTTTTCTCCGTTATTTTTGTAAATTCTTTAAATAATCGCGTAAAACATAAACGGCAACCAAATTTCTACTTTCACTAAATTCACTATTGTTGATTAATTCATCCAACTTAACTAAAGGAAAACGCACAATCTCTAGCGGTTCAGGTTCATCTCCGACTAATTTTGATGGATAAAAATTTTGTGCCAATAAAATATGCATTGGATTATTCATAAAAGTGGGATTTGAGTTTACTGTACGCAAATGCACAAATTGATTTGCCGCTAAACCGAGTTCTTCTTGTAATTCTCGATTGGCACATTGCTCTGGTGTTTCTCCTTGTTCCATACCACCTTTACAAAAGCCGAGTTCATAGCGTTCCGTCCCGACAGCATATTCACGCACCATTAATAAATCCTCTCCCTCAATAGGTAATACCATCACGGCAGCACGACCAGAGGATTTAAAACGCTCATAAGTGCGGTGAATTCCATTCGAGAATTTGAGTTCAACCGATTGAATGGTAAATAAACGAGATTGGCAAGCCGTGCTAATCTCCAAAATTTCGGGTAATTTTTTTTCAGAAAATGATTTCATTTTATGATCTCTTGTTTTACAAAAAATAATAATCACGATACCATAAACTCATCACGGATTTAAGGAAAAATAATGGCAAATAACAAATCAAAAAAATCATATAGCGAATCAGATAAAGATGATGAGGTTCGTTTAGATAAATGGTTATGGGCAGCTCGCTTTTATAAAACACGTACCATTGCCAAAGAAATGATTGACGGAGGCAAAGTTCATTATAATGGTCAACGCACTAAACCGAATAAAACTGTGGAAGTGGGGGCTAACATTAAATTACGCCAAGGTAATGAAGAAAAAGAGATAAAAGTCACCGCACTTTCCACCCAACGCCGTGGTGCCCCAGAAGCACAATTACTGTATCGTGAAACAGAACAAAGCATCATTGTGCGAGAAAAAATGGCATTAGCTCGCAAAATGAATACTATGCCACACCCTGATCGCCGCCCAAATAAAAAAGAACGGCGTGAGTTAATTCAATTCAAACATCAAGATGATACCTTGTAAAAGGATAATTTAGCCTCATATAGCAATGTAAATCAAAAAAGTGTGCCAAAAAACACCGCACTTTTTATATTAAGGAATAAATAAACAAAATGACTGACTATACCAAAGATAATGATAAACTTTACCGCTACTTATTTCAAAACCGTGCGGTGCGTGGCGAATGGGTTCGCTTAAATCAAAGTTTTATGGATACATTAAATACACATCACTACCCCAAAGCCGTACAAAATTTACTCGGTGAAATGATGGTTGCCACAACCTTATTAACTGCCACATTGAAATTTAACGGCAATATTACCGTACAAATTCAAGGGGATGGTGCATTAAAACTCGCTTTAGTAAATGGTTCTGATAGCCAACAAATCCGTGCTTTAGCTCGCTTGCAAGGCGATATTACTGATGATATGAGTTTACACCAGATGATCGGCAAGGGTGTGTTAGTGATTACCATTGCTCCAACAGATGGTGAACGTTATCAAGGAGTGATTGCTTTAGACAAACCCACCATTACCGAATGTTTAGAAGATTACTTTGTACGTTCTGAACAGCTACAAACGCAATTAATTATTCGTACTGGTGAATTTGACGGCAAACCAGTTGCCGCAGGAATGTTGTTACAAATTATGCCTGATGGTCAAGGATCGCCAGAAGATTTTGAGCATCTAGCCACTCTCACAGCGACCATAAAAGATGAAGAAATTTTTGGTTTAAGCACTGAAGAAATGCTTTATCGCTTATACCATGAAGAAAGCGTAGAAATTTATCCTGCTCAGAACATCAAATTCCATTGCGGTTGTTCTGCTGAACGTTCTGGAGCGGCATTAATGTTGATTTCTAACGATGAAATTGATCAGATCCTTGCTGAACATAACGGTAGCATTGATATGCAGTGTGAATGCTGTGGGACGCATTATTTCTTTAATAAAGAAAAGATTAATCAATTAAAAACCAATAATAATTAGTTTTACGTTCCATATAAAAGTTAATCAACCATAACATTACATCTAATCTCGTACATCAGTACGAGATTTTTTTATAAGGCAAAGCCTTGACAAGCAATGTTAAAATTTCTTCGAAATTTTTCACCGCACTTTTATTAATCTATATCCTTTAACCGATATATTACCTGATTAGCCGAACCACGCCAAATCAAGCTAGGATCAGCTAGTTGTTGGATAAATTTACCATCAATTAACACATCAATATAGGGTAACATTTGACGTTGCTGATCATTAAGTTCCGCTAATTTATAACCTGTCCAGAGCCAAATATCTTTATCTGGGCATTGTTGTTTTACCCGTTTAACAAAAGGTAACAATGATTCCACATTGCGAGGGTGTAAGGGATCGCCGCCAGAAAGTGTTAATCCTTGGCGTTTAATTCTCGTATCTTGTAAATCCTGAATAATTTGTTCTTCCATCGCACGATTAAAAGGCAAACCCGCACTAAATGACCAACTTTTTTGATTATAACAACCTTTACAAGCATGTTCACAACCACTCACAAAAAGGGTACAGCGTGTGCCTTCGCCATTAACGATATCTACAGGATAATATTGTAAATAGTTCATATCATTAAAAAAGTGCGGTGCTTTTGACAAAAGTTTTCGGAAAAATACCGCACTTTGCCTTTACAAATGTTTGACTCGACGTTTCACTTCTTCTTGCTTACCTGGATTAAAAGGTCGAGCATCAGGACTACCTAAATAACCACATACACGGCGAGTCACCGATACGGTGTTGCTATCGTGGTTACCACATTTCGGACAGGTAAATCCTTTGCTCGTACATTCAAATTCACCTGAATAACCACAGAGATAACATTCGTCAATCGGTGTATTGGTGCCATAATAAGGGACTCGATCATAGCTATAATCCCATACATCTTCTAACGCTTTAAGGTTATGTTGGACGTTCGGATATTCACCATAACAAATAAAACCACCACTGGCTAAAGGCGGATAAGGCATTTCAAAATCCAGTTTATCGTATGGATTCACTTTCTTTTCAACATCTAAATGATAGCTATTGGTATAGTATCCTTTGTCAGTCACGCCATCAATTACACCGAACTTTTTCGTATCTAAGCGGCAAAAACGGTCACAAAGATTTTCACTTGGGGTCGAATAAAGGCTAAAGGCATAGCCTGTTTCTTCCGTCCATTGTTTAACCGCTTGATTTAAATACTTCACAATCTCAATCCCTTTTTCACGCAAATCCTGTTTATCAAAAATATGTCCTGCATGATAAAGGGCATTAACCGTTTCATAAATACCAATATATCCTAACGAAATAGAGGCTCGACCGTTTTTGAAAATATCCGCCACATAATCATCTGCTTTTAATCGTACGCCACAAGCACCCTCCATATATAAAATTGGGGCAACTCGAGCTTTGGTTTTTTCAAGCCGAGCAATGCGAGTAAGTAAGGCTTTTTTAGCCATGGCTAAACGCTGATCCAAAATGTGATAAAACTGTTGTTCTGAGCCTTCGGCTTCTAGGGCTATACGAGGTAAGTTTAAGCTAACCACACCTAGATTATTGCGTCCATCATGAATTTCTTGCCCATTTTCTACATATTTACCCAAAAAACTACGGCAACCCATCGGGGCTTTGAATGAGCCAGTGACTTTTACCACTTGATCATAATTTAAAATATCAGGATACATACGTTTTGAGGCACATTCTAATGCCAGCTTTTTAATATCATAATTGGGATCATTAGCAACTTGATTGACCCCTTTTTTAATCGTAAACACAAGTTTAGGGAAAACGGGCGTTTTATGATTTTTACCCAAACCACGAATACGATTACGTAAAATAGATTTTTGAATCAAGCGTTCCTGCCAACTTGTACCTAAACCAAAACCAAATGTCACAAAAGGCGTTTGACCATTCGCTGTATGTAAAGTATTCACTTCGTATTCTAAAGATTGGAAAGCATCGAAACATTCTTTTTCAATTAACGTTTGAGCGTAACCTTGCGGATCGGGAATTTGCCAATCTTGGGCAATCTTGAGCAATTTTTCATAACTAATTTGTACATAGGGAGCAAGGACTTCATCAATACGATTAATGGTTGTGCCGCCATAAATATGGCTTGCCACTTGAGCGATAATTTGTGCCGTAACAGCAGTTGCTGTGCCAATCGATCTTGGTGGCTCAATTTCTGCGTTCCCCATCTTAAAACCATGGGTTAGCATGCCTTTCAAATCCACTAGCATACAGTTAAACATTGGAAAAAATGGAGAATAATCTAAATCATGATAATGAATTTCGCCTTTTTCGTGTGCTTCAACCACATCTTTCGGCAATAAGTAATGTTTAGCATAATGTTTGGCAACAATCCCAGCCAATAAATCTCGTTGAGTCGGGATGACTTTGGCATCTTTATTCGCATTTTCGTTTAACACTTCCATATTCGTCTGTTCAATCAATCCCTCAATTTCTTGAGTAAGCAGACTACGTTTTTCACGAGCCAAATCACGATCATGACGATATTCAATGTAAGCTCTTGCTACTTGCGGGTATTCACTCGCCATTAATTTATTTTCTACAATATGTTGGATATGGCTAATATCAATGTCTGTTTTATATAAATTAAAAATCTCCTCACAAACTTGCTGACCAATTTTGTGATAATAGCGTTCATCTTGGATATTTACCGCTTTTGCCGCTTTTTTAATAGCATTAATAATACGTTGAATTTCAAAGCTAGCATGAGAACCATCTCGCTTTGTTACAGAAAAAGAAACCATACAAAACCCCAATATATTGTGCCAAATAAAAACAAAAACACTATATATAGATAAAGATTGAAATTCAAGGGGGAATATAAAGAAAGATTGATTAAGATCAAAGGGGAGAAATTAACCAATTAATTTAGTTGAAATTATTTAATACAGAAATCTTGAAAATTTTTGACCGCACTTTTACAAATCAATAGAAAATGGAAAAATGGCAGGGGCGGAGAGGCTCGAACTCCCAGCATTCGGTTTTGGAGACCGACGCTCTACCAATTGAACTACGCCCCTGTAAAGAGAAAGCTGATTAAATCAGCGAAATAAGTTGGCGGAATGGACGGGACTCGAACCCGCGACCCCCTGCGTGACAGGCAGGTATTCTAACCAGCTGAACTACCACTCCGCAAATAGGGTGATTGGCAGTGACCTACTCTCACATTGGGAAACCCAACACTACCATCGGCGTTACAGCATTTCACTTCTGAGTTCGGCAAGGGATCAGGTGGAGCTACTGCACTATTGCTGCCAAAAATTCTTATTTAGTTAGTTTACTCAATATGAATAAACTAAGTAAATAAACACCTGATGGCGACCTACTCTCACATTGGGATTCCCAACACTACCATCGGCATCACAGCATTTCACTTCTGAGTTCGGCATGGGTTCAGGTGGCACTACTGCATTATGACCATCAGGAAATCAGGGTTCAGATAAAACAGGTTTCAGACGGCTGTACCGTGTGTTATCCTGTATCCTACTTAATTCTTTCCTTTTTGTATTTTGTTCTTTAAATTTGAAACAAGCTGTCTGTTCGATTTTCTTTTTTGTCTGTTCGTTACTTTCACGCTCTTCAACTGTCTTCTGTCTTCTGACATCTGTCTTCTGAATCAAAACCACTTGAGCGTTGTATAGTTAAGCCTCTCGGGCAATTAGTACTGGTTAGCTCAATGACTCACATCACTTACACATCCAGCCTATCTACGTCTTCGTCTTAAACAACCCTTACACACTTCTGTGTGGGAGAACTCATCTCTTGGCAAGTTTCGTGCTTAGATGCTTTCAGCACTTATCTCTTCCGCATGTAGCTACCCAGCAATGCTTCTGGCGAAACAACTGGAACACCAGGGATGCGTCCACTCCGGTCCTCTCGTACTAGGAGCAGCCCCAACCAATTCTCCAACGCCCACGGCAGATAGGGACCGAACTGTCTCACGACGTTCTAAACCCAGCTCGCGTACCACTTTAAATGGCGAACAGCCATACCCTTGGGACCTACTTCAGCCCCAGGATGTGATGAGCCGACATCGAGGTGCCAAACACCGCCGTCGATATGAACTCTTGGGCGGTATCAGCCTGTTATCCCCGGAGTACCTTTTATCCGTTGAGCGATGGCCCTTCCATTCAGAACCACCGGATCACTATGACCTACTTTCGTACCTGCTCGACTTGTCCGTCTCGCAGTTAAGCTTGCTTTTACCATTGCACTAACCTGACGATGTCCGACCGTCATTAGCAAACCTTCGTGCTCCTCCGTTACTCTTTGGGAGGAGACCGCCCCAGTCAAACTACCCACCAGACACTGTCCGAATACCCGTTCCAGATATTTCGTTAGAACATCAAACGTTAAAGGGTGGTATTTCAAGGTCGTCTCCACTCAAACTGGCGTTTAAGTTTCTCTGACTCCCACCTATCCTACACATCAAAATTCAAGGTTCAGTGTCAAGCTATAGTAAAGGTTCACGGGGTCTTTCCGTCTAGCCGCGGGTACACCGCATCTTCACGGCGATTTCAATTTCACTGAGTCTCGGGTGGAGACAGCCTGGCCATCATTATGCCATTCGTGCAGGTCGGAACTTACCCGACAAGGAATTTCGCTACCTTAGGACCGTTATAGTTACGGCCGCCGTTTACTGGGGCTTCGATCAGGTGCTTCTCTTTCGATAACACCATCAATTAACCTTCCAGCACCGGGCAGGCATCACACCCTATACGTCCACTTTCGTGTTTGCAGAGTGCTGTGTTTTTAATAAACAGTTGCAGCCAGCTGGTATCTTCGACCGGTTCAACCTTCATCTGTAAAAGACTACAATCTACGCCGGCGCACCTTCTCCCGAAGTTACGGTGCTATTTTGCCTAGTTCCTTCACCCGAGTTCTCTCAAGCGCCTGAGTATTCTCTACCTGACCACCTGTGTCGGTTTTCAGTACGGTTTAGATAAACCTGAAGCTTAGTGGCTTTTCCTGGAAGTGTGGTATCAACAACTTCGCTCCCTTAGGAGCTCGTCATCACGCCTTAGTGTTGAATGGGGATTCGGATTTGCCTAAATCCCCCACCTACACGCTTAAACAGCCATCCAATAGGCTGCTTGCCTAACCTTCTCCGTCCCCACATCGCAATTTATCCAAGTACGGGAATATTAACCCGTTTCCCATCGACTACGCTTTTCAGCCTCGCCTTAGGGGCCGACTCACCCTGCCCCGATTAACGTTGGACAGGAACCCTTGGTCTTCCGGCGAACGAGTTTTTCACTCGTTTTATCGTTACTTATGTCAGCATTCGCACTTGTGATACGTCCAGCAAGCCTCTCGACTCACCTTCTTCCGCTTACACAACGCTCCCCTACCCAACAGTGTTACCACTGATGCCGCAGCTTCGGTGACTAGTTTTAGCCCCGTTACATCTTCCGCGCAGGCCGACTCGACTAGTGAGCTATTACGCTTTCTTTAAATGATGGCTGCTTCTAAGCCAACATCCTAGCTGTCTAAGCCTTCCCACTTCGTTTCCCACTTAACTAGTACTTTGGGACCTTAGCTGGCGGTCTGGGTTGTTTCCCTCTTCACGATGGACGTTAGCACCCACCGTGTGTCTCCTGAGTATCACTCTTCGGTATTCGCAGTTTGCATCGGGTTGGTAATCCGGGATGGACCCCTAGCCGAAACAGTGCTCTACCCCGAAGGTGTTCGCTCAAGGCTCTACCTAAATAGATTTCGGGGAGAACCAGCTATCTCCCGGTTTGATTGGCCTTTCACCCCCAGCCACAAGTCATCCGCTAATTTTTCAACATTAGTCGGTTCGGTCCTCCAATTAGTGTTACCCAACCTTCAACCTGCCCATGGCTAGATCACCGGGTTTCGGGTCTATACCTTGCAACTTGCCGCCCAGTTAAGACTCGGTTTCCCTTCGGCTCCCCTATTCGGTTAACCTCGCTACAAAATATAAGTCGCTGACCCATTATACAAAAGGTACGCAGTCACCTTACGGCTCCCACTGCTTGTACGTACACGGTTTCAGGTTCTATTTCACTCCCCTCGCTGGGGTTCTTTTCGCCTTTCCTTCACAGTACTGGTTCACTATCGGTCAATCAGGAGTATTTAGCCTTAGAGGATGGTCCCCCTATCTTCAGACAGAATTTCTCGTGTTCCGCCCTACTTGTTGTTAGCTTAGTACCATCAGTGTATTTTAAAATACGGGGCTATCACCCTGTGTCGCTGGACTTCCCAGTCCATTCTTCTTATTCACTGATTATCACTAACGGCTGCTCCGCTTTCGCTCGCCGCTACTCACAGAATCTCGGTTGATTTCTTTTCCTCGGGGTACTTAGATGTTTCAGTTCTCCCGGTTTGCCTTGTTAACCTATGTATTCAGTTAACAATAGTAGATTCTTCATCTACTGGGTTTCCCCATTCGGATATCTTGGATTAAACGCCTCTTATCGACTCATCCAAACTTTTCGCAGATTAGCACGTCCTTCTTCGCCTCTGATTGCCTAGGCATCCACCGTGTACGCTTAGTCACTTAACTATACAACCTCAAATGTTTTTTTAAGAACACTTGATATTGCGTTTCAACTAAACACTTGACTGCTTTTGTTCAGTCAAGATTTTTTTCTTCTACTCAGACTTTCTTTCGAAAATCTCTCAGTTTTCAGCTTGTTTCCAATTTTTTAAAGAACAATAAGAAAATAATATAGATAATCCATTTCTTGTTTATCTACCGAATCATCTTTAATTGGCGTCCCCACGGGGATTCGAACCCCGGTTACCGCCGTGAAAGGGCGATGTCCTAGGCCTCTAGACGATGGGGACAACAGGTAAAGATAATTTGTTGTCTTCGCACTTCTTTTTCGTTTCATTCGTTTCGCTTGCTCGACCTAGTAAGCAATAGTTTAAAGTGCGGTCTTTTTTTTCTTTCTTTTCTACTTTTTATCAAACAATCTGTGTGAACACTTGCTGTCGCTTCGTTTCTTAGAGTAACAATATCACAGTGACCTGACATTTCTGTCTTCTGTCTTCTGTCATCTGTCCTCTGATTACTAAGGAGGTGATCCAACCGCAGGTTCCCCTACGGTTACCTTGTTACGACTTCACCCCAGTCATGAATCATACCGTGGTAAACGCCCCCCTTCCGGTTAAGCTATCTACTTCTGGTACAACCCACTCCCATGGTGTGACGGGCGGTGTGTACAAGGCCCGGGAACGTATTCACCGCAACATTCTGATTTGCGATTACTAGCGATTCCGACTTCATGGAGTCGAGTTGCAGACTCCAATCCGGACTACGATGCACTTTCTGAGATTCGCTCCCCCTCGCAGGTTTGCCGCCCTCTGTATGCACCATTGTAGCACGTGTGTAGCCCTACTCGTAAGGGCCATGATGACTTGACGTCATCCCCACCTTCCTCCAGTTTATCACTGGCAGTCTCCTTTGAGTTCCCATCACTACATGCTGGCAACAAAGGATAAGGGTTGCGCTCGTTGCGGGACTTAACCCAACATTTCACAACACGAGCTGACGACAGCCATGCAGCACCTGTCTCATAGCTCCCGAAGGCACAAACTTATCTCTAAGTTCTTCTATGGATGTCAAGAGTAGGTAAGGTTCTTCGCGTTGCATCGAATTAAACCACATGCTCCACCGCTTGTGCGGGCCCCCGTCAATTCATTTGAGTTTTAACCTTGCGGCCGTACTCCCCAGGCGGTCGATTTATCACGTTTGCTACGGGCACCAAGCCTAAAGCCCAATCCCCAAATCGACATCGTTTACAGCGTGGACTACCAGGGTATCTAATCCTGTTTGCTCCCCACGCTTTCGCACATGAGCGTCAGTATCTTCCCAAGGGGCTGCCTTCGCCTTCGGTATTCCTCCACATCTCTACGCATTTCACCGCTACACGTGGAATTCTACCCCTCCCTAAAGTACTCTAGCTACCCAGTCTGAAATGCTATTCCAAAGTTAAGCTCTGGGATTTCACATCTCACTTAAGTAACCGCCTGCGTGCCCTTTACGCCCAGTTATTCCGATTAACGCTCGCACCCTCCGTATTACCGCGGCTGCTGGCACGGAGTTAGCCGGTGCTTCTTCTGTAGTTAACGTCAATTAGCTGTTCTATTAAAACAACTACCTTCCTCACCACCGAAAGAACTTTACAACCCGAAGGCCTTCTTCATTCACGCGGCATGGCTGCGTCAGGGTTACCCCCATTGCGCAATATTCCCCACTGCTGCCTCCCGTAGGAGTCTGGACCGTGTCTCAGTTCCAGTGTGGCTGGTCATCCTCTCAGACCAGCTAGAGATCGTCGGCTTGGTAGGCCTTTACCCCACCAACTACCTAATCCCACTTGGGCTCATCTTATGGCAACTGGCTAAAAGTCCCAGTCTTTAATCTTCCGATATTACGCGGTATTAGCTACAGTTTCCCGTAGTTATCCCCCTCCATAAGCCAGATTCCCAAGCATTACTCACCCGTCCGCCACTCGTCAGCAAAGTACAAGTACTTCCTGCTACCGTTCGACTTGCATGTGTTAAGCCTGCCGCCAGCGTTCAATCTGAGCCATGATCAAACTCTTCAATTTAAGTTCGATCGCTCAATAAACTGCTTGCTTCTAAATCTTTCTTCTCACTCTCAAAAAAAATGAAAAGTTAATGAATTTCTAAGTTAAGCACCTATCAAGACTTCAAGTTTTATTTAATTTTTTAAAACTAGTCAATCAACAAGTGCCCACACAGATTGTCTGATAAATTATTAAAGAACAAATCGCTGTTTTAAAGCGAAAATAAAACGACACACTGTTTGATTTTCAATTTTCACAACAGCGTGTCGTTGTGTGCAGCGTATTATAGAGATCTGGAAATCCTTTGCAAGTGTTTTTTGTAAAAAAATCTAAAATTCTGCTTGAATGATGATATTTTAAACTTCAAGCTGTATAAGATGACTAAACCCCCAATCTTTTAATACTTTTTGTTTGTCTAAAAAATCATTTGGTCGTTGGGTACAAAATGCTAAATTTTCATTTTCTTCATCATCTACATCAGGCAATAAACTCGCTACTCGATTGGTAATGCCTTCCGCAGGATCCACAAAAAATTTTACTTGAGGCAATAATTGCTGTAATTCCTCTTTCACCAGTGGGAAATGCGTACAGCCTAAGATCACAGTATCAAGTGCGGTGATTTTTTGCCATGTTTTGATCTCATTGGTTAATCGTTCCCAATCCACCTTGCCCGTTTGCTGTTTTTGTTCGGCAATTTCTACTAAAGCTGTAGATCCAATTTTCTCTACTACACAATTCGGAGCGTATTTTTCAATTAAATCCGTCACATAATCCCGTTCTACCGTACCTTTGGTCGCCAATAAGCCGATCACTTTGCTTTGCGACAATTTCGCCGCAGGCTTAATGGCTGGCACGGTTCCCACCACGGGAAAGGCGAATTTCGCTCGCAAGGCAGGTAATACCACGGTACTGGCTGTATTGCATGCCACCACCACTATATCAATGTGAAATTGTGTCGCCAACGTCCCGATAATTTTTTCCGCTCGTTCAATCAGTAAGGCGGTGGATTTTTCCGAATAGGGAAAAAAGGCGTTGTCTAGGCAGTATAAATAGCGAGCGTTGGGAAAACGCTCACGCACGGCATCGTAGATGGTTAAGCCACCCATTCCAGAGTCATATAAAAGTATAGTTGTCATAAAATCTTCTCAAAAAGCACCGCACTTTAGGATCTGCTTCCCCTAGGCGTTACTATATATCTCTTTATTATTTAACCAGCGTTTAATCAACGCCTCTGCCACATCGGGGTATTTTACAATCAGTTGTTTCGCATAATGTTGTACTGTCGGGATCATTTTTCGATCTCGCATTAAATTGGCGACTTTAAATTCCGCCACACCTGTTTGTTTGGTTCCTAACACTTCCCCAGGACCCCGAATTTCCAAATCCCGCTCGGAAATTACGAAGCCGTCTTGACTATCTCGCAACACTTGCAGACGTTTTTGTGAAATTTTGCCGAGTGGCGGTTTATACATTAGCACGCAAAAAGATGCCGTGCTACCACGCCCTACCCGTCCACGTAATTGGTGCAACTGCGATAAGCCCAAGCGTTCGGCATTTTCAATAATCATCAGGCTCGCATTAGGGACATCTACCCCCACTTCAATCACCGTAGTTGCCACCAACAAATCCAGTTCGGCATCTTTGAAAGATTGCATAATCGCTTGTTTTTCCGCAGGTTTTAGCCGTCCGTGAACTAAGCCAATGCGTAATTGTGGCAACGCCTTACGCAAATCTTCCGCAATGGATTCGGCAGCTTGAGCTTCTAATACTTCGCTTTCGTCAATCAGAGTACAGACCCAATAGGCTTGGCGTTTTTCTACCGTACAAGCGTTATGCACCCGTGCCACGATTTCCGCTCGGCGTTCTTCGGACATCACCACCGTAGTAATTGGCGTTCGCCCTGGGGGCAATTCGTCAATAATGGAGGTGTCAAGATCCGCATACACCGTCATTGCCAGCGTTCTCGGAATCGGGGTGGCGGTCATAATTAATTGGTGCGGATAAAAGCCTGCTTTTTCGCCTTTTTCTCGCAACATTAAGCGTTGATGTACGCCGAAACGGTGTTGCTCATCAATAATCACTAAAGCTAAATTGGCAAATTCCACCTCTTGTTGAAATAAAGCGTGAGTGCCGACCACCATTTGAACCGCTCCCGTTTGGATTTTTTCCAGCTCTGCGGTACGAACTTTGCCTTTCACTTTGCCTGCTAACCAACCTACTTCAATCCCCAACGGCTCAAACCAACGGCGGAAATTTTGGGCGTGTTGCTCGGCTAAAATTTCGGTAGGTGCCATTAAGGCAACCTGTTTGCCGTTATCAATAGCAACCAAGGCAGCAAGGGCTGCCACCAGTGTTTTGCCCGATCCTACATCACCTTGGACTAATCGCATCATGGGGTGATCTAATGCCAAATCTTGCTCAATATCTACCATCACTCGGTTTTGTGCATCGGTCGGTTTAAACGGTAATTGAGCCAGAAAACGCTGTTTTAGCTCCGTTTGATAATGCAACGGCAAAGCATAATGCTGTTGCGTGCCTAAGCGGACTTTTTGCATTGCCAAATTATGTGCCAATAATTCTTCAAAAATTAACCGCACTTGAGCAGGGTGTTGTCCTTTTTCGAGTATTTCTAGCGAAATATCGGGCGGTGGACGATGTAAAAAGCGAATGGCATCTTTTAAGCTAAAAGGATTTGGATTAAATTCATTAGGCAAAATCTCAACAATTTGAATCTTGTCTAATAATTCAATAGCTTGATCAGTGAGTTTGCGTAGGGAATTTTGTTTTAAGCCTTCCGTGGTGGCATAAATGGGCGTGAGCGTTTCATCTAATTGCAAAGGCTGATTATCCCGAATAATTTGGTATTCGGGGTGATGAATTTCCGCCATAAAACGACCACGTTTCACTTCGCCAAAGGCTTTCACTCGCACACCGATTTGGAAACTGTTTTTCATTCCTGCGTTAAAATTAAAGAAACGCAGCATGATTTTAGATGTGCCATCAGACAGGCTCACGGTTAAAATCGGACGGCGACCGAATTGGACTTCGCAGGTTTGCACCACGGCTTCAATGGTGGCGTATTGTTCAGGACGAAGATCGGCAATGGGTGTGATATGAGTACGATCTTCATATCGAACGGGTAAATGAAATAAAAGATCTTGTAAATTATTGATCCCGAGACGACTTAATTTAGCCGAAACTGCCGTTCCAACGCCCGATAACGTGGTGAGTGGAATAGCATCAAGCAGTTGTAGGCTCATAACTAAGATAACGCATTGATATTACGTTCAACGCGAACCACGCCAGTAATATGTTGAAGTTTACGGATAATTTTAGCTAAATGTTTAGTATTTTGTGTCGTTATCACTAATACTGCAAAACTACTCTGACCATCTTCTTCCGTCCAAATACTATGTACCTGACTTCGCATTAATACTAACGCCGTCATGATAAAGCCTAAGGCTTGTTGCTCTTTCATTTCAATGCGTAATTCCACTTCGAAATTCTGGTCTGTAATATGATCAGCCCAATCTACCACTGAGAAATGCCCTTGATGACAGGCTAAGGTCGCACAATTTTTATGATGAATAACCAATCTATTGTGTTCATCTTCATAGGCACAAATTGGATCACCTAAAATCGGGTGACAACAATTTGCCAAAATACGTAGTTTAGCGGAATGAACAGAAACTGCGGTCTGTTCTTCAAGATTTTTTAACTCTTGACGAATTTTAGATTTCGCTCTGCCAGTTACCACAGAATGTAACCAATTTTCTTGTGGTCTAGCATTATCCGCAGTAAGAATATCCACCGTTTGCCCTGAGGATAACGGTTGGTAAAGCGGATAATCTTCCCGATCAACTTGAGCACCAACACATTTATTACCTACATCTGTATGCACTGCATAAGCAAAATCTACCGCCGTTGCACCTTGTGGCAATTCTATAATTCGCCCTTTTGGCGTAAATACATAAATTTCGTGGGAGAATAAATCCGACTTCACACTTTCAATAAATTCAAAAGAATTCCCCGCACTTTGCTGTAATTCTATGAGGCTTTGTAACCAGCGTTGAGCCTTAATTTGTGCGGTGGTACTATCATTTTTACCATCTGCTTTATACACCCAATGAGCGGTAATCCCCATTTCCGCCATATTATCCATTTCTTCCGTACGAATTTGGATCTCCACTGATACACCTTTTGGTCCAATCGTAGAAGTGTGTAGGGCTTGATAGCCGTTAGCTTTCGGCACTGCAATATAATCTTTAAATTGTCCTGCTCTTGGTTTGTACGCGCTATGTACAATACCCAAGGTACGATAACATTCATCCACTGTATTAACTACAATACGAAAATCATAAATATCTAAAATATAACGGAATTCTTGATCTCGTTGTTTCATATTTTGATAAATATAAAACAACGGTTTTTCCCGTCCAAATACTCGAGCCATAATTGGCACGTTTTGCAAACGATCTTGTAATTCATCTAAAATTGGCTGAATGAGTTCTTGACGCTTACCTCGAGCAATCTGAATCACTTTTTGTAATACGGCATAACGCTGAGGGTGCATAGCTCGGAAACACAAATCTTCTAGCTCATTTTTGAGGTGTTCAATACCTAGGCGATGAGCCAAAGGACTATAAATTTCTAAGGTTTCTTTAGCAATACGACGACGTTTATCGGGGCGTAACGCACCTAAAGTACGCATATTATGGGTTCGGTCGGCAAGTTTGATTAACACCACACGAATATCTTTCGTCATGGCTAAAATCATTTTACGGAAACTTTCCGCTTGAGCTTCTTGACGAGTACGAAATTTGAGCTTATCTAATTTTGATACGCCGTCCACAATTTCTGCCACACTTTTCCCAAAGGCAGCTGTCAGTTGTTCTTCCGTATAAGGGGTATCTTCAATGACATCATGCAATAATGCTGCCATCACTGCTTCGTGATCTAGGTGCATTTCAGCGATAATGCAAGCTACAGCAACAGGGTGGGTAATATAAGGCTCACCACTTGAACGAAATTGACCATCATGCCCATCTTTTGCCATCAGGAATGCACTTTTAATTAATTCAATTTGTTCAGCAGGTAAATATTCCTGAATAATCTTTTCTAACGGTTCAAAAAAAATCATATTTACTGACCTCATTTCAAACAGCGAGCCTAAAATAATGACAAATTCACCGCACTTATTCCGTCACGAATGCTGTCGCTTGATGTTCTTTCTCGCTATATGCAAACGCATCATGGCGTTCTTGAGAATTCATAATATCGTTATTAATCAATCCTTTTTCGATCTCTCTTAAAGCAATTACAGTAGGTTTATCATTTTCTTCTGGTACCAAAGGTTCAGATTGATTTAACTGTAATTGTCTTGCACGGCGAGATGCCGTTAAGATTAAATCAAAACGATTGCCAATTTTTTCAACCGCATCTTGTACAGTAACGCGAGCCATATTTTACTCCAATAATAGTTAATATTTTTTCAATCAAAGGAAAAACATAATACTAAACTGCAAGCTATTTTGCTAGTAATTCGTTAATTAAGCGTGGATTTTCCTGTTTTTGATGGTCTAACGTGAGTTTTCCTGCTCGCAAAATACTTTTTAAATCCATTAATGCTTGCTCAAAATTATCGTTTATAATCACATAATCATATTCATCATAATGCGAAATCTCATCCATTGCCTTTGCCATTCGTTGAGCAATCACATCTTTGCTATCTTGCTCACGTCCAATTAAACGACGTTCTAATTCCTCCAAAGATGGGGGTAAAATAAAAATACTTTTTACTGACCGCACTTTTTGCCGAATTTGTCTTGCCCCCTGCCAATCAATATCCAAAAAAACATCAATACCTTGAGCAAGATTTTTTTCAATGGCAGGTAAAGATGTACCGTAATAATTCCCTCCGAAAACTTTGGCGTATTCTAAAAACACCCCCTGTTCAATCAGGCTTTCAAACTCTGACACAGACACAAAATAATAATGCACGCCATCAATTTCCCTCGGTCGGGGTTGACGTGTCGTATGAGAAACCGACACCATCATTTTTTTTTGTTGATCTTGTTCTAGCAATGCTGCAATCAATGATGATTTTCCCGCTCCACTCGGTGCCGATAAAATATATAAATTACCTTGAGCCATCCTTTTCCCCTTAATGATTAAATTGTTTTTCTTATTATGCCGTTAGGCGATCTAAAAATCATTATAAATTATAAAGTGCGGTAAAAATTTTCAATAATAATTTAACCCAAAAATTTGATCGAGATCACAAAAAGTTTATACGATCCTTACTCGTCTTATTTCGTTATTAATAAAAAATGTGCTATAATCAAAAACGGACAGCTAGTTAACTTCTCGGAAGTAATGAACTGTACAACTTTTGTTTAACTTTAAATATAGGTGAAAATCTTATGGCAATTAAAATTGGTATTAACGGCTTCGGTCGTATCGGTCGTATCGTATTCCGTGCAGCACAACAACGTTCAGACATTGAAGTTGTAGGTATCAACGACTTAATCGACGTTGATTACATGGCTTACATGTTAAAATACGATTCAACTCACGGTCGTTTCAACGGTACTGTTGAAGTACGTGATGGCAAATTAGTGGTAAACGGCAAAGAAATCCGTGTTACTTCTGAGCGTGACCCTGCAAACCTAAACTGGGGTGCCATCGGTGTTGATATCGCTGTTGAAGCAACGGGTTTATTCTTAACTGATGAAACTGCACGTAAACACATTACTGCAGGTGCAAAAAAAGTCGTTTTAACTGGTCCATCTAAAGACAACACACCAATGTTCGTAAATGGTGTAAACTTCAACGATTATAAAGGTCAAGATATTGTATCTAACGCTTCTTGTACCACAAACTGTTTAGCACCATTAGCTCGTGTTATCCACGAAACTTTCGGTATCAAAGACGGTTTAATGACCACTGTTCACGCAACCACAGCAACGCAAAAAACTGTTGATGGTCCATCTGCCAAAGACTGGCGTGGTGGTCGTGGTGCTTCTCAAAACATCATTCCATCTTCAACTGGTGCAGCTAAAGCAGTTGGTAAAGTATTACCAGCATTAAACGGCAAATTAACTGGTATGGCGTTCCGTGTTCCTACTACCAACGTTTCTGTCGTTGATTTAACAGTAAACTTAGAAAAACCAGCAAGCTATGATGAAATCAAAAAAGCCATCAAAGATGCCTCTGAAGGTAAAACTTTCAACGGCGAATTAAAAGGCGTTTTAGGTTACACTGAAGATGCGGTAGTTTCTACAGACTTCAACGGTGCTGTTGAAACTTCTGTATTCGATGCAGACGCAGGTATCGCATTAACTGATACATTCGTTAAATTAGTATCTTGGTACGACAACGAAACTGGCTACTCAAACAAAGTATTAGACTTAGTGGCTCACGTTTATAATTACAAAGGCTAATTGACCAATCAGCGTTAAGGGTGTATATAAGCCCTACCATAATAACTAACCGAACCATATTCAAAGGGTTCGGTTTTTTTATTTGTACCTTACTGTCCTAAAATAAAGCAAGAGCTTACAAAAAGATCCTCTCACACGACATTCAATAATACTTTACAAACCCTAACAAATCACTTATTATCTTAATAAGAATCATTTTCATTTTTAAAATGATTCTTTGTGTGGCAAGCAAAGTGGTAGGCAATATTATTGTATCGAGGTTTAACCATGAAGCTATTGAAGTTCAAGCCACTAAGTCATCGTAAGCACGCTAAACAAAGTGCGGTGCTTTTTGATCTATTTTTTAATTATCTAAGGAGTTTTTCCATGCAAATCCCATTCAAACTCACTGCTATTCTTATCGCTTGTAGTTTTGCACTTACTGCTTGTAGCTCATCCAGTTCTGGTAAATCCACTAAAATTGAAGAAAATAGCTTTGGTGTGAAAGTATCAACATCTCCTAAAAAAGCAACTTTTGACAAAATCACCGTTGATGGCGTAGAAATTGATTTAGCCAAAGCAACTGTGAACGCCACACAAGGTAATCCAAGAGCAGTTCACCCTGTATTCAATACTGACTCAGCTCTCGGTCAGGCAGTTGCTCGTTATAATCTCAATGTCAAAGATTCCTCTTTAATTGTATCAACCAATGATGGTAGTGCCAATGCAAACTATGTGAATAAACATAACTTTGAGCATGTTGTAGTTGGTGCTGCCAAAGTCAATGGCGAAGACTACCTCTTTGTTCAAGGTGCGAAAAGTACGGATACGCCAACAACTGGCACAGCTTACTACACAGGTGGTACATTACGCTTTATGGACACCAACAAAGACAACCTATTCCAAGAAACTGGCGTGTTGACGGGTAGAATTGAAACAACCGTTGACTTTGGTAACAAAACCATCACTGGTTTCTTGCGTGATCCAGGTCGAAGTGCAACACAGCAAGACTTCACGGGAACATTGGCTGGCAATAGTTTCACTGCCACTTGGGATGATAAAGACACTGGTAAAGGCTTAGAAGGTAACTTCTACGGTCCAGCCGCAACAGAAATGGCAGGACAATTTGAACGTTCTGATTCATTTGGTGTGTTTATTGCGGAACAAAAAACAGAATAACCTACCATTACTCCCTGCTTTTAAGCCCCAGTTTGCAGTTGTGGACTGGGGTATTTTAATGGTTTATTCCTTATCGCTGTATTAAAAAGGATAATGCCATCAAATAAAAAATCCTCTCAAATGCAATTCAATAACACTTTACAAGTTTTAAAAAGTCACTTATTATCCTTAATAAGAATCATTTTTATTTTAAACGGATTCTTTGTGTGGCAAACAAAGTTTGTAGTGGCACAGTTGTGAGCAATGTTATTACATCAACATTTAACCACGAAGCTATCTAAGTTCAAGCCACTAAGTAAGTTTAAATACAGTGAATGTGAAGCTGTATTTCCCGAACTATTATGTCATTATTATCAAGGAGCTTTTCCATGCAAAGTCCATTCAAACTCACTGCTATTGTTATCGCTTGTGCCCTCGCACTCTCAGCTTGTGGTTCATCGTCTTCTGGCGGTGATGATTCAAATGTTACCAAAAACCCACCAGAAACCAGTACCCCTGAAGCAAGTACCCCCGAAGCAAGTACCCCTGAAGCAAGTACCCCTGAAGCAAGTACCCCTGAAGAAAGTACCCCTGAAGAAAGTACCCCTGAAGAAAGTACCCCTGAAGAAAGCACCCCTGAAGAAAGTACCCCTGAAGCTAGTACCCCTGAAACTGGTAACCCTGAAACTGGTAACCCTGAAACTGGTACCCCTGAAACTGATAACCCTGAAATTGGTAACCCTGAAATTGGTGACCCTGAAGCTGGTACCCCCCTTGAACCTGGTACACCTAAAACTGATACACCTAAAACTGATACACCTGAAACTAGCGTCCCTGAAACTACTTCCTATGTCGTACCAGCAGGAACTGCTCAAAATAGCTTTAATGTAAAAACTTCTGTGTCTTATGATGCCGCTAATTTTGACAAAATTACCGTTGACGGTGTCGAAATTCCGTTAAGTACAGCAAAAACAAAAATTGCTTCTGGCAATCCGAGCTTTGTGAAAAGCGTGTACTATACTGACAAAGGTGAAAGCAATGGTACAAGATCCAGCTTAAACTTTACGGGTGCAAATGTGATTACGTCTCAACGTACTAGCGATAGCTCTGATGCTTCTTATGAATTTGCCAATGTCGTTGCAGGTGCAGTGGTAGCAGGTGCTAATCAGTATCTGTTTGTTCAAGGTACACCAACTGAATCAACCGCCGTACCAACTACGGGTAAAGCAACATACAACGGTGGCTTCCTACGCTTTGCCAGCGACATTTCCAACAACTTATTCCAAACTTCTGGTGCGATTACAGGTAACTTTACCGCCGATGTTGACTTCGGTGATAAAACCATTGAAGGTCAAATCCGCAATGGTAATGGTGCACCAACAACTGCTGCTCAACCATTTAAAGGTAATGTATCAAGTAATGGTTTCACAGCTAACTGGACCGATAGCGATACAGGCAGTGGCTTGAAAGGTAATTTCTACGGTTCAACAGCTGAAGAAGTGGGCGGAACATTTGAACGCTCTGATTCCTTTGGGGTATTTGTGGGTAAAAAATAATAATTTTGCCTCACCAAGGCATTTTTTAAATCCATACCCAATCACGCAAGTGATTGGGTTTCTTGTTTTATAACATAGAAAGCCGTATTTACTCCAAACGTGACAAATCTGAATTCAAAATCTAATTGCATAGCTTTTTGATTTCGTCAATGGACAAACCCACAGATTTAGAAATAATCTCCAGATCTAAACCCAAAGCCAGCATATTTTGGGCATTTTCTTTCAAAGTTTCTAGTCGCCCTTGCTGTAGCCCTTGTTGCAAACCTTGTTGTAAACCTTGTTGCAATCCTTGCCGAATTCCTCTATTCGTCGCTGAAGTGAGTAAAGAATATTCGTCCCATTTACGTTTTAAACTGACATCGTACATTGCTTTTTCCCTCTTGCTTAAGTTGCTATATTCCGCAATTTGAAATAATTTCTGAAAAATTGGATCATCTAGAAAATTGGGTAACTTGTTGAGTTTTACCATATTTTTCAGTACAAACAACCATTTTTCTAGCACGCTTGTTAATTGTTCACTGGTTTTATTAAAGTTTGGTAATTCTATGTAGATAAATCCCAGTCTATCATAAAAAATTTCCCCTGTCTGCCTGTTGCAAAGGCAAATATCGTGCAAATAATCTTTCGTGTCAGAGAAATGGAAATTATCCATAATTGCAATCACATAGACTTCTGTGATCACATACCCCCACTCGTGCCGTTTTCCTTTTGGTGCTTGGTCACTGATCAGTTTAGAGGCATAATAAATCGTGCGTTCTTTAAATTTATCTTGCTCACTACGTTGCACTTCAATAATAAACTGACTACCATCATCCGTAGTACAAGTTAAATCAAAAATCACCGAACCTAATTTTAACGTATCACCAACATGTTCATTTTTATTGTACACTAAATCGGTGATAACCTTCTTGCCTTTGAAAAGCTCATTTAGAAAAGAAATTAATATATCCTTGTGTAGTTCCATGCCAAAAACATGTTTAAAACCATAATCGGTAGTGAGATCAAGATAGCGTCCATGCTGTTGCATAATAATTCCCCTTTAATCAAATTTAAAAATTAAGGTGTATTATTAACTGCGGTCAAAATATGACAAGATTTTTTAGTTCAATTTTGGA
Source organism: Lonepinella sp. MS14435 (assembly GCF_042485795.1). Taxonomy (GTDB): domain Bacteria; phylum Pseudomonadota; class Gammaproteobacteria; order Enterobacterales; family Pasteurellaceae; genus Lonepinella. The sequence goes on from NZ_CP169368.1 coordinate 2,212,869, forward strand.
ATCAAGATCACAAAGATTTATTTTTTTAAAGGGGAAAACTGGGGGCAAAAGAACAATACTAGACCGCCTCACGGGGTTACCATTCGACATTTCTCAAGGGGTTTTAACCAATCTTCTAATAAAATTTCATCAGGGTGAATTAGGGCGACTTCTCTCATAACGAAATTCCGTAATCATCTGATTTTCTCATTTAACCTTTTGCGTTAATAATAATGTTATGCGTTATTAATGACAAGGAATTTATTATACATCAGTACAAATCTCTGCTAAAATGCACCGCACTTTTATATGATGAATAACAACGTGGTTCGCAAACCTCCCACGCAAAAAAACTAAGGAAAAACAATGCAACTCTCAAATCCCAATAATGACCGCAAAGCGGTGGTTATTTTTTCGGGTGGACAAGACTCTACCACTTGCTTAATTCAAGCTATTCAGCAATATGGAAAACAAAATGTCGAAACCATTACTTTCAGATATGGGCAACGCCACGCTATTGAATTAGATAAAGCTCAATGGATTTGCCAAGATCTTGGGATCAAGCAAACGCTAATTGATATGGAAAGCACGCAAATTTTCTCTGCCAATGCAATGATGAGTGATACCCCAATTAAAACGGGCGAAAATGGCGTGCCGAATACCTTGGTTGATGGTCGCAATGCGTTATTTTTGCTATATGCCGCTATTTATGCCAAAGGGCAAGGCATTACCGATATTATCACGGGTGTCTGTGAAACAGATTTTAGCGGTTATCCAGACTGCCGTGATGTATTTATTAAATCCATGAATGTGACACTAAATTTAGCCATGGACTACAATTTCCGTATCATCACACCATTGATGTATTTAACCAAAGCCCAGACGTGGCAGCTTGCCGATGAACTTGGTGTGTTAGATTATGTCCAACAACATAGCCACACTTGCTACTTAGGTATTGACGGTGGTTGTGGTGAATGCCCGAGTTGCCAATTACGCAACAAAGGGTTAAATGAATATTTAGCATTAAAAAGTGCGGTGAAAAATGCTGAAGAAATTGAACATAAAAATTCGGCAATTTCTACACCAATGGGGGATAACAATGTTTAAAGTTTCTAAAGAATTTAGTTTTGATATGGCACATATTTTGGACGGTCATGATGGTAAATGCCAAAATTTGCACGGTCATACCTACAAATTACAAGTAGAAGTGAGTGGTGATTTAGTGGCGGGCGGAGCAAAAAAAGGTATGGTGATTGATTTTACTGATGTCAAAACCGTGGTAAAAAAAGCCATTTTAGATCCCATGGATCATGCTTTTATTTATGACACCACCAGCCAAAGAGAATGTAAAATTGCGAATTTACTCAATGAATTAGATTCAAAGACCTTTGGTATTCCGATGCGTACTACGGCGGAAGAAATGGCTCGTTTTATATTTAATCGATTAAAAAATGAGTTACCTATTTCTGCTATTCGTTTATGGGAAACTCCGACTTCCTTTTGTGAATATCGGGAATAATCGCAGTGCATTTAATTAATGAACCCAAATTTCCCATTGTCGAAATTTTTGAAAGCCTACAAGGGGAAGGGGCAAATACAGGAATGCCAAGTATTTTTTTGCGTTTTGGCAAATGTAATCTCGCTTGCCCTTGGTGTGACACTAATTACAACCAATTTGAGCAATGGAGTTTGAGCCAAATTCTACAAAAAGTGCGGTCTTTTTCAGCAAAGAATATTATCATTACTGGCGGAGAACCCACTATTCAGGCAGGTATTTCCTTATTATTGGATCGTTTAAAAGCAGAAGATTATTTTCTTGCAATGGAAACCAACGGACTAAAAGAAATCCCCTCACAAATTGATTATATTGCCACTAGTCCCAAAGCCATGTATGCAAAAAAATATGCCAATCGCTGTATTCCTTTTGCCCATGAAGTACGCATTGTGGTGGATGAAAAAGATGAAAATGTACAAACCTTTTGCCAATTAATTGAAAGTAAAATTCAAGCAGAATATTATTATCTTTCCCCTTGCGAAATTAATGGCAAAATGAATCTACTGGAAACCATTACCCATTTGGGAAAACTGAATCAACGCCCCAATAAACCGAAATGGCAGTTGAGTATTCAGACCCATAAATTAATCGGCATCGCATAAAAAAGGCGTATTTTAAAATACGCCTTAACATGTTGATTAAATTAAACTAATCTATTCGCCACATCTAATAAATCTGCTTTAAACGGACGACGCATATTATCAATCGCATCAATAATATCATGATGAACTAATTTTTCATTTTTAATGCCAACACAACGTCCCTTTTCACCTTGCATGAGAAGATCTACTGCATAAACCCCCATACGAGAAGCTAAAATACGGTCAAATGCCGATGGTGAACCACCGCGTTGAATATGACCTAACACTGTGGCACGCGTTTCATTCCCAACACGAGCCTCAATATCTTTCGCTAATTGATGTACATCTGTGACTAATTCAGTAATCACGATCAAAGCGTGATTTTTACCTTTCGCAAAACTATCTTCAATGTGCTGAATTAATTCTTCTTTATTAAAGCCTAATTCAGCAGGAATCGCATACTCACAGCCCCCTGCAATAGCAGCGGATAAAGTTAAATCACTACAATGACGACCCATAATTTCTACAATCGAAATACGATGATGTGAACTTGAGGTATCACGTAAGCGGTCAATAGCAACGACTGCGGTTTCTAACGCAGTTTGATAACCAATAGTATAATCTGTACCTGGAATATCATTATCAATCGTCCCTGGTAAACCGATGCAAGGGAAACCATGTTCTTCGGTTAATAATTTTGCTCCAGTATAAGAACCATCACCACCAATAACCACTAACGCATCAATACCATGCGAGCGTAAAATTTCAGCACATTCTGCACGTACTGCAGGATTTTTAAATTCAGGGAAACGAGCAGAACCTAAGAACGTGCCGCCTTTATTAATAATATCTGATACGCTATGGCGATTTAATTGTTTAATTTTATTTTGATGCAAACCACGGTATCCATCGTAAATACCATAAACTTCTAAACCTTCATCTAATGCTGAGCGAACCACCGCACGAATAGCGGCATTCATACCTGGTGCATCGCCACCACTGGTTAACACTGCAATTTTTTTAATCATTTTTATTACCTTTATCTAATATTGAAAATCCGAGAAAATTTTTCGTGCTAAGATTACACTATTCAGCACTATGGCTCTAGTAAAATTTAGCAATTTCTCTATAAATTTTGATCTAGTTTAACCTTTTGTATTCGGCGTGGAAATAACTTTAGGTAAAGTACAATGCCAATTCCATTTTAGCTTATGTAAACGTGCCATTTCTTTATCAATGGCATACTTTTTCAAATAACCGATCAACTTCACTTTTCCCATATTGGCTAATTTGCGAGATTGTGGCACTTTTAGTGAATATTGATATTGCACAAATCCACAGCCTGCTACATCAGAAGCACGAGCTACTTCCAACTGCCAATTATTTTGGTTTGCATTCGGTTCATAAATCACAAAAGCATATAAAGTATCCTTTTCTGTAGTCAAATTAAAGTACTTCACCTCATTGTTTTTATAAACTTTTTCTCTTAATTTAATCCGTTCTTGCAAAGACATATTTTGCACATTACGATCGTGCAATAATTCCACAGCTGTTCTCCAGTTTTTACCACTGCCTTTTTTAGTAAAATAGACATAATGTGCCATTGAACCCAAGTCTTGGGTTGATTTTAACAAATAGCTTTTATTATTATGTTTAATTTGTTTTGGTGCATTTAATTTAACCTGTTGTTCTTGTTCGGTTGATATTGTCTGTGTAACACAACCTGACAGCAATAAAATTGCTAAAAGTGCGGTTATTTTTTTCATTATTTTACTCACCTAAATCCCGTTTAAATACCCATTCATTACTCTGTGAAGCAGTTTCATCAAACCAATATCCGCCTAAATCAAAGTGCTTTAATTGCTCCGCTTGAGTCAAACGATGTTGAATCATATAGCGACACATTAAGCCACGTGCCTTTTTCGCATAAAAGCTAATCACTTTATATTTACCATTTTTTAAATCTAAGAATACTGGCTTAATAATTTCCGCCTTTAATAAATCTGTTTTCACCGCTTTAAAATATTCATCCGATGCTAAATTAATCAACACATTATCACCTTGCTGCTCAATCGCTTGCTGTAATGCGTTAGTAATTACATTTCCCCAAAATTGATATAAATCCTTACCTTGTGGATTATGCAATTTTGTACCCATTTCTAAACGATAGGGTTGCATTAAATCTAACGGGCGTAATAAACCATAAAGCCCTGATAACATACGTAAATGTTGTTGAGCAAATTGAATATCATCTTTATTTAAGGTTTCAACCTCTAATCCCGTATAAACATCACCTTTAAAGGCATAAATGGCTGCTCGAGCATTTTGTTCATTATGTTCGGTTTTCCATTCTGCGAAACGTGCTGCATTTAATCCTGCTAATTTATCACTAATCGACATTAATGAGCCAATTTGTGCGGGACTAAGCTGACGACAAATGTTAATTAATTTTTCACTATATTCCGTTAACTGCGGTTGAGAAAAATCAAGATTTTCTACCGCACTTTCATAATCTAATGTTTTCGCTGGGGAAATTATTGCTAACATATTTTTCCTTAAATATTGTCTAAACGCCAATCTATTTCTTCGATCTGATGTTGGCGTAAGTAATCATTCGTTTTGCTAAAATGACCACAACCGAAAAAGCCACGATGAGCAGATAATGGGGACGGATGCGGTGCCGTTAACACACAGTGTTTTTGCCGATCAATAAATTGCCCTTTTTTCTGTGCATGGCTACCCCATAATAAAAAAACTAAATGCTCACGTTGTTCATTCAATTTGGCAATCACATGGTCGGTAAAGGTTTCCCAACCAAAATTAGCATGCGAATGTGCTTGTCCTTGCTCTACCGTTAATACGGTGTTTAATAATAACACACCTTGAGCTGCCCAAGCTAGCAATGAACCATGATTTGGGATTTGAAAATCTGAATATTCTAGGCTTAATTCTTTATACATATTCACTAACGAGGGTGGCGGAGCAACGGGCGGTTTTACTGAAAAGGCTAAACCATGTGCTTGATTTGGTCCGTGATAAGGATCTTGTCCTAAGATGACCACTTTCACTTGCTCAAATTCAGTTAGTTTAAACGCATTAAATATTTCATTTTGTGGAGGATAAACAATTCTACCAGCAGCTCTAGCCTGATGAACCTGAGTTAAAATCTGCTGAAAATAAGGTTGTTGTTTTTCTACACCAATAACATCTTTCCACGTTTTCATCATTTTTCCTCTATCAATAAACGTTGCCTTAAGTATAGTAATTTTCTTACTTTTTCACTAGCTTTTATTCTCACAAATCGTTATATTAGCGAACGCCTGTACGCTAAACTTAAATAATTAATAGGATTTTAACAATGAACATGGATTTCCATTTTATCCAACGCATTCGTCAACAAGCAAAAACACTATCAAAACAGACCGCACTTCGTTATAAACAACAAGATCAGTGGGTCGATATGTGTTGGGATGATTTTCAACAGCGTATTGATGAAATCAGCCGTGCCTTATTAGCTTGTAAGATTCAAGTGCAGGATAAAATCGGTATCTTCGCGCATAATATGCCAAACTGGACAATCGCTGATATTGCCACATTACAGATTCGAGCGGTAACTGTTCCGATTTATGCCACCAACACGGCTAATCAAGCTGCCTTTATTATTAACAATGCAGATATAAAAATTCTGTTCGTGGGTGGACAAGAACAGTACGATCAAATTCTGGAAGTGTTAGATCAATGTCCGCAATTAGAAAAAATTGTAGCCATGAAACCCAATATTGCGTTGCATTATTGTGAAAAAGGCTATCACTGGTCTGATTTTGTGCAACTAGGTTCAGAAAATCAACAAACAGAATTAGATCAACGCATTGCGGATAAATCCCTTGATGATCTATTTACCCTCATTTATACATCAGGTACCACTGGCGAACCGAAAGGTGTTATGCTTGATTATGCCAATTTAGCCCATCAATTACAAGCTCATGACAAATTACTTGATGTAACCCAACAAGATGTGTCTTTATCATTCCTCCCTTTCTCGCATATTTTTGAACGAGCTTGGATTGCTTATATTTTACATTGTGGAGCAATCAACGTCTATTTAGAAGACACTAATCAAGTACGTCAGGCTTTAACCGAAGTTCGCCCAACTATAATGTGTGCGGTACCACGTTTTTATGAAAAAATTTACACCGCAGTTTGGGATAAAGTACAAAAATCTCCGTTCTATCGCCGAATGTTGTTTAAGTGGGCGTTAAGTGTAGGGGAACGTTATTTTCACGTTAAAGCTGCGGACAAGAAACCATCTTTTTTGTTGCAAAAACAATATGTTTTAGCAGATAAAATTGTGTTCAGAAAACTCCGCCAACTACTCGGTGGACGAATTCGAATAATGCCTTGTGGTGGTGCTAAATTAGAACCGAGCATTGGGGTATTTTTCCACAGTATCGGCTTAAATGTAAAACTCGGCTACGGCATGACCGAAACCACCGCAACCATTTCTTGCTGGGACGATGTTAAATTTAACCCAAACTCTATTGGTACATTAATGCCTGATGTAGAAGTTAAAATCGGGGAAGATAACGAAATTCTGGTACGTGGTGGGATGGTGATGCGTGGCTACTACAAAAAGCCCGAAGAAACTGCCCAAGCCTTTACTGAAGATGGCTTCTTAAAAACGGGAGATGCAGGCGAATTTGATGCTGACGGTAATTTATATATCACTGACCGCATCAAGGAATTAATGAAAACCTCCAACGGGAAATACATCGCACCACAAATGATCGAAGGGAAAATAGGTAAAGACAAATTTGTTGAACAGATTGCGATTATTGCCGATGCTAAAAAATACGTTTCAGCATTAATTGTACCTTGTTTTGAGAGTCTGGAAGAATATGCCAAACAGCTCAATATCAAATATCAAGATCGTTTAGAATTAGTCAAACATTCTGATATTATTCAAATGTTTGAAAAACGAATCAACGAGTTGCAAAAAGAACTGGCTCACTTTGAGCAAATTAAAAAATTTACTTTATTACCACAGGCTTTCACCACCAAAATGGAAGAAATCACCCCGACCCTAAAACTCCGCCGTAAAATTATTTTACAACGTTATCGTGAGCAGATTGAGTCGATGTATAAGGGAAAGGGAGAGAAAAAGGATAACGAGTAAAGATTATTTTATTCAAATATATTTTGTTCTTAGCAAATTTCAGGTATTCTTATGCCTAGTTCATTCTGCTTGCAGCTCTGAACTTAAATATGACAGGTTCTGTTTATTTATTTGAAGGAAATCTATGAAAAAATTATTTTTAATCACCGCACTTTTCAGCAGTGCAATCTCTGCCCAAGCACAAAACGTGCCAAATCCTAACACCAATACACATTCCTATGAATTTACCCAAAATTACGATCTCGTTGTACCACAGGGTTCAAAGGGAGCAACTAATTTATGGGTTCCGTTACCGTTCAATAATGACTATCAAAAAGTGCAATCTATTGAATTTGATGGTAATTTCAAACACGCCTATATTAGTGAAAATAATCAATATGGTGCTAAAACTCTGTATGCAAATTGGGATGAAAAAGCGGAAAAACGTCATCTGAATGTGAAATTAGTAGTGCAAACTCAAGATCGTGAGCCTATGCAACAAGGACTGTTAGAAGATTATCAAACACCTGAAAAAATTGAATATTCTGTTGATGTGCAACAATATTTAAAACCTACTCAACATATCAAAACCGATGGTATTGTAAAGCAATTTGCTGATAAAATTGTGGGTAGTGAAACCAATCCATTGAAAAAAGCTGAACGCATTCATCAGTGGATCGTCAATAATATGGAGCGGGATAATTCCGTGTTAGGCTGTGGTGATGGTGATGTGGAAAAAATTCTCACCACTGGCGTGTTGAAAGGCAAATGTACTGATATTAATTCAGTGTTTGTGGCATTGGCTCGAGCGGCGAATATTCCTGCCCGTGAAGTGTTTGGGATTCGTTTAGGGCAAGCGGTGAAAATGGGTGAATATTCCAAATCAGCCTTTGGCGGTGCGAAAGACAAAGTGGCAAATGAAAACGGTGGACAACATTGCCGTGCGGAATTTTATTTAGCTGGCTTTGGTTGGGTACCTGTGGATTCTGCTGACGTGGCAAAATATCGTTTAACTGAGAAAAAAGCTGTGGACGATAAAGACACTCAAGCCGTGGCTAAATACTTATTCGGTAACTGGGAAGCCAACTGGATAGGCTTTAATCACGCCCGTGATTTTAACCTTTACCCAATACCAGAACTTGCCCCAATCAATAACTTCGGCTACCCTTATGCAGAAGTCGGCGGTGATCCATTAAATTCTTATGATGCGAAAGAATTCGGTTATGAATTTATCTCAAAAGAATTATAACCAATCCTTTTTTACCGCTTGTGTAACGGCAGTAGTGGCTGCTGTTACATCGAGTTTGTGCTGTATTGCTCCGCTGATTTATTTGCTATTCGGGGTTTCATCTAGTTGGCTAATTGAGCTAAACCAACTGGATTACTTACGTATTCCAATGTTAATTTTATCGCTTGCTGCATTCAGCTATGGTTTTTGGTTATTAGTCTTTTCAAAAAAGATCATTTGCACGAAATATTTATCTCGTAAAACCTTGTTATGGTGCTACTGGGTTCTATTTGTGTTGATTATTTTTTTGTTAAGTTATCCGACTTTATTGCCGTTTATTTTGGAGCGTTTAGAATGAAAAAAAGATTGATCTTTAGCATGATCAGCTTATTTTCTGCGGTCAGTTTCGGCGCAGAAAAGCAAATGACACTGCATATTGAAGAAATGAATTGCCAACTTTGTGTGTATTTAGTGAATAAGGAATTGCGAGCGATTGACGGTGTGATTTCGACTAAAGGCAATTTTAATGATCGATTAGTAAAAATCGTAGCAGACGAAAAAGTCACCAATGAACAATTAATTAATGCTATTGATAAATTACATTATCACGCTGTTGTGATGCCATAATAATCAGTATAATCTAGCTTCCCACCTAAAGTAAAAGGTATCTTGCGATACCTTTTATTTTTAATCTAATTCCAGTTCTGATTATTTACGAGAATGTAACCCTTTCTTCTCTAATCCACGATAAATCAACTGTTGTTGAACAATGGTGATTAAGTTAGACACTAACCAGTATAACACCAAGCCTGACGGGAACCATAAGAAGAAAACAGTGAAGATCACTGGCATAAAGGTCATCACTTTTTGTTGCATTGGATCTGCCACAGGGGTTGGCGACATTTTTTGTAACAGGAACATTGATGCTCCCATTAACAATGGCAAAATATAATACGGATCTTGTGCCGATAAGTCTTGAATCCAACCCAAGAATGGAGCATGACGTAACTCTACCGCTTCCATAAATGTCCAGTATAACGCAATGAAAATTGGCATTTGCACAAGAATCGGTAAGCAACCGCCCATTGGGTTGACTTTTTCTTCTTTGTACAATTTCATCATTTCCTGACTCATACGTTGACGATCATCGCCGAAACGTTCACGCATTTCCTGCATTTTTGGTTGTAACATACGCATTTTCGCCATGGAGGTGTATTGTGCTTTAGTGAGTGGGTATAAGATCCCTTTCACAATGATAGTAACACACATAATTGCCACACCCCAATTCACTACAATACTTTGAATAAAGGTTAACAATTTAAATAATGGTTTTGCAATAAACCACGCCCAACCATAATCAACGGTTAAATCAAGGTGGTTTGCTACGTCGCCCATTTTATTTTGTAATTTAGGACCTGTCCAAAGTTGACTTTTGATCGTTTCACTTGCTCCAGCTGGAACAGTCACAGTCGGTCCACGATAACCAATAAAACCCATGCCGTTATTGGTGCTAGTGTAAAGTTGATTATCTGCATCTTGATTCGGAATCCAAGCAGACACGAAATAATGTTGTAATATTGCAATCCAACCCGCTTTAGTATTAATCGCTAGGTTATTTTTCCCCATATCTTCAAAACTGTATTTTTTATAGTTAGTTTCGGCTGAAGAATAAGCACCACCAGTATAGGTCGGCATCGCCATATTGCCTGAATTTTCCACTAAAGTGTGTTTTAACTGACCATAAGGTTGTACTTCAATCGCTGTGTCGCTATTATTTTGAATTTCATAATTCACTTCAACTGCGTATTCACCACGTTTTAACACAAAGACTTTATGATAAGTCACACCATTCTGGCTAAAGGTTAGTGGCACTCGTAATTCATTTTGACCATCAGCTAGTGTAAAGTTATCGCCATCTACTTGATACGCTGCACGACCTGCCGCACTATCAATCCCGTTTTTGCCCACTAAGCCACTTTGTGCAACATAAACTTTGTTCGGATTATTTTCTAATAATACTAAACGTTCTTGGCTATTGAGTTCTGCTGCATAATCTAATAGGCTACTTGCCACCACATCACCGCCTAAAGTATCCACTTTTAAGCTAAATACGTCATTGGTTAGGGTGATAATACGACCTTGAGTCGTTCCATCAACCATTGATGCAGATGCAGTTGAGCTGGTTGGCGTATCATTAGATACAGCAGAAACTGTGGTTTGTTGTGCCACTGGTTTCGGTGCTTTGTCAATTTCCCATTGTTGGTAAACAAGGAACGAAATAAACAGTAGAGCAAGAGCTAATAAGCTACGATTATTCATCAGTTGTTCTCTTTGTGATTATTGTTATCATTTTTTGGTGGAACAGGATCGAATCCACCAGCATTTAAAGGATGACATTTTAATATACGTTTAAGCGTAAGCCAACCCCCTTTTATTGCTCCGTGCGTTTTTATTGCTTCAATACCATAACAAGAACAGGTCGGTACAAAGCGACAACGAGGTCCAATTAACGGACTTAGCACAATTTGGTAAACACGAATTAGTTTGATGAGAACTTTTTCGCCAATCGAATGTGACGTTGCCATAATTTATCCAAAGTTTGGGTTAAAGTTGGATTATCTAACTTGCCAATACCTGCTTTTGCCACAATCACAAAATCATAGTTAGGTAAACTATGCTGTAATAAACGAAAACTTTCACGGCATAAACGTTTAATACGATTACGATCGTGGGCTCTTTTCAAATGTTTTTTTGCCACAGTAAGACCTAAACGTGGATGCGTCAGATTATTTTTTCGGGCAAGAATTGTGACTTCAGGTGCAGAAGAACGGAGCGGCTCTTGAAAGACGTATTTGAAATGTTCGGGAGTCAACAAACGCAACTCCCTAGAAAAGTTTAGCTTAACCACGCTAAGGCATAAGGATTAAGCAGATAAACTTTTACGACCTTTAGCACGACGACGAGCTAAAACTTGACGGCCGTTTTTAGTTGCCATACGAGCACGGAAACCGTGAGTACGACTACGTTTTAATACAGAAGGTTGAAATGTACGTTTCATATTAAAATTTACCTAAATCAAAATGGTTATTGATCGCTTTATTCACAAATGCCGTTGCAAAAGCGAACAAAACACAAATTACTTGAAAACAGGGTTATTCAAAGTTATCCAAAATAAGGAACGAGATTCTACTCATAAAATCAGCGTTCGTCAAATAAGAATCAGCAAAATCAAGTAACTATTTTCTAAAAATATACAAATTATCTTATCTAGTTTTGCAACTAATTGATTTTCTGTTATAAAAAAACCCTACAAAAAGAGTAGCCAAATTATACGTTTTTTGGCGAAAACCTCAAGCAATTTTTTTGATCCTTTTATGAAGATCTTTCCGCTTTTTTATTGTAGAATTAAACCAACTTTAACCGCACTTTTGGAACTAGACTCTTAGTTCTGCAATATAACTAAATGATATTTAAATAAAA